>RGZI01000201.1 GCA_010031635.1 Actinomycetota bacterium
TGAACCGGCTTTAAATTAGGCTTGTCAACGCAGTAGATCTCATCCTCAGTGAGCCAATCAACGGCTAATTCATCCCAAGAGTTGATACCTGCCGTATACCCATTACCGTTTAAAAGAACTCCAAAGCGCCATGCTGTCTTTGGTGAGTGCCCTTGAAGTCCTTGCTCATGGAGTAATTCATGAATGATGTAAATCCAGTATGGATATTCAATTGAGTAATAACTTGGTGCAAATCCGTAAAAAGCAGGCATCCCATCCCAACCCGCTGCTTGACCAAAGTTTTCAGTTATTTTTTCAATAGTCTTTGGGTAAACAAAGAACACTGCCGTGTACCCACTCAAATTTATATGCTTATTAATTGCTGAATTGAACTCTTTAGCCATATCTGGAACTGAAAAAGCACCTGCTGTAGAGGTGAAATGCTCACCCGTGACGAAGGCACTCGATGGTTGACTCAGGCGTATCCACTTGTCATAGGTTGTAAATTCAAGTTTTACTTTTCCATTTGAATACCAATTGAAGAACTCTTTAGCTTTTTCTAGGTTATTTCCAAGAATTTCGATTGGATTTCCTTGCCCCGGAGAATCGCTGAAATCAAGGCCAACCACGGCAATCTTCTGCACACCAGACTTAACACTTCCAAAATGAGGATCCACTGGGTATGTGATTTTGGTGCCTTGAGGCTGATGAGGCAGCGGGCGTTGATCTGTTAAACGGCATGTTGCAAGCTTGTCGGGTGATACTGGATTTGATGCAGTCGTGAAAGATTTTGTGAGCTCAAAATATTTCAGTACGTTATTAGCCGTGTTGCGACAAACTAATTTGGTACTCCCGTTTGTAGCCGTCTCCCCTTGAGTTTTGCAGGCTGATCCAACGCTTGGTAATTCAATTGGTTTAGTTGTAGGAGTTGGTGTTGGAGTTGGTGTTGGAGTAGGTGTTGGAGTCGGTGTTGCTTTCTTCACTGCAACGCCTTTATTCCAAACCAACTTCTTTCCGGACTTAATACAGGTGTATTTGATTCCAGATGATGTGCTTGTTTTCCCGAGCGTTTTGCACGTCGTGCCAGGCTTAACAGCTGCAAGTGCTATCGGCTGAATGAAGGCCAAGGTAAGGGCTGTAATCAGTAAGGCAAGAACCTTGT
>RGZI01000202.1 GCA_010031635.1 Actinomycetota bacterium
TAGGTGATAGCGCTGTGCGCGATTTACCACGTGGGGTAGATGAGTATTTAGAGCTTCGCTCCGAAGCGATGAATACGCCAGTTATTGCACAGAAAGAGAAGAAGAGCTCTAGCGCCGCCGAGGAGCGCCAATTAAAGAAAGATAAAGTTCGCCTAGAGCGCCAGATGGAGAAGGCCGATTTACGGATTATTCAACTAAAAGCCGAACTAGAGGCCGCCGCCTTTGAACCCAATCGGTTAGTTACAATCGATACAGAGTTAGCTGAAATAGAGTCAGAGAAAAATAAACTTGAGGAAGAATGGCTTCATGTAACGCTTTCTCTCGATAGTTAAGTTAAAATCCTCAAATGAATAAAATCTCTCATGGAGTTGAAGTAGTTCTCTTCCGCTCACGGTTCTTGTTAGCGCCTCTGTATTTGGGGTTAGTTGGAGCTTTAGTTCTTCTCTCCTTTCGTTTTTTAATTGAGTTCTACCACTTAGCCCTGCATATAGGTGAGGCAACGCCACAAAGCTTTACGCTGGATTTATTGGCCTTATTGGATTTAACCCTCTTAGCAAACTTAATTCTGATGGTCATTTTTGCAGGATATGAAAATTTTGTATCCCGAATTGATGTCGCAACAGAGTCAAAAGATCGCCCACACTGGATGGGAACTATTGATTTTAGTGGCCTTAAAATCAAATTAATTGGTTCACTTGTAGCAATTTCAGTAATCGAACTATTAAAGGATTTTATTGAGTTAGCTGGTCAGGATCATGTAGGTGGAGGAACAAAATGGCGCATTGTCATCCACTTAACATTTGTTGCCTCAGGTGTTTTGTTCGCATTAATGGATTGGATTGCTGATAAGCGAGAGTTCAACGGTACTCATACGTAATGCGCTTAGATCTCCTCGCCGCACTCTCAGGCGTGATGATTGCCATGCAAGCTCGTGCAAATGGGGAGCTCGCCTACCGTACTGGTAACAGTTTAGAGGCGGCTCTTGTCTCATTTGGCTCGGGCCTTGTAATAATTTCGATAATTGCATTATTTAATCCCTCGATTAGAGAGGGTATTTCTAATCTTCGAAGAGCGCTCTCGCGTAAAGAGATTGCGAGATGGAAGTTATTTGCCGGTGCCCTTGGAGGAAGTTTTGTTGCG
>RGZI01000203.1 GCA_010031635.1 Actinomycetota bacterium
GGGAGACAAGCAAATGAGTTTCATTAAAACTGGCCATCTGGATAATTTCACCCGCGAGAACCTTCCACCGCGCAACCAGTGGCCCTGGCTCAATCAAGAATTTATAGATACCAACTACGCAGCGCGCTTAAATGCTAGCCAAGAATTAATTGATAAGACAATAGAGATTGTTGGTCCCAACAAATTAGCTATCATCGCTGGTGATGGAAATTATACGTATGGAGAGCTCCTGGCAAAGATTTCACAGGTTGCACACTATCTAGAGTCTATCGGTGTTAAGTCGGGAAACCGAATTTTGCTCCGCGGTCCCAACTGCGCCTCACTCGTCATTTTGTGGCTGGCAGTGCTTCGAGTTGGTGCAGTAGCGGTAACAACAATCCACTTGCAGCGGGCTAATGAGTTAGAGAAGATGTTAGGTGTAGCAAAAGTTCAATTTGCCCTCATTGACCATAGATTTATGGAGGATTGGAACTTAGTTACTAACTTCGACGGTAAAACTCTGATCTATGGCGGCGACAATGATGTATTTGTAAAGGCCGCGGCATTTCCTTCTTCACACACTGCATGTGATACCGCAAGTGATGATGTAAGTCTTTTGGCATTTACTTCAGGCTCAACTGGGGTGCCAAAGGCAACTATGCATTTTCATCGCGATATTTTAGCTATCGCCGATACTTTTTCTAAAGAGATTTTAAAGCCACTTCAGGATGATATTTTTGCCTGCTCAGCTCCTTTAGCATTTACTTTTGGTCTGGGTGCAAGCCTGGTCTTTCCATTTCGAATCGGCGCTACAACCCTTCTCATGGAAGGTGCTCCTCCGCCAGTCTTAATCGAAAAGGTACGAGAGAACAAAGTAACGGTTCTCTTTACGGCACCGACGGCTTATCGAGCAATCTTAAAGTCCACGAATAATTTAGAGCTGCCATCACTGCGCCGATGTGTTTCAGCGGGAGAACACCTTCCTGAGTCCACATGGAACTCTTGGCATGAGGCCACAGGTATCAAATTAATAGATGGGATTGGCGCAACTGAGATGCTTCATATCTTCATCTCAGCATCAGATGATGAGATTGTTCCGGGAATGACTGGAAAAGTAGTACCAGGATATGAAGCCATCATTGTTGATGAAGAGTTTGCAGA
>RGZI01000204.1 GCA_010031635.1 Actinomycetota bacterium
CCACCGATCTGGAGTCTGAAGAGGAGATCTTTTCCATCAGACAGCAGCCCTGACGCGGTATAGCAAGCATCATGCAAGAAATCAGCGTTATTCCCAATCGATTCACATGTTTTACCATCCAAATTTTCAAAATCCGATGTGGAATATGAACTCTTCTTATATACAAATTTGGAATTCAGTTTTGGGGTTGTCTTTATCCAGACAATCGATGAGTAATCCAACTGGCCATTGGCATCGCGCTTTTCTTTTGTTGGGTCACTAAATTCAACGCTCTGTACACAGTCGGTACTTCTAGATCCAAGGGAACAGTCCACCCAGAATCGAGTCTCTGATTGGAAATACTCTTGCGATGCTGCAGCCGGGGCAAAGATCACAGGCAGGCTCAAGGAAATTACCAATGTCAGTACTTTGCGCACCACGATGGACAGAATAATTGTTTGGTTGCGGTTTATCAAGACCACACGGCCAATTGTCTGATTACCATCACTCTGAGATTGAGAGCGCTTCAAGCCCCTGAAGAGTGGTTAAGATTTAAAGTGTTTAACTAACTTAACAATCAGAGATAACCACCTCTAAGAACATTTTCTTACATTTCAAACTCAATTAGCTATATGCTTTCGCCAGATGGTCCGGGAATTTCTTCCCGAAACCACCTACCCTTCGTTAGAGGGATTTTGTACAACTGGGCTCACTCATCTTCTGGGTGAGCCTTTCGCCTCTTAATAATCGAAATCATTAAGTTAGCGAAAATCGCCAACAAGGCGATCCAGTTTCCATAATCCATAACGTCCTCCTTTCTCGATTTCCCCTGCGATTAGCAGGGAAAACAAGTGAGTGAACGCTGGCGAGCGTGCTCAACTTGCTTCGAGAAAGAAACGGGTAGGGGAAAAATAACCCGATGATTAATTTGATATTTTTTGATACTAACTAAATGTGCAAAACTAAAAGCTGTTAATCAAATGTTAAAGACCCCGCCATTTCTGACGGGGTCTTTAACTTGTAGCTCAAGATTTGCAACGCTCTGACGTAGGGGAAGTGTAGCGGGTTCGATTCCCGCCAGCGGTACGCACACTAAGTGGCCTCACAGTTCGTCGCGTGAGGCCACTTTGCTTTTATTAACGCTGAGTAACTTTTGCGCC
>RGZI01000205.1 GCA_010031635.1 Actinomycetota bacterium
GGAGGATTCGCATAGCGGCCGAGTGCGCACGCTTGGAAAGCGTGTGTAGGGCAACCTACCGAGGGTTCAAATCCCTCATCCTCCGCCAGAAGTGCTCAAACCTTATTCGTGAGTAACTATTTTTTCTGCCAGGAACCTTCAGCAGCGGAAATGGCTATACACATCAATTGAGTTCCATCCATCGCTTTTCCGGATGCCACCTTTGAAGGATCGCATTTGGCGCCTAGTTCTTGAAAAGCAGGATTTCCGATATCAGTAGGTGTATTTGGCTTTTGTGTTTCGATTGGCTTTGCTCCATTGCCAGAATTACCAGAATTACTCTGCGATGAACTAACCGTGGTCTTTATTGATTCACCTTTCAGCGCTACCCAATCGGCGGTAGTGCGGCCAGTCCCTGAATTAAAATCACACGGTTGTTTTTTACGATCGGCAATTGAAATCTTCATTTCAGCTGGCGTGATTCCATGGACTGCGAAGGCGTCGAGTACTTTCTTGCTCATGTGATCAAAAATGCTTCCTAAAATCTCGGCCCCATCCGGAGCACGTGATTTTCCAGTCAAATCAATATCAAAATCAAAGCCTGGGTCTCCCAGTGCGGCATAGCCCAACAACTGGCCAGATTTAATCGAATCTCCCACTTTGAAACTTTTCGTAAAATAGATATGGCCGAATTCAAAAACAACATTCTTATCTACTGATGTAGATAGACCTAACCCATTACCGGTCTTTGGACGACCTAAAGCACCTTTATTGGCTTCAAGTTGAATAATAGAAACTATCCCATCAAAGGGAGCAAATACTTTTACTTGATCAGTTGTTCCTTGAAATATAGCGATGGGATACCAATAATGTTTGAGCGATAGGTTGCTGGTTAGCACTTTTTCAAAGGTGTAACCATCTCGGTTGTGTCCTGAGCAACTGGCATATTTTGAAATACTATTAATTTGATCTAAGTCAACTGGTACCGCTGTTATATATTCAGTGTTTGAACTTGGCCAGGACGAACTTGAGGCGCTTGGATCAACTTTCTTTTGTGAGCCTGAATCGCCCAATTCCATACCTTTATCCCAGATCAATTTCTTGCCAGACTTAATGCACTTATGTTTGAACCCTGATGGGTCGACGGCAGTT
>RGZI01000206.1 GCA_010031635.1 Actinomycetota bacterium
GATCCAGATGTGGTTGGTTATGGCGAAACGATGATTGATTATGTCGCTGTGTCCCATTCTGTTACCGATGAGGGAGTAGCCAGAATTATTGGACGACCTATCAGTGATTTAATGACTGACGAGACTTTGGGTGCTGGTGTGCAGATGGCGCTTTATGATGCTGTAGGCAAAGCAACAGGGATGTCAGTGCACCAATTATTTGGCAAGCCAATGGTTCGCCAGTGGTGTCCAGTTTCTTGGTGGAATATGGAAGCCCCGCCTGATGTTTTAGCGGCTGAAGCAAAGCTAGCCGTAAAAGCCGGTTACATGGCACATAAAATCAAGGCAAGACCTTGGTTTGATATCTATGAGCAGGTAAGTCAAATTTCCAAAGTAACTCCAATTGGTTATGCAATTGATATTGACTGGAATTGCCAACTTAATCAATCCGCAAATGCAGTGCCTGTTTTAGCTGAACTTAGTTTGGAAGAAAGAGTTGGGTTGTTTGAAGATCCAATTGCTCGTGACGATATCGTCGGGCAAAGAGCGGTAAGAGAACGGGCCAGCAGGCCAATCGCAACTCATTTCGCCGAAGATCTATTTGTTGAACAAATGCGTGAAAATGCAGTGGATGGTTATGTAGTCGATGGCAGTATAAATCGCGTATTGAAAATTGGTACTTTATTGGCTACTCATAACAAAGGCGCCTTTATTCAATTGTGTGGATCAGGAATTACTGTCGCATTGTCTCTGCAATTGGGAGCAATTCTTAGTCAAGCGCATTGGCCATATGTAAGTATGGTTACCTCCTTCAAGGAAGATTTGCTGGCAACTCCACTAACGATAAAAGGTGGATATGCAAAAGTCCCAGATGGACCAGGACTTGGAATTCAAGTAGACGATAACGCTTTAGATCGTTTAAGAATGAAGCCACCATATAAATTACAATTACCACGACGAATTTACACATTTAATGTCGGAGATGGTCGTTCAAAAAAGTATGCAACAGTTGCGCAACTTTGGGCAGACACCCAAATTCAAGGGAATATGCCGCACCAACATCGAGGATCTTCTATGGAGATTTTAGATGATGATGGCTCAAAGAGTTTTGACGCATTATTTGCTCAAGCC
>RGZI01000207.1 GCA_010031635.1 Actinomycetota bacterium
TGACTTGATCCTAAATACCGTATCTGTTGACCTAAACCTGGAAGATTATTTGGGAATGCTTAAATTAGATGGCACTTTGGTACTAATCGGTTTACCTGGAGCCCCTTACAGTGTTCCAGCAGGTGTGCTACTTGGCCAACGTCGACGTTTAGCCGGATCCATGATTGGTGGCGTTCGCGAATTGCAGGAGATGTTAGATTTTTCTGGAGAACATAACATCACAAGTGATGTCGAAGTTATCGCACCTGATTACATCAACACCGCATGGGATCGAACCGTTAAATCTGATGTTAAATATCGCTTTGTTATTGATATTTCTAAGATTTAATGAAGGTTAGCCACTAAAACAGCTAAGAGTGGTCCGATGGCCAGAGCCGGTAACAAATCACCGACGGCGATTATCTTGAAGTTCAATAATCGCATTCCTATTCCAACGAGAAGCATTCCCCCAACGCTAGTCATCGCTGCAATTTGATACTCCGCCAAAACTGAACCTAATGCGAAGCCAACAGCGCTCCATGCTCCCTGATATACAAGTACAGAAAGAGCAGAGGCACCAACTCCCCATCCAAGTGCTGCAGCGAAAGCTATTGCCGCAAATCCGTCCATCACGCTTTTCAGAATCAAAAGTGAGTTTCCTTCGCCAAGGCCATCACTAATACTTCCTAAGATCGCCATCGGACCAACGCAAAAAATTAAAGACGCACTAACAAAACCTGCAACAAAATTTCCATCATCTGATTTAGAAAACTTTCTCTCCAGAACCTCACCTAAACCGTTTAAGCGGTCTTCAATCTTTAAAGCAGATCCAATCAAACCGCCAATTAACAAGGATCCAAGCACAACTAAAATTGGCCATCCATCACCTACTGCTTTTATAAAATCTGCATTCCACATTGCCGAGGCAGCACCCGCAGCTGCCAAAAAAGAAACCAGCCCGAGAGCATCGGTAACTAAAGTTCTGGTTCTATTGGGAATCCGAGATCCGATGAGAGTTCCCAGAGTCGTGCCTATCAATATGGCAACAACATTTACAAATGTGCCGATCATAAAAATTTCACCACCGAAATAAGACCTATGA
>RGZI01000208.1 GCA_010031635.1 Actinomycetota bacterium
CATTACAGCAATTAGAAATAGGAGTAGAGATATCGCTTTCTAAATTGGTTTCGCAACTTACTTTTATGGCTTACACCCGAACGGATTTAGTAGAACGTCGCGGAGATTTTGCAGTTCGTGGTGGGATCGTAGATATTTTTCCACCATTAGAAGAACACCCAGTTCGTATTGATTTTTTCGGTGATGAAGTCGAAGAGATGCGCTATTTTGCAGTTTCGGATCAGCGAACTTTTACCCCTTATCTTGGAAAATTAGAAATATTGCCGTGTCGTGAACTTCTAATAACTGATGATGTAAAGGCCCGCGCACTTGCGCTAGCCGGTGCATATCCAGAGCTAAGTGATATTTGTACTCGAATTTCGCAAGGTACTTATGTAGAAGGCATGGAGTCGCTAGCGTCAGCCTTATCGCCTTCGATGAAGCCGCTTCTTTCTTATTTAAGCAAGGGGAGCGAACTAATTCTTTTAGATGAAGAACGAAATAGATCCCGAACGCTCGACTTAGTCAATACTAGCAATGAGTTTTTGGAAGCAGCTTGGTCTAACGCCGCAAATGGTGGCGCCACTCCCATTGATTTGCGTAATTTATTAGGTGGCGGCACTTATTCGTCATTTGATGAACTTCGCGAGTACGCCCAAAATAGTCGTAGTTTTGGTTGGCGCAGCATCAATAACTTTGGTGGCGACGATTCAACATTTATCGAAGATTTTTTGCCACATGAACCTTATAAAGGCAATAACGAAAAAGTTGTTGCAGATATCGCCAATTGGTTCCGCAACGGTTACTTAGTTCTCTTATCTGCACAAAGCCACGGGTTAGCGGATCGTTTTTTCGATATTTTGGTTGATTCTGATGTACCAGTAAGAAAAAGTGAGTCGATAAAAAATGCGCCAACCAGAGATGGCGTAATTGTTACAACTTCAAGTCTTGAGTTTGGCTTTATTAACGATGTCATAAAAGTTGTATTAATCACTGATAAAGATATTTCAGGGCATCGAAACACCACAGGAGATGGTGCAAAAATGCCATCACGCCGCAAGAAAACCATTGATCCATTAGAGCTAAAAGCGAGTGATTATG
>RGZI01000209.1 GCA_010031635.1 Actinomycetota bacterium
ATTTGTGCTTGAGACCTATAAATCGCTATTTAGAGTTCCAGGAGCAATCCGGATTTCATTCTCAGGCCTAATTGCTCGAATGCCTGGCGGAATGGATTCACTTGCGATTATTTTCATCGTACTTGGTGCAGAGCAAAAATATGCCATTGCTGGAGCTTTGACAGGCGTAGCAGCATTGACGACAGTTCTTTCCACACCTTTTTGGTCCAATCAGTCAGATAAGAGAGGACAGAAGTTTGTACTAAAAATTGCGGTGCCAATACGCGCACTAGCGATGTTCACATTTATTGCTTTGGTTTCTTTTGATGCACCAATATGGAGTTGGTTTGTTGCAGTTATTGTCGCGGAGTCTTCCTCTGTCTCAATTGGATCCTTCACTCGCCGGCGCTGGATGTCGATGATTGGTGATCATGACAAGGCAAAAGTAGACACTGCATATAGTTTAGAAAGCGCCTTGGACCAGACGGTCTATATCACTGGCCCTGTTCTAGCAACAGCTATTTCAACAGTCTCACCATCTGCAGGTTTGATTCTCGCGACCTCATTCTTCCTAATTGGCGGAGCGATGTTGTTTACACATGAAGTTTCAACACCGCTAATTCTAGATCGCGGTGAATTTCCACCGCTTATTCGAAACCGTGCAATTCATTGTGTTGCTATTCCATTGATACTTATTGGCGGTTGTTTTGGCCCAATTAATTTGGCGTTTGTTGCATTGACTCGTGAAATTGGACATCCTGCAATAGCGGGAGTGCTCTTAGGTGTGGGATCAGTCGGAGGATTAGTTTTTGCGCTGATCAATGGTGGAATCAAATGGAAAATATCTGCCGGAATTAGATTTCGAATCAATTTAGTCATATTTACTTTACTTGCAATCCCACTCCCATTTATAAACTCACTTCCGGTGCTCTTTGTTCTCAATTTCTTCTTAGGTGGAAGCGTTGGTCCGTTATTTCCGACAGCAATTTCTATGGTTGAAAAGCGAATCCCAAAGTCTCATATGACCGAAGCGATTTCATTAATATTTGCGGGAATTCCACTTACAGGTGCATTCGCATCGATCTGGGCTGGAAAAGTAAT
>RGZI01000210.1 GCA_010031635.1 Actinomycetota bacterium
TGCAACCGTAAATATCGAGGTAGTACCTGCTTAAGTTAAAAGATTAGAAATCCTGGGCCTGCTCAATTGAGTAGGCCCATTTTTTGTTCCTCCTGCCCAAATAGTGAGAAAGGGAAATAAACCTCTATCCACACCTGTTTTGTTTCATGGCAATCGCCCCACCAGCACTGTAAACGTGGAAATGGGGTCGACTGCCCAATACCTACTTTCTTATCCACAACTTCTCCCCTTCAAAATCTAAGTTATCCACAGTTACTCCCCCGCCTTTCACACAGCCCAAATTGGGGTGTCGGTGATGATGCGTATCTTGCGCAGTACAACAATTGCGGGCAGGGGGTTTGAGTAAATGTCAGTCGCAGAATTACCCAACCGTTCCCCAGAGTTTGAACGGGTCCCACCGCACGATGTTGTAGCTGAGCAAGGTGTTCTCGGCGGAATGATGTTAAGTAAAGATGCGATCGCCGATGTTGTTGAACTTTTGCGCGGAAATGATTTTTACCGTCCAGCACATGAATTAATTTATGAAGCAATTTTAGATTTGTATGGTCGCGGCGAACCGGTTGATGCCGTAACTGTTTCTGCTGAGTTAACAAAACTTGGCGAAATTGGTCGCGTTGGTGGCGCACCTTACATGCACACACTTATTGCATCAGTACCAACAGCGGCAAATGCCGGTTACTACGCGCGCATTGTGCGCGAGCGCGCAATCTTGCGACGTTTGGTAGAAGCTGGTACAAAGATTGTCCAACTTGGTTTTGCAAGTGAAGGGGATGTTGATGATGTTGTTGATCAAGCGCAAGCTGAGGTTTATGCAGTAACCGAACGCCGCGCAAGTGAAGATTATCAACCATTAAATGTTTTGCTTGCTGGAACCTTAGATGAGATTGAAGCTATTGGTTCTCGCGGTGGAACTTTAAATGGTGTACCTACTGGATTCAAAGATTTAGATGAGTTAACAAATGGGCTACACCCCGGAAATATGATTGTTATCGCTGCGCGTCCTGCTATTGGTAAATCGACTCTTGGACTTGATCTTGCACGTAACGCATCCATTAAACATGGAATGGCGTCGGTGATCTT
>RGZI01000022.1 GCA_010031635.1 Actinomycetota bacterium
CTTGGTGGCTTGGAGAAATTTCAAGAGTTGCAAATGAGCGCGAAGTTGAAGTTATTGAAATGCCGATCACTCCAAAAGATGTTGCCGAAATTATTGCCTTAGTAGCAGCTGGAGATTTAACAGATAAATTAGCCAGACAAGTAGTTGAAGGTGTAATAGCTGGTGAGGGAAGTCCTGCAGAGGTCATCGCAGCACGTGGAATCAAAGTTGTATCTGATGAAGGAGAGTTAGTTGCAGCTATTGAGCGGGCAATAGCGGCACAACCAGATACTGCACAAAAAGTTAGAGACGGAAATATCCCAGCAGCAGGTGCATTAATTGGCGCAGTTATGAAAGAGACTAAAGGCCAAGCAGATGCAGCGCGCGTGCGCGAACTTCTACTTGGCTTATTAGTTTAGGACATAGTTAATCTTTTTTGACTAAAGATTCCTTGCCGACCTTTATAAAGATCATCATGACAATTGCTCCAACAATTAACATCGCAGCACCAGCTTTAAATGATGCGGTATAACCATGTGTCAATGCAAAAGTGTTTGCTTTATCGCCTAACCCTGGATTATTAACTAAGTAATTTGCTGCTGAAGTGGCAGCGATGGTATTTAATAAAGCAGTTCCGAGTGAGCCACCGACTTGTTGACTAGTGTTTAGAGCTGCACTTGCTACTCCAGAATCACGTCCACCTATTCCATGAAGTGCTGTAGTTGAGATAGGAATAAAGACCAAAGCCATTCCCGTACTCATGATTATCAATGAAGGTAAAACATGAGTTATGTAACCCGTCTCAGGAGTAATTCTAGTTAAGAGAATTAATCCAACTGTTGCTTGAATCAATCCCCAGATAATTAATGGTTTCGGTCCGACTCGGGGAAGTAATTGACTTGCCACTCCCGCAAAAATAATAATTCCAATTGAAAATGGTAGGAATGCAAAGCCAGTCCTAAGTGGTGAGTATCCCAAAATCACTTGTAGGTAGAGTCCGAGGAATAAAAACATAGAGAATAAACCAGCACCTACCATCATCGATCCAAGGTAAGAACCGCCTCGATTTCGTTCCGTAATAATTCGCAGAGGCAGTAAAGGATTTTTAACATTTTTCTCAATTAAGAAGAAGGCAACTAGTAAAATTCCAGCTATCCCAAAGAAGTAAAGAGTGGATGGTGTTGCCCAGCCATCTTTAGCCGCTTTGGTGAATCCGTAAACCAAACTCAACAAACCAAGCGTTGCTGTGACAGTGCCTGGCAAGTCATATGAGTGCTCTCCGCCAGCTTTTGATTCATGTACAAATGGGAATGCCAATAAGACTGCGATGATCGCGATTGGAACATTTACCCATAAGCACCAACGCCATGAAGCAAATTCAGTAAGCGCCCCGCCAAGAATTAATCCAATTGCTGCGCCTCCACCAGAAATTGCACCGTAGACACCAAATGCACGAGCGCGTTCTTTTGGAATCGTGAATGTCACGTTGATTAGTGAGAGGGCAGCTGGCGTAAGAAGCGCTCCAAATGCACCTTGCAATGCACGTGATGCAAATAAAATTTCCTGTGTTTGTGCGAGACCACCCAGAGCTGAAGCTCCTGCGAAGCCAAGTAATCCGATAATGAAACTTTTCTTCCGGCCAATAAAATCCGCTATTCGTCCACCAAGTAGGAGCAGGGAACCAAAAGCCAAAGTATAAGAAGTCACAACCCAACTTTGATTTGCGTCTGTAATTCCTAAATCAATTTTTGCACTTGGGATGGCAATATTTACGATGGATGAGTCAAGGACGACCATTAATTGAGCTATTGCAATTACAAGCAGCGCCCGCCATCTGGTTGGATCTGGAATCTGGTTTTGGTGTTCTGTAAATGACATGAAATTAACTACTCTCTAGGTCTCATAGTGGGTTAGATTTTTATGAACTTAAACTCAAAAACGCTTACTTTTATCAATTTTATCAGCCGGAGTTAGCCTTAGCCCGCTCAACTCCCGTAATATTGTTAATATAGGCGATATGAGCGATAACACCCCAATTAATCCGATCAATCCAATCAATCCGATGAAGCCAAGATCCGGAATGGTTACCGACGGACTTGAGCGTTCACCTGCGCGCGGAATGTTGCGAGCTGTCGGAATGGGTGATGCTGATTGGGTAAAGCCACAAATCGGAATCGCATCTTCTTGGAATGAGATCACTCCATGCAACCTTTCACTAAATCGACTTGCATCTGCTTCAAAAGAAGGCGTTCACGCTGCAGGTGGTTTTCCGATGCAATTTGGAACCATTTCTGTTTCTGATGGAATTTCAATGGGACATGAAGGAATGCACTTCTCATTAGTTTCTCGCGAGGTTATTGCCGATTCTGTGGAAACAGTTATGCAAGCAGAGCGACTTGATGGAATGGTTTTGTTAGCCGGTTGTGATAAATCACTTCCGGGCATGATGATGGCTGCTGCGCGCATCGATGTTGCAAGTGTTTTTATTTACGCAGGAACAACTTTGCCAGGAAATGTTGATGGAAAAGATGTCACACTAATTGATGCATTTGAAGCAGTTGGTGCATGTGCACGTGGATTAATTACCCGCGATGAAGTGGATCGGATTGAACGCGCAATTTGTCCAGGAGAAGGTGCCTGTGGCGGTATGTACACCGCAAACACGATGGCATCTGTTGCTGAAGCAATTGGAATGTCATTACCAGGATCGGCTGCTCCACCTGCGGTAGATCGTCGTCGCGAAAACTTCTCACGTCAATCTGGTGAAGCGGTTGTTGAATTAATTCGTCAAGGAATAACTGCCCGTGACATCATGACAAAACGTGCATTTGAAAATGCGATCACAATTGTTATGGCACTTGGTGGTTCCACAAATGCCGTGCTCCATCTTTTAGCAATGGCACATGAAGCTGATGTTGATTTGGAATTACATGATTTTCACCGCGTCGGATCAAAAGTCCCATTACTAGGAGATTTAAAACCATTTGGTAAATTTGTAATGAGTGATGTCGATAAAGTTGGTGGAATTCCAGTTGTGTTACGCGCACTCCTTGATGCAAAACTTTTGCACGGAGATTGCTTAACTGTTACTGGAAAAACAATGGCTGAGAATTTAGCAAATCTGGCGCCACAAAAAGCAGATGGAGAAGTTCTTTATTCAACGAAGGCTCCATTCTCACCAAGCGGTGGAATTACAATTCTTGGCGGCTCACTTGCACCTGAAGGTGCAGTTACAAAAGTTGCTGGAATTGGCGTCGATGTATTTGAAGGACCGGCCCGAGTTTTTGAACGCGAGCAAAGCGCAATGGAAGCACTTGAAGATGGCACCATCCAAGCAGGTGATGTGGTTGTGATCCGTTACGAAGGTCCAAAAGGTGGACCTGGAATGCGGGAGATGTTGATGATCACCGGAGCAATTAAAGGTGCCGGCCTGGGTAAATCAGTTCTTTTACTCACCGATGGCCGCTTCTCAGGTGGAACCACTGGATTATGCGTTGGCCATGTTGCCCCAGAAGCGGTTGATGGTGGGCCGATCGCACTAGTTAGAGATGGGGATCAAATCAAGATCGACATCATCGCCCGCACCTTGGACTTATTAGTTGATCCTGCAGAACTGGCTGAACGGGCCAAATCATTTAAGCCCTTACCAAATAGATATACCCGCGGAGTTTTGGCTAAATACGCCAAATTGGTTGGCAGCGCCTCGAAAGGTGCGGTCTGCGATTAGTTAAGTTGAGCAAATTGATCAAACTGATCAAGTTGATCAAATTAATGAGGTAGGCCACATAAATTGGGGTTGACCAAAATATGGGTAAGAGAGGAGAATAAAGCCATGTCAAAAATTCTCGTGGTAGGACAGCGCGCGATCTAGCATCTCTTGGATCGTGTGCCACCCCTCAGTGCAGACACTGAGGGTTTTCGCATTAAAGGAGAGTTTTGCCGGGTTTGAGATTACTTGAGAAAAGGAGCGTGAACGATGAGCGATAAGAACGATAAAAAGATGAATGGGGCAGCTAGCCTCGTGCGTTCATTGGAGCACGCCGGCGTTGACGTGATGTTTGGAATTCCAGGCGGTGCAATTTTGCCGTTCTACGATCCGCTTTTCGACAGCAGTATTCGCCACATTCTGGTTCGTCACGAACAAGGAGCTGGGCATGCTGCAACTGGTTATGCGCAAGCAACTGGTCGAGTCGGTGTTTGTATAGCGACCTCAGGTCCTGGTGCTACAAATTTAGTCACTCCAATTGCAGATGCGCAGATGGATTCTGTTCCGATGGTTGCGATTACTGGCCAAGTTCCATCAGGTGCAATTGGTACCGACGCATTTCAAGAAGCAGATATTCGTGGAATATCGATGCCAATTACAAAACATAATTATTTAGTAACCAATCCAGCAGATATTCCACAGGCAATCGCAGAAGCATTTCATATCGCTGCGACTGGCCGCCCCGGAGTTGTGCTTGTAGATATTGCAAAGGATGCTCTGACTTCCGAAACTACATTCAAGTGGCCAACCTCTATTTCACTTCCAGGATATCGCGATCATTCGCAACCGAAACAAAGTGATGTCGAGGATGCAGCAGCGTTAATTGTGCAATCTTCCCGACCAGTTCTATATGTCGGCGGAGGAGTAATAAAAGCAAATGCGAACCGCGAGTTACTTGCGCTCGCCGAAGCAAGTGGAATTCCAGTTGTGACAACTTTGATGGCGCGCGGTGCTTTTCCTGATAGTCATCCGCTTCATTTAGGTATGCCGGGTATGCACGGAACCGTTGCTGCAGTTACGGCGCTTCAAAAATCAGATTTATTAATAACTTTGGGCGCACGTTTTGATGATCGCGTTACTGGAAAGCTTTCAACATTCGCTCCTGGTGCCAAAGTTATTCACGCCGATATCGACCCAGCTGAAATTGGAAAAAATCGTAAAGCTGATGTTGCAATTGTTGGGGATGTAAGAAATACGATCTCCTTATTGTTGCCTGCATTAAAGGCTCAATATGCAAAAGCTCATCCAGATTTCACTGCATGGATCAAGCAAGTTAATTCTTGGCGTTCAACTTTCCCACTTGGATATGACATTCCTAAAGATGGCGCGCTTTCACCGCAATATGTAATTGAAAGATTAGGAAAGATCTCTGGTCCGGATACGATCTTTACTGCAGGAGTAGGTCAGCACCAAATGTGGGCTTCACAATTTATTTCATATGAGAAACCACGCACTTGGCTAAATTCTGGCGGCTTAGGAACGATGGGTTACGCAGTTCCTGCGGCCATGGGGGCAAAAGTTGGTGCACCAGATACCACTGTGTGGGCAATTGATGGTGATGGTTGCTTCCAAATGACTAATCAAGAACTAGTTACGTGCGCACTTAATAATATTCCGATCAAAGTTGCAGTTATAAATAATGAAAGTCTTGGCATGGTTCGTCAATGGCAGACTTTGTTCTACAACGAACGTTACTCAAATACCGATCTGCACTCTAAGCGAATTCCAGATTTCACAAAATTAGCAGATGCAATGGGTTGTATTGGATTGCGTTGCGAACGTCCTGAAGATGTTGACAAGACAATTGAAAAAGCAATGTCAATTAATGATCAACCTGTTGTAGTTGATTTCGGAGTTTTTAGGGATGCAATGGTTTGGCCGATGGTTGCTGCTGGAACATCAAATGATGAGATTATGGTTGCGCGCGAACTCGCGCCCGACTGGGATTCGCAGGAACTCTAATGAAACTAGAGCGCACCTCGCACATAATTTCAGTATTAGTAGAAAATCGATCTGGAGTTTTAGCGCGCGTATCTGCACTCTTTTCGCGTCGCGGTTACAACATTGAAGGCTTGTCTGTTGGACCAACTCAAGATCCAGAAATCTCGCGAATTACAATCGTTGTAAGCGTTGAAGGTCATGCACTTGATCAAGTTATTCAGCAATTAGATAAATTGATCAACGTAATTGCAATTGAAGAGATGCATGAAAGTTCATCAGTTCAGATTGAACTCTTATTAGTACGGGTTTCAGTTACCGCCGCCAACCAAGAAAAGTTGCGGGCACTAGTCGCCGAGCATGGGGGCAAGGTGGCTGAGATGGGGCCAACTTCAGCGATCGTCTCGATAACTGATACTTCAACCAAGATCGAAGCCCTTGCAAGCGCCCTTGACCCCTTTGGAATCCTCGAATTAACGCAGTCCGGGCTAGTTGCAATGAGGCGTACGATATAGCCCGATTCATATAGGAAAACCCAGTCCAGATCTAACTAGAAAGAGAGTGCTCCTGTGGCAACTATGTATCACGATGACGATGCCGACCTATCCATTATTCAAGGACGGAAGGTTGCGGTAATTGGCTACGGCTCACAGGGTCATGCCCATGCACTTAGCTTGCGCGACAGTGGCGTGGATGTGCGGGTTGGTCTAGCCGAAGGATCAAAATCTCGCGCTAAGGCAGAGGCAGAAGGATTGCGTGTTGTTAGCGTCGCAGATGCAGTTAAAGAGGCAGACGTAATTATGTTGCTTGCGCCAGATCATGTGCAACGTCATATTTACAATGATTCAATTGCGCCAAATCTAAAACCAGGTTCGGCACTTTTCTTTGGTCATGGATTTAATATTCGCTTTGGTTATATCAAGCCTGGTTCAGAGATTGATGTTTGTATGGTTGCGCCAAAGGGCCCAGGACATTTAGTTCGTCGTGAGTACTCAGCTGGTCGTGGAGTTCCGGTAATTGTTGCAGTTGAACAAGATGCAACCGGAAAAGCCTGGCCATTAACACTTTCATATGCAAAAGCTATTGGTGGATTACGTGCAGGCGGAATTCTTACCACTTTCACTGAAGAGTGCGAAACAGATCTATTTGGTGAGCAAGCAGTACTTTGTGGTGGCGCTTCACAATTAGTTCAATATGGTTTTGAAACTTTGATTGAAGCTGGCTACCAACCAGAAGTTGCTTACTTTGAATGTTTACATGAATTGAAATTAATTGTTGACCTTATGTACGAGGGTGGAATCGCTAAACAACGTTGGTCAGTATCAGATACTGCTGAATACGGCGATTATGTTTCAGGTCCACGTGTACTTGATCCGCATGTTAAAGAAAACATGAAAGCAATTTTGAAAGATGTCCAAAACGGCTCATTCGCCGCAAGATTTATTGCCGATCAAGATGCTGGCGCACCTGAATTTAAAGCGCTTCGCGCAAAAGGTGAAGTTCATCCAATCGAAGCAGTTGGACGTTCACTTCGCGCGATGATGTCATGGGTTAAATCCTCTGATGATTACCGTGAAGGTTCGGCTGCGCGTGGCTAAACCTGTTGTATTAATTGCAGAAGAGTTAAGTCCCGCAACAGTTGATGCACTTGGTCCTGATTTCGAGATTCGAAATTGTGATGGAGCAAATCGGGCAGAGTTATTGCCCGCACTTGCTGCTGGAGTAGACGCAGTATTAATTCGCTCAGCCACAAAAATGGATGCTGAAGCGATTGCTGCTGCAAAAGGATTAAAAGTTATTGCTCGTGCAGGAGTGGGATTAGACAATGTTGATGTTCCAGCCTCAACTGCTGCTGGAGTTATGGTGGTTAATGCACCAACTTCAAATATTGTTTCAGCAGCGGAACTTGCAATTGCACTTCTGCTTGCTTCGGCTCGCCACATCTCTCCAGCACATGCAGCGCTTCGTGTTGGTAAATGGGCGCGCTCGAAGTACACCGGTGCTGAATTATTTGAAAAGACTTTGGGAATTGTTGGCTTTGGAAGAATTGGTCAATTAGTTGCACATCGCATGCAAGCTTTTGGTATGAATGTGATTGCATATGATCCTTATCTACAACCAGCACGTGCTGCGCAATTAGATGTTCGTTTAGTTGATCTTGACACCTTGCTTGCAGAAGCTGATTTCATAACTATTCACCTTCCAAAAACCAAAGAGACTGCAAACTTGATTGGCGTTGAGGCACTTAAGAAAGTTAAACCAACAGTTCGCATTATTAATGCTGCTCGTGGTGGAGTACTTGATGAGGAAGCACTTTACGACGCGATCAAATCAGGCCGCGTAGCCGGTGCAGGTCTAGATGTATTTTCAACTGAACCTTGTGTTGATTCACCTTTGTTTCAATTGGATCAAGTTGTCGCAACTCCACATTTAGGTGCTTCAACTGATGAAGCCCAAGAGCGTGCTGGAATTGCAGTTGCAGTTTCAGTTCGTAAAGCTCTTGCGGGCGAATTAGTTCCTGATGCTGTTAACGTAAAAGGTGGCGCAATTGCTGAAGTGCTACGACCTGCTCTTCCATTAGTTGAAAAATTGGCGCAAGTTTTGGTTGGAATCTCTGGCGAAACACCAGTATCCGTAGAAGTTTGCGTCTTTGGTGAGATTGCAGCCGAGGATTGCACAGTCTTATCGACTAGTGCATTGCGTGGCGTATTAAGTGGAACTGGTGTTAATGATGTTACCTTTGTAAATGCTCCTGGACTTGCTAGTGATCGCGGCTTAACAGCTACTGTCACCACAAATACAGATAGCCCAGACCACCGAAACATGGTCGAAGTATGTGGAGCACTTGCAGATGGAAGCAGAGTTGCTGTTAGCGGAACTTTGATGGGTATTCGCCGTATTGAAAAGATTATCAAGATTGATAATTACGATCTTGATCTTGCAACCGCTGAAAACTTGTTGTTCTTGCGTTATACCGACCGCCCAGGTGTTGTTGGCGCAGTAGGCAACGCACTTGGTGCATTAAAAATCAATATCGCTGGCATGCAAGTTTCTCGTGATGAGCGCGGCGGCGAAGCATTGATGGTACTTACGGTCGATTCAGTGATACCTGCAGATTTGTTGGCAAAAGTTGCAAAAGAAACTGATGCTAAAGCTAGATTTGTGACATTGGTTTAGTGGCTATGAAAGAGATCAAATTAGGGGTTATCGGTGGCGACGGGATTGGTCCTGAGGTTGTTGCTGAGGGCTTAAAAGTCCTAGATAAAATCGGAACCCAAATCGGCGTCTCGTTTAAATATCAAAATTTTGATCTCGGTGCTGGTTTGTGGCATCGCACTGGTGAAGTTTTGCCAGAGAGCGTGATCACAGATCTCGCTAAATGCGATGTAATTTTGTTGGGCGCAATTGGAGATCCATCTGTGCCCAGTGGAATTCTTGAACGTGGCATTTTACTGAAAATCCGTTTTGCTTTTGATCATTACATCAATTTGCGTCCTGCTCGCTTATATCCAAATGTGCAATCACCCCTTTCGACTAAGGATGAGATTGATTTCATCGTTGTGCGAGAAGGAACTCAAGGACCTTACGTAGGGGCCGGTGGAGTGTTAGCCGAAGGCACCGCACAGGAGATTGCAACTGAGGAGAGCCTTAATACTCGTTATGGCGTAGAACGAACAATTCGTTATGCATTTGAATTGGCTGGAACGCGTAAACGTAAAAAATTAACATTGGTTCATAAAAATAATGTTTTGGTACGCGCTGGATCACTATGGACCCGGGCATTTAATGAGGTTGCAAAAGAGTATCCAGACATTACAACAGATTACATTCACGTAGATGCTGCATCAATGTTTTTTGTCTCAAACCCAGGCAGATTTGATGTTGTAGTGACTGATAATTTATTCGGTGACATTTTGACTGATATCGCTGCTGCAGTTTGTGGCGGAATTGGATTAGCAGCCAGTGGAAATATCAATCCAACAGGAGCATTTCCTTCGATGTTTGAACCGGTACATGGAACTGCTCCTGATATTGCCGGCAAAGGTATTGCGGATCCGACAGCCACAATTCTTTCGGTTGCGATGTTATTGAACCACCTTGGTTACAAAGAGGCTGGCGCAAAAGTCGAAGCCGCGGTTGCCGCAGATTTGAAATCCAGAAGTTCAGATCGTTCCACTTCACAGATCGGTGATGCAATCACTGCAGCACTTGCGTGATAGTGATAAATAAGGAGAGCTCATGCAGATCACGATAAATCCAAACCCTAACCCGGTGGCCGATGCAGAACGTGTTGCGCGAGTGGCTCAACCTGGATTCGGAAAGTATTTCACCGACAATATGTTTATTGCAGAATGGAACGAAGAAAAAGGTTGGCATGATGCTCGCCTGACCGCATATGCGCCCCTTACTTTAGATCCAGCGACAATGGTTTTTCATTATGGTCAAGAGATATTTGAAGGCATGAAGGCATATCGCCAACCAGATGGTGCAATCTCATTATTTCGCCCAGATGCAAATGCAGCGCGATTTGCGCGAAGTGCCGCACGTATTGCACTCCCAGAACTTCCCATTAAAGATTTTGTAGCCGCAGTTGAAGCATTAGTAAAAGCTGATGCTGGATGGGTGCCAAACAATCCAGGTGAGTCGCTCTACATTCGCCCCTTTATGATTGCAAGTGAAGTTGGCTTAGGAGTGCGTCCATCAAGCAGAGCAACCTTTTTAATTATTGCAACACCAGCCGCCGCCTATTTCAATCCCACTAAACCCGTATCAGTGTGGATATCAAATGAGTATGTACGCGCTTCAAAAGGTGGAACCGGAGAAGCAAAATGCGGTGGAAATTACGCAGCTTCATTATTAGCCCAAAGAGCTGCCGCAAAAGAGGGCTGTGATCAAGTTGTTTGGCTAGATGCAGTAGAACGTAAATGGATTGAAGAGATGGGTGGCATGAACCTTTTCTTCGTTAAAGGAAAAGGTAAAGATGCCCGCATAGTCACACCATCACTGACTGGCACTTTACTTCCTGGCATCACACGCGATTCTTTGTTGACTGTTGCAGATGATCTAGGTTTTAAAGTCGAGGAAGTGATGATCAGTGTCGAAGATTGGCGATCAGGTGCTGCAAGCGGTGAGATATCTGAAACTTTTGCATGTGGAACTGCAGCGGTAATCACTGGAATTGGTGAAGCTAAGAGTGCAAATGGAAATTGGCAGATCGGTGATGGACAACCTGGCCCAATAACTTTGGCATTGCGTGAGCGTTTACTTGGAATACAACATGGTTCACAAGTGGACACACATGGTTGGATGAGCAAAGTCATCAAATGAGCCCGACCTCAGACGCTTTTCATATCTATGACACAACATTGCGCGATGGCGCGCAGCAAGAGGGGCTAAATCTTTCGGTCCAAGATAAATTGATCATTGCCAAACATCTGGATGATTTGGGAGTTGGGTTTATTGAAGGTGGCTGGCCTGGCGCAAATCCAAAAGACACTGAATTTTTTGCCCGAGTCGCCAAAGAGATTAAATTTAAAAATGCACAATTTGTAGCTTTTGGTGCAACTCGCAGACCACTTGTAAAAGCTGGAGATGACGCACAAGTTACCGCGCTTCTTGATTCCCAAGCGCCAATCATCACACTTGTTGCAAAATCTCATGATGTACATGTGGACCTTGCTTTAAAAACCGACCTTGCTGAAAACTTAGCGATGATTCGGGACACGATTACACATTTAAAAAATCATGGCCGGCGAGTATTTCTAGACGCGGAACATTTCTTTGATGGTTATAGATCTAATCGGGCATATGCACTTGAAGTTATTCAAAGTTCAATGGCAGCCGGAGCAGATTTAGTTGCTCTTTGCGATACAAATGGTGGCGCGTTACCTGATGAGATCAGTGAAATAGTTAATGATGTAATTGGCGTTACTTCAGCGCGAGTTGGAATTCATTGTCATAACGATGCTGGTTGCGCAGTTGCAAACTCCCTTGCAGCAGTTCATGCTGGGGCAACTCATGTGCAAGGAACTTTAAATGGATATGGTGAGCGAACCGGTAACGCAGATTTAGTAACAATTATTGCAAATCTTGAATTAAAACTAGGCAAAAAAGTATTACCTACCGGTTTGCTAAAAGAAGCTTTTAGAATTTCACATGCAGTTGCAGAGGTAACAAATATCGCACCAAGTGCGCGCCAGCCATATGTCGGTCTTTCAGCATTTGCTCACAAAGCTGGATTGCATGCAAGTGCAATTAAGGTTGATCCCGCTTTGTATCAACACACTGATCCAGCAGAAGTTGGAAATGATATGCGGATGTTGGTCTCTGATATGGCCGGCCGTGCATCAATTGAATTAAAAAGCCAAGAACTTGGAATTGATATTGGGCCAGATCGTGAAGTTTTAGGTCGGGTTGTTGAACGTGTAAAAGATTTAGAGTCGCATGGATATACCTTTGAAGCAGCTGACGCCTCATTTGAACTTTTGTTGCGCGCGGAAATTGCTGGCGCGAAGTTACATTTCTTCACCGTGGATGAATGGTCAACCACAGTTGATAAGAGCGCAGATGGAGCAGTTAACAGCCGGGCATCAGTAAAAATAACTGCACGCGGTAAAAGTTATGAAGCCACTGGAAGTGGAAATGGACCAGTTAACGCGATTGACCGCGCACTGCGTACTGGTCTTGAAAGTATTTACCCAGAACTTGCGATCCTTGAATTAACTGATTACAAAGTCCGGATTTTGGAAGGCCGTCTTGGTACCGGAGCGGTAACGCGGGTTCTCGTACAAACAAGTGATGGTAAAGCGGAATGGACCACTTTAGGGGTTCACGAAAATGTTATCGCAGCCTCGGAAATGGCATTAGAGGATGCAGTTACTTATGGCTTACTGCGTCAAGGGATTAAACCCGAGTAACCTTTACATATGTCAGAGATGGTAAGCGAAGCTTTTGCTGGCCTCTTTGCTCAGTACGAAGAACATTTGCGATCGCAACGGGATCTTTCTGAACACACAATCCGGGCTTATATCGGTGACTTAACATCATTAGCCGAGCATGCACAACGGATGAAAGTTTCCGAACCAAGTGCACTGAGTTTGGCGATCATCCGTTCTTGGTTGGCAAATCAACAAAGCAAAGGTGGCGCGCGAACCACAATTTCACGTCGAGCAGTTTCAGTAAGAACTTTCACTGCATGGGCGGCACGGAAAGGGATTTTGCCAACTGATGTGGGGGATCGATTAGCCACTCCACGAGGCCATCGCACTCTTCCGCATGTGTTAACTATTTCCGAAGCGACAGAAGTTTTTGATTCACTGGAATTAGCCGCTGGAGAAGAACAAACCCCACTCGCACTTCGAAACATCGCATTAGTCGAACTACTTTATGCAACAGGCATACGAGTATCAGAAGCATGCGGTATGGATTTGGCAGATATAGATCGCAATCGAAATACAGTTCGCGTATTTGGAAAAGGAAGAAAAGAGCGGACCTGTCCAATAGGTGCACCTGCATTACTAGCGATTGATAAGTGGATTAATCAGGCTCGCCCAGAGTTAACTGCGAGCAACTCGGGGTCTGCGCTTTTCTTGGGTGCTCGCGGAAAACGAATTGATCCGCGAACAGTGCGCGAAGTTGTTTACAAAGCGTTGGAAGCGTTGCCTGGATCCCCAAAGATGGGTCCACATGGATTACGTCACAGCGCAGCTACTCATTTACTTGAAGGTGGTGCAGATTTGCGCGCAGTACAAGAACTTTTAGGTCATGCCTCATTAGCAACCACGCAAATTTACACACATGTTTCAGAGGATCGATTGCGAAGTGCATACCAACAAGCACATCCGCGGGCTTAACTTAAATTAATAATCACATCTGCTAATTCGCGCGTTTTAGCAACAATTCTTGCATTATTTTCATCGCTACCTGTCGCCCAGGAGTGCGCATCAACTTTACTTTTACCAAATTTGTGGTGGCGATCGACTAATCTTTCGATTCGAAGTTGATCATCAACTTCAATAAACCAACTTTCATCAAGTAACTTCTTAACTCCGCCCCAATTATTCTCATTGTGCAAAAGATAATTTCCTTCGGTGATTACTAATTTAATTTCAGGGGTGATTACCCCTTGGGCTGCAATAGATTCTTCGATTGCCCGATCAAAAACGGGAAAGTAAATATTTTGGCCAACTTCATTTTTCACTCTTTGCAAAATTGCAGTAAAGCCAAGTGCGTCAAAAGTGTCAGGTGCGCCTTTGCGATCGGCACGGCCTAACTCACGCAAAGCCAAATTACTTAAGTGATAACCATCCATATTTAAGATAGCGGCTTGATCACCAAGCTGCTCAATCAACTGTGCAGACAAGGTGGATTTTCCAGCACCAGGTTTTCCAATCAAACCAACGATCTTGCGCTCTCCACTCATCGGCGTCATCAAAGATTGCGCACGGGTAATAACTTCATCAAGTGAAGTTAGTGAAATTAATGGGGAAGACATTTGCTAAGTTTAAGATAAACGTGGCAAAAGTACAGGTGCGCCTAACCGTCGTAAAGGGTTTTTATATTCTCCACCTAGTCGCTCGCCCCAATGTAAAACTGTTTTGCCGAAAAAATGTGACTGGGATGAGATATTGCCAATTGGATCTGCCTTACGGACAAGATCTCCAACTACAAGCAGAGTTTCAACAGGAAGGTAAGTTGTGCGTAATCTATTGCCACCAGTACCTCCGTTATTTTTATGCTCAAGCACAACAATCGGAATGGAATTAATAACACCTACATACGCAACAACTCCATCAGTTGGCGCAAAAACTGGATCTCCAACTTTGCTCAACAGATCAACTCCACGATGAGCGGGTCCATAATGATTTGCTTGGTATGCGGCCCCATCAAAGCCGCGAACCACAATTAATTTACCGTTCAGCGGGCCAGCCCAGCGCTCATTGGCAGCCGCTGAAAAAGTGGGCAGCAACGAGAGCAGGATTGCGAGGCAGATTTTCAATCGGCTCATATTGTTCATATTCGGTAACCCTGCCAAAAATTGCCAAATCAAGGCGCTGAGCAGGGCAAATGTGGGGAAATTGGGGTGCTGTGGGTCAGGTAGGATTCCGCTCAGCACTTAAGTGATTAAGTGACTTCGCGTGGTTGAACTTCATCTACTCGGTCTGCATTAAATCCCATCGTCAAAAGCGGTGAGTTGAGTGCAGCAGATGACCAGCCACCAGGGGTAAGCCCGGCAAATTGCCACTTACCGTAAACCGAGAGCACAACTTCGAGTTGTGCGAAAGGAGTGCGCAACCATGTCGGTTGTCACCATGAGAGAACTCCTCGACAGCGGAGTCCATTTTGGACATCAAACCCGTCGCTGGAATCCAAAGATGAAGCGTTACATATTTACCGAACGCAATGGCATCTACATTATCGATATCCAACAATCACTTGGAATGATCGATTCAGCCTATGAGTTTGTAAAGGAGACTGTCACACGTGGCGGTCATGTTCTTTTTGTCGGAACTAAGAAGCAAGCACAGGAGCCAATCTTGGCTCAAGCTGCGCGCGTTGGCATGCCATCAGTTACAGAGCGTTGGCTCGGTGGAATGTTGACCAACTTCAACACTGTGGCAAAACGTATTCAACGTTTGAAAGAGCTCGAAGGACTTGAGGGAAGCACCGATCAAGGTCGCACCAAAAAAGAACTTCTGATGCAACGCCGTGAAAAAGATAAGTTGAAGAAGAACCTCGACGGCATTCGTAACATGACCAAACTTCCAAGTGCCATCTGGGTTGTTGATACGAAGAAAGAGCATTTAGCGGTTGCAGAAGCAAGGAAACTCGGAATTCCAGTTATCGGAATTCTTGATACAAACTGCGATCCAGATGAAGTTGATTATGGAATTCCAGGAAATGATGACGCTATTCGTTCAGTTGCATTGCTGACTCGCGTAATTGCAGATGCAATTGCTGCTGGTTTGCAAGCACGTTCAGGTGCTGCGAAAGTTAAAGAAGATGCAGCATTGGCAGCTCAAGCAGAAGCGCTCGCCGCTTCAGCAACTGCTGAACTTGAAGCCGCTGTTGCAGAACCAGTTGTAGTCGCTGAAGTTGTTCCACTCGTGGAGGCTTAGTAAATGTCGTATACCGCATCTGATGTTAAGCGCCTGCGTGAATTAACTGCTGCAGGCATGATGGATTGTAAAAATGCACTTGAAGAGTCTGGTGGAGATTTCGATAAAGCAGTCGAGCTCATCCGCGTAAAAGGACAAAAAGGTGTTACCAAGCGCGAAGGTCGTACAGCTTTAAATGGTCTAGTAAGTGCATCTGTCACAGGTGATACTGGCGTGATCTTAGAGTTGAACTGCGAAACCGACTTCGTTGCAAAAGGCGAACGTTTCCAAGAATTAGGAAATGAGATTCTGGCTAAGTTGAGCACATCTGCAGCAACTGAGTTAGATGCATTTCTTGCAAGTGATTTTGGTGGCGGAAAAACTGTGCAGGCACATATTGATGAAGCCAATGCAACTTTGGGCGAGAAGATCGTCTTGCGTCGAATTGGTGTACTAAAAAATGGGCCCGTTTCGGTTTACTTACACCGCACTAGCCCGGATCTACCTGCTCAAGTTGGCGTTCTTGTGCAATTAACAAAAGAGCATGCAATTGGTAAAGATGTAGCTCAACACATCGCAGCTTTTGCGCCTGCTTATGTAAAACGTGAAGATGTTCCGGCAGAATTAATCGAAAGCGAACGTCGTATCGCCGAAGAGACTGCCCGCAACGAAGGAAAGCCAGAAGCTTCACTTGCGAAAGTCGTTGAAGGCCGCGTCACTGGTTTCATCAAAGAAGTTTCCTTGATCGAACAGGCACAAATGTGAGCGCCTTCTTCCGTTTTCGCGTAGGACAGTAAGAGAATATTGACCATGACCTACTCGAGAGTCCTACTAAAACTCTCGGGTGAGGTTTTTGGTGGGGGAGCCGGAATCGGCGTTGACCCTGATGTTGTTCAAGGAATTGCCGCGCAGATCGCCGATGTTGCTCGATCTGGTGTTGAGATTGCAATTGTTGTCGGTGGCGGAAATTATTTCCGTGGTGCGGAATTGCAACAACGCGGAATGGATCGATCTCGTGCGGATTACATGGGAATGCTCGGAACAGTTATGAACTGTTTAGCGTTACAAGATTTCCTAGAAAAAGAAGGTGTGGCAACTCGTGTGCAAACCGCTATTCACATGGGACAAGTTGCTGAGCCGTATATTCCGCTGCGAGCAATTCGACATCTAAATAAAGGTCGCGTTGTTATATTTGGAGCAGGTGCTGGAATGCCATTTTTCACAACAGATACCGTTGCGGCACAACGCGCACTTGAGATTAATGCAGAAGCACTTCTCCTCGCCAAAAGTGGAGTTGATGGAGTTTATTCAGCAGATCCTAAGAAAGACCCAAATGCGACGAAATATGAAAATATCTCCTTTGATGAAGTTTTAAGTAAATCTTTGGCAGTGGCTGATGCAGCTGCGTTCTCACTTTGCCGTGAGAATAAACTTCCGATAATCGTTTTTGATTTAATGAAAGAAGGAAATATTGCTCGTGCTGTCAGTGGCGAATCTATCGGAACATTAGTCTCGTAAGGGGATGAAATAAATGTCTGATCTAGCAAATAAAATTCTCAGCGATGCTGAAGAAAAAATGAGTAAAGCTGTGGAAGTAGCGAAAGAAGATTTTGGTGCAATCCGGACTGGTCGTGCACACCCATCGATGTTTGCCAAGATCATGGTGGATTATTACGGAACATTTACACCGCTTTCACAGTTAGCGTCCGTACAGGTTCCTGAAGCACGGATGGCCGTTGTTTCTCCATATGACAAAGGCGCGATGCCTTTAATTGAAAAAGCTATTCGCGACTCAGATTTAGGTGTGAATCCAGCTTCAGATGGAGCGGTCATCAGAGTTGGTTTCCCACAATTAACTGAGGAGCGGCGTAAAGAGTTCATCAAAGTAGCCAGAACCAAAGCGGAAGAGTCCAGAGTTTCGATTCGAAATATTCGCCGCCATTCAAAAGAAGCGCTTGAAAAATTAGAAAAAGATGGAGACGTTGGCAAAGATGATGTGGCTCGCGCAGAAAAGGATTTAGAAAAACATACTTCTGGGCATGTTGCCAAGATCGACGATTTATTACAACATAAGGAGAGCGAACTTCTCGAAGTTTGAGAGTTCCAACAATAAATGTCGGATCTCCATGCTTTAAATGAAGCGATAAATAAAAAAGCCGGACGAAAATTATTTCCTTCGATCGCTGTCGGATTAACTTTGCTAGGGCTGGTTATCGCATCTTTGGCATTTCAACGTGTCTTATTTCTTCCACTTGCAATCGCTGCAATTATTCGTGGAGTTTGGGAATTAGGTCAAGCATTAGACCGAGCTAATATCGAGATCTCAGTACCAACAATCTCATTTTGTGCCGTAGCGATCATGACAAGTGCTTGGGTCAAAGATGTAACTGGATTAGCGGTGGCGACTGCGATTTCAATTCCATTTTTGTTGATATCGGGATTGCCAAAAGGACATCATAATTTTGTAAAAAATGCCACCGCAACTGTTTTTGCGACAATCTATCTTCCATTTTTGGCAGGTTTCCTGATCGTGCTGGCAAAGCCCGATGATGGGTTGGCCCGTGTAATGACTTTTGTAATTGTGGTTGGATGCAACGACACCTTTGGATATATATTTGGCGTTCTGCTGGGTAAGCACAAACTTGCGCCAGCGATTAGTCCTAAGAAAACATGGGAAGGGTTGATTGGTTCACTAATCTTCTCAATTCTCGGTGGTGGGTTGATGCTTTCACTTTTGTTTGAAAAACATTGGCTGGTAGGTGCCGCAATTGGAGTTGCTGCAGTATTTACAGCTACATGCGGTGATCTGATTGAGAGTGCAATCAAGCGTGATTTAGATTTGAAAGATATGGGAGCAATTTTGCCAGGCCACGGTGGAATGCTTGATCGGCTTGATTCGGTATTACTCTCAGCCCCAATTATCTGGGCAATTTTAACTTTGGTCGGGTAAGTAAATATGCCCACAATAGAAATTTCACCACTTGTAAAAAAGCCACCACGTCATTTTTCAGATCTGTCCCCGGAGAACCGGGCAATCGCAGTAACTGAATTAGGTGAGCCAGCTTTTAGAGCTAAGCAGTTAGCGAATCATTACTTTGGGCGTCACAACGAAACTCCTGAAGCGTGGAGTGATATCTCTATAGATAGCGCAACCAAGTTGGCCACTGGATTATTTCCAACGCTTTTGACCAAAGTGCGCAGTGTTACTTGTGACGGTGGAACAACCCGTAAAGATTTGTGGAAATTACATGATGGTGTGTTGGTTGAGAGCGTTTTGATGCGTTATCCAGATCGAGCCACATTGTGTATTTCATCTCAAGCAGGTTGTGGAATGGGCTGTCCATTTTGCGCTACCGGTCAAGCGGGATTAACTCGAAATCTCAGTGCTGGTGAAATTACTGCTCAAGTTTTTGCAGCATCCCGCGCGATGGAGTTGGGTGAGATGGGCGCTCCAATGCGTTTATCAAATATTGTTTTTATGGGGATGGGTGAACCTCTCGCAAATTACAACGCAGTTATGCGCACCATTAGAAACATTACGGCCCCAACCCCAGATGGGTTTGGAATCAGTGCGCGCTCAGTCACGCTTTCTACAGTTGGCTTAGTAAGTGGAATTGAAAAGCTCATGGAAGAGGGAGTTCCCGTAACGCTTGCGATTTCATTACATACACCTGATGATGAACTTCGCGATACTTTGGTGCCGATCAATACTCGTTGGAAAGTCCGCGAAGTACTTGCTGCAGCTGATAATTACGCAACTCAGACTGGACGCCGCTATTCGATTGAATACGCCATGATTCGTGAAATCAACGACCACGCATGGCGGGCAGATTTACTTGGACGAATGTTGAAAAGCCGCGCAGCACATGTGAATTTAATACCACTTAATCCAACACCTGGATCTAAGTGGACCGCATCAAAACCTGAAGATGAAAAGAAATTTGTGGAAGTTCTGGAAAGTTATGGAGTTCCCGTAACAGTAAGAGATACTCGTGGCCGTGAAATTGACGGCGCCTGTGGCCAATTGGCTGCAGCAGAAAAAGTTAGCAAGCGAAATAAGTTTAAAGTTTTGAGTACCGAGGGTTAAATCCTGAGCAAAATGAGAGTATGCTCAAAATATGAGAAATAGAGTCATCACGTTTCTCGTCTTAGTAATGAGTTTTTCCTTTAGCCATCAACTTAGCGCCACTGCAACTACAGGACTTGGTGGTTACGCGATTATTCACCCGGATGGCCATGTTTGTGGGGTAATCGTTGCAA
>RGZI01000211.1 GCA_010031635.1 Actinomycetota bacterium
ACATAAATTGCGAGCGCTGTTGTTGGTATAGCCAAAATTAAAGTTGAAATTATTCCAACCGCACATAGTGCGCCAATTATTAGAAAAGAAAAAGTAAGCGAACTAAAAATAATTCGACGATTAGCAATTTGATTCTGTTTCTTAAAATTATCTGTTGCGTTCTGGGCGGGATTTACCGATCCAGTTTCACCGACAACTCGCATCGCGCTCTTATATCTTTCGGCAGATTTTCCCGAAGCTTCATCGTGGCTTGTTATCCATTTTGGCAAAAAGTAGGCCGCCCACATCCCGAGGATGATTAGGTAGATAAAACCGGACGCCATGGAGTAGAACGATAATTCTAGGCGGGGTAAATCTCGGGGATTTAGGCGGTATGTCTTTATTAAAAGGTATTACTTAATTCTTGGATTTTCTTTTACATAGGTTGCATGATCTCGCCATGCCCCATCAATGTGTAAATATCTAGGGCGCATTCCCTCAAAAATATAGCCCGATTTTTCAGCTACCCGCTTAGAAGCTTCATTCTCTGGCCGCAAATTAATTTCAATTCTATGCAGCGCTAAATCGTTTAAGCCGAAATCGGTAAGCAATGAGACGGCCTTGGTTGTGAACCCTCGATTGGCATATCGCTGGTCTATCCAATAACCAATATGGGCACCGCGCATTGCTCCAAAAACGATACCGCCCAAAGTTATCTGGCCAATAAATTTTTCACTGCCATTTTCCAACAGCCAGATCCCTAGTGAAATAGATCGAAGGCTCATTCCATCTTTACGATATTGAAGAACCATCCCCATAAATGATGGGAGTGGCAGGTGGGAATCTATTTCGGGGCGAGTTGCCTCCCAAGGTACAAGCCATTCTCTATTTTGCGCCCGGCAAGAATCCCATGCACTTTTATCTCGGAATCGAAGTGGGCGCAGCAAAATCTCGCCACTCTTAAGCTTTATTGGCCATTCACTTGTGGCGCCCAATTAATTTGAACTCCGCTCTAGCACCATTACATCAACAATCTCTCCGGATTTAATTCCGGCAGATTTTTCGGGAACAATAATCAAGGCATTTGCATCTGAAAGTGA
>RGZI01000212.1 GCA_010031635.1 Actinomycetota bacterium
AAATGCAAAATGTCGCGTCGTTGCTTATGCATCAAGTTGTTCTGCATACGGCCAAGCATGGTCAGATGAATGGAGTTCACCTCTGTATGCACCCATGACTGAGCCTCATCCACTGATGTGCACCGAAAGTTATTCCCTTTGCAAGGAGGCAAATGAGCAAGCCGCATTAATGTGGTCCAAGCGCAGCGACACAACTTTTGTTGGTTTTCGCTTTCCTTACACAAATAATATGGATGAACTTGAAGATTTTGCGATTAAATTTAATCATCACGACGCTGAACTTGCTAAAACTGCGGCCAAAATCGGTTGGGCATATTTAGATGCGCGCGATGCGGCCGCCGCTCTTGAACTTACCGTTCGCAGTGACTTAAAAGGCGCTCAAGTGTTTAACTTGATGGCACCAGACACGATGGCACTCGAAACCACAGATAAATTGCTAGCTAAATACCACCCAACGACTGAGTTGCGTGGAGATTTCTCTGGCTATCAATCAATTTTTAGCTCTGACCACTGGCTAGAGGTGATGGGTTACAAACCCCAGCACCTCTTCGACCGTGAAAAAATTAGAAACGCGAAATAATTTAAACAGTCGGCGTTGTGTATAGAACTTTTCCGGCAACCTTTATCTCTGTTTCGACTAAATACTTTTTAACGGCAGCTAAATTAATTTCAAGACCAATGCCAGGGCGATCTGGAATAGTGATCATTCCATCGCTTTCGACTTCAATCTTGTCTACCGTTAATTCGACGCAAAGAGATTTTGGTTCCATCGGATACTCAGTTATCCAAGAATCTTTAAGACCTGCAAATGGTTGCAATGATGCTGAAAGTGCTGAGTGTGAAGTAAAAGTATGATTTACAAATTGCACACCACGAGTTTTTGCATATTGAGCAACACGGTATGCGTCCCCGATTCCACCAATGTATCCAGTGTCAATTTGTACAAAGCCCACTCCACCGTGATCAATTAAATGTTCGGCTTGGTATGGATTGTGCGCACCTTCGCCTCCAGCTAATTTCACTTTAGGTGTCCGCTTTGCTAATTCACCATA
>RGZI01000213.1 GCA_010031635.1 Actinomycetota bacterium
CTCGCCTCGGTAATCAATCAAAATCAATGGAAGAGTTTTCTTGCTGAGTTCGCTGATAAGCATCAGTGGATAGAGCAAGTCGTTCCAGCAAATCACAAACAAGAAGATTCCAGTCGCGCCCATGGCTGGTCGACATAAAGGAAGAGCTACAGATCTAAAGATTCGCCAGTGTCCTGCACCGTCGATGCTTGCCGCTTCAAACATCTCCTTCGAGAGATCCTTAAAAAATGCACTCAAAATGAAGATTGATATGGGAAGAGTTAAGGCGATATTTACCAGGACTAAGCCGATCAATGAATTATTGAGGTGCAACTTAACAAAAAGAACATAGATTGGAATGATATTAACCTGACCAGGAATTGCTAGACCAAGTGTAAATAGGAAAAACAAGACTTTTCCTGAGATTGTTACTGATCGCGCGATTGCATATGCAGCCATGCTCGCCAGCAAAAGTGTAATAAATACTGATGAAATCGAGACTATTACGCTGTTCTTAAATGGCGTAATTAAACCGCCTGAATCAAACAATGTTCGGAAGTTGTTTAAAGTCCAACTCTTTGGCAATGCCAATGGAGTTGAGTAAATCTCTGCGTCGGTCTTAAAGGTACCTAATACAACAATTGAGCAAGGTATTAAAACAATCAATGCAAATGCAGTTAGGAGAAAATTCTTCGTGGATTTATACAACATTATTTATCACCGTAATTCACTCTTAGTGTGCGTCTCTGAAGCCAAGTTATGAGCAAGACCATCACAACAAGCAAAACTGATTGCGCTGAGGCGTAGCCAAACTTGTAGCTAGCAAAGGCTGTGTTGTAGATCAATGTAACCAAGACGTCAGAGGCGTTATTTGGACCACCTTGTGTCATTGCGTAAACCAGATCAAATGCTCTAAAACTCTGAATAGTTGTATAGGCAACAACAACCGCTGTGGTTGGAAGTGCCATCGGCCAGGTTATGCTCTTGAATTGCTGCCAGCGAGAGGCACCATCAACTTCGGCGGCCTCATATAGCTCTGCAGGAATTTGTTGTAAACCGGCTACATAAATA
>RGZI01000214.1 GCA_010031635.1 Actinomycetota bacterium
CCAACAAGCTACAACAAGCCGAGGCTTTGTGGAGTTAGCTGCAAAAGTTTGCAAAAAAGAAACAAACATATCGCCCTACAACCCGGATGATTTTGCGCTAGATGTTGCTAATTTCGATCTGCGAAATGTTGCGTTCCCATTTCCAGAAAATAATGGCTACCTAAGTTCTGAAAAGATTAAAGAGATTATTGGATTTGTGCCAAAGCACAATCTAGAGAGCATGTTGGAAATCTACTTCAAGTGGTGGTTGGAAAAAGGCGACCTTGAACCCAAGGAATATCCACTCGAGCAGAGAATTCTGGAAAAACTCAATAAATAAATTACTGAGCCATGATTGCATCATGGACATATTGGGCTAAGCCATAGACCCGATCGTCGTAATACTTCTTGAAACGAGCATCTGCGACATACATTTGCGCAAGATTTTTCTGGATATCAACTGAACAATCATAGAACCATTTTGAGATAGCTTCCCGATGAGCGATTACGGCAGCCTGAACTTCGAGAGATTTTAACGTCAAACCATTTCCAAAAGCGTAGGCAAATTTTTCAGTAACAGATTCTTGATCTATTTTCGCGGCCGCAAAATCGGCATGCGTGTATTTGGAAGTGCGCGCAGCAGATTGCTTATAGGCATCGGTATCGCCCCAACGCTCATGAACTTCTTTTTGGAACTCAGCCATGGATTAATTGTAAAGGAAATATCCAATTTCAATTCGCTATTATTACTACATGAGCGCGCTTTCTGAATTTGTAGTTCCGCATCATGATGGCAGCATAATCAACATAAAGTGCAACGGTGCAACGCAAGGCATCTGGGAACTGAAGTAGTTTTTTAATGAATCGAAAACTAATAACGGTCATTTCTATCTTGCTATTGATAATGGTTCAAACCAGCCAATCTAGCGCCGGAATCATTTCGACAATAAAGGATCGACCATTTAATCTCTTTGTACCTACAACTTACAAAACCGGAACCGTAGCTCCGTTGATAATTGCTTTGCATGGATATTCATCAAGTCCCGAAGTAACTGAAAGTCGATGGGGTTT
>RGZI01000215.1 GCA_010031635.1 Actinomycetota bacterium
TGCGCACCATTGCACGAACTCTTTTTGACTCTGCCGTAAGCGGGGGAATTGCCGATTCCACTAAAAAGCAAATAGCAGTAGCGCTTTCCGCAGCTAGCTATGCCATCTCTTCGAAATATGAAACTGAAAGTGCGAGCCAAGATGATTCAAATCAAAGCGCAACTTCAGATGCGCGCGATGCTGGCGCAGCTCTCGCTGAAAGCCTGATTGAAGACGCTAAAGACGCTGATCAAGAGCAAATCGTGCGTGGACTTTCTATGGTTGCAAACATTGATCGAATTGCCGATTCACTAGATCAAAGTTCACCTGCTCTAAAAGATGTGAGCACTCCAGACGAACCCGCCAATGCAAAAGTTTTAAAGATCTCACCAATTGAGCAAATCAAACTACTCTTTCGTAGAATATTTAGGAACTATTTTTAGATCTATTTTAGCTTTTGGTAGAAATTTTCATGCGGACCAAACATTAGTAATTTAAGGCTCTTATTTGAAATGACTTCATAAGCCATCAACCACTGTTGATCTTTTACCTTGAATTTATAGATATAGACGCCGATGAGGTCGCCAATTTTTGCCTCACCAATTTTAGGATTATCGATTATTTTCTGTACGGCTTTATCCATAATTTTTTTCTCAGCCGGGTGCAACCGTTTTAATTGCTTAGCAAATTTTGGGGTAAGAAAAACCTTCATTATCCGAATTGATACTCTTCAACTGCTTCGTCGGCTTGGGCAATAAGTATTTCGCGGATTAACTTAAATGAAAGTTCAGGATTTTCTTCGGCCACTCTCGCCATGCGGAAATAGAATTCAATCTGTTTCGGAACTGATCGGTGTTCGGCAAGTGCTATTCGCTTTGCTTCCTCAACTAATGATTCCGGCAGCTTTACGTTGATTGCCATTTATAACCCCTATGCTCAAGCGCTAGGGTACCACGCTAGGTTCCAAAAAGGAACCTAAGGGAACCTATCTAGTTCTAAAGCTTTTTAGGCCAGGTATCGCTTAATTTGTAACCAAGTGGCCATGGATCGGTTGGATCCAAAGTGTGTTTA
>RGZI01000216.1 GCA_010031635.1 Actinomycetota bacterium
TATCGCAACCATCCCGATTCCACAATTCCAAGTGCGCTCCATATCCATTTGCGGAACTTCCCCATGCTTTGCAAAGAATTCCATCGCGATTGGCAGTTGCCAAGTCCCACGATCGTAAGTTGCGGTTAACCCTTTGGGAATAACTCGCGCAGTGTTCTCCGCAATTCCGCCGCCAGTAATGTGCGAAAAGCCGCGAATTTTTTCACCGAGCGCTTTAATTAAAACTAAACAATCTAGGGCATATATCTCGGTAGGGGTCAAAAGAACCTCGCCCATAGTCATCTTATATTCGCTTATAAAGTAATCAAATTGGAAGTTATTGGTTTTAACAATATGGCGAATTAGCGAGTAACCGTTTGCGTGAAAACCAGATGAGGGCATCGCTAGTAATAAGTCCCCCGCTTTAACTCGTTCTGCACCTAATAAGTTTTCAGCATCAACAACTCCGGTAGCAGCTCCTGCAATATCGAATTCATCTTCTGCCATTAACCCTGGGTGTTCTGCAGTTTCGCCACCGATTAAAGCGGTGTTTGCTTTCTCGCAACCTTTTGCGATTCCACTAACAATTTCGGCAATCTTCTCCGGAATAACTTTTCCAACCGCGATGTAATCAGTCATGAAAAGTGGTTCCGCGCCACAGACCACAAGATCATCTACAACCATCGCTACTAGGTCTTCGCCAATGGTGTCGTACTTATCTAGAAGCCTTGCAAATTCCGTTTTAGTTCCTACCCCATCAGTTGATGTAGCAAGTAGTGGTCGCTTCATATTCTTTAAAGCGCTGGCATCAAATAGCCCAGCAAAGCCACCGATGCCGCCTACAACTTCAGGACGATTAGCTTTTGCAATATGAGATTTCATTAGCTCAACTGCGCGGTCACCCGCATCTATATCTACCCCGGCTTGAGAATAAGTACTCATCACAAATTCTCAATCGGAGTTAGTTCCAAAATATTTTTACCGGCAGATAAATCTTCTGGAATTGTGATCGGATATTTACCAGTAAAACAGGCGGTACATAAATTATTTTCGGCAATGGTTGTCGCCGCA
>RGZI01000217.1 GCA_010031635.1 Actinomycetota bacterium
AAACTGATGGACGTTGCCGCGCAGTCGGGTTGTGATGCTGTCAAGTTTCAAAAGCGCACTCCTGAAATTTGCGTACCAGAAGAGCAGAAGAGCATCCCTCGCGAAACACCCTGGGGATTGATGACTTACTTTGAATACAAGAAACGCATTGAGTTTGGAGAATCTGAATTTAATGAAATCGATAATTACTCAAAAACTCTCGGAATTGATTGGTTTGCTTCTCCATGGGATGTTCCATCTGTCGATTTTCTTGAAAGCTTTAAAACCCCATGTCACAAAATTGCCTCTGCATGTTTAACCGACGGCGAACTTCTTGCTGCAATTAATAAAACTGGCAAACCGACAATTATTTCAACTGGAATGTCATCTTTGGAAGAGATTGACAAAGCAGTAAAAATTCTCGCCGATGTACCACTCGCTATCGCACAGTCAACATCAACTTACCCCTGCGAAAATAATGAATTAAATCTTCGCGCAATTGCGACACTGGGTAATCGCTACGGAATTCCTGCAGGCTACTCAGGCCATGAACGTGGCGTGCAAGCGACAATCGCAGCAGTAGCACTTGGCGCAACATTTATCGAACGACACATCACACTTGACAGAAGCATGTGGGGCACAGATCATTCGGCAAGCCTTGAGCCTGCCGGCCTTGAACGACTAGTAAGAGACATTCGTATCGTTGAACTCGCACTCGGCGATGGTGCTAAGCGTGTATATGACAGTGAAATACCAATAAGAGCCAAACTCAGAAGAGTTATTTGATCTAATAGGCTGATCCACAAGATGTTCAGGCGCTTGCGACGTGCAGTACCTATCGTTTTTTCAGGTCGAATTGATTGGTTGCCACCAAATCGACGAACCATCGTGCTCATTCATGCAGATGGTTTAAATACCCTGACAAAATTTGTTAGTGCAAGCGACGTCGCGATTCTCGATCCTGAGCGTATAAATGTATTCATTGTTCTTAAAATGCTGTTTTCATTTCAGAACTCCCACGCACAATATCGAGTCAAATTCATTAATACAGTTCAACCAAAAGTCGTGAT
>RGZI01000218.1 GCA_010031635.1 Actinomycetota bacterium
TTTTGTCCAATACTCCAATTTCAGGTGATGGAATTTGGTCGGCACTCACACGTTTTCTAAATACCCAATAAGTCCAGCCTTGATAGACCAGGACTACTGGAGTCAGCGCCACAGCCACATATGTCATCACTTTGAGCGTATATGGGGTGCTCGAAGCGTTGAAAATATCAAGCGTTGCTTCTGGAGATAGAGAGCTAGGCATGACATTTGGATAAAGCGCTGAAAACAAAGTCACAACTGTAAGTCCTAGTGTTAGCGAAGAGAATATAAAGGAATAGCCTTCGCGACCTTTTAGATTGGCACCTAAAGCGGTTAGCCAACTTAGGGCAACAGCAACAGCAAGGATTGTGACTGCTGTATCAAACTTGACCAAGATCAAAGTCCAAATCAAGAAAGTTACAGTTAACACAGTCGCGACCGCACCTAGTTTTAGAACTAGAGCATTTGCACGTTCGCGAATTACACCATCAGTTTTAAGCGACAAGAAAATCGCACCATGCGTAGCAAAAACTGAAAGGGTTACTAACCCACCGATTAAGGCGAATGGGTTTAACAGATTAAAGAAACCGCCGGCATACTCAATAACTCCGGCCGAACTTTTCTCAAGCGGAACTCCTTTGACGATATTTGAAAAAGCAACGCCCCAAAGCAATGCTGGTACGGCGCTACTAATCACAATTGCCCAATCCCACCGAGAACGCCAATCAGTACGCCCGTACTTGCTGCGATACTCAAATGAAACGCCACGGACTATCAAACTAACTAAGATTAGAAATAGTGGAAGATAAAAACCACTAAACAAAGTTGCATACCATTCTGGGAATGCGGCAAAAGTTGCACCACCAGCTACAAGTAGCCAGACTTCATTTCCATCCCAAAGTGGTCCAAGAGTTGTAATAACTGCTCGCCGCTCTGCTTGAGTCTTGGCTACAGTTTTCAGCAATATTCCTACACCGAAATCAAAGCCTTCAAGAATGAAGTAGCCAATCCAAAGAACTGCGATCAAAATAAACCAAAATGTATTTAGTGACATCGCAATCTCCTTAGTA
>RGZI01000219.1 GCA_010031635.1 Actinomycetota bacterium
TAAAACTATTTAGTAACGATATTTCCTGCGATTGTGAACTTAAAACTATCGATCTCTTTCTTGCCTGCAGTACTTGATTGAATATTGAAAGAACCAGCCGTCACTTTGAGAGTTCCGGTAGCTCCAGCATATTTACCGGTACCACCATTGATGATTGCATTTCCAGTGAATGTAATTCCAGTTGGTGCATTTGCATCTTCAGCACATGCTCGAGCCGATGAATCAAAAGTAACTTTTAGAGTGTTTCCGCCGCCACTTAAAGTGCCAGAACCATTAAACGTGTCGCACTGGTTAGCAGGTGCTGACGATCCAATTCCAGCTAAGTCGGTGAGGCTTAGGACGTTTCCTGTACCGGTTCCATCGACAGATGTGGCTTGAACATAACTATCACCCCAAAGAAGTGAAATCTTTCCCGTGTAAGTTCCAGAAAATGCTACGGTCGCACCCTTTGCTGCTGCCGGAGTGGTTGTGGCCACTGTTGGCTTAGCCACTGGCTTAGTTGTTGTGTACCCAGTTGGACACTTAGCTGTTGTAACTTTTTTGACAACAGTTCCTTTGTAGCAAGTAATCGTTTTAGTTGCGGCGTTGGCCGTTGGCATAGCCGCTACTAAAACTGTTAGTGCAGTTAGTGCTACTAATGCTCTCGCTATTGTGGATTTCTGAACTGTGTTCATTGTGAGTCCTCATCTCTCCCTGAAGTATTGCTATATAAGTACAAGCAAATCTTGGCACTGCCCTCACTTTAAATTGTGATTTTCCTGAGGGGTGGCCCTATCGCGGGTATTAGGTCAATCACTTTTTAATAACCAATATTCCTTGCGTCACATTTTTAGCTATTAGTTACGAAAAAATGCGAGGTAGCCCTCCATAAAAGAAGTGTTTTATAGGGAGTTTTTTAGCGCGAAAGAGCAGGGCGGCTCATAAGTTTGCGCAGAAATCCGCTTATTTCGGCCAGAAATAGCTTGTTCACTGGCGCAAGCAGTTTATGTCCCTTAGTGTTCGGGGGTGAATAAAAACATTGATTCGGATTTTCTAGCTCTACCATTATC
>RGZI01000220.1 GCA_010031635.1 Actinomycetota bacterium
TCGCCGTAACCAGTGAACGAGTCAACTGCGTTCATCACCGCGAGGTGACCAACTAGGGCAAGAGCCAGAACGATAATTGTTGCTGTGATCATGGGTTCAAGTATGGCACTACATCTGCCAAAACGATTACCTTTGGGTAAGTATCTCTAAATTAGATACCCCATATCACACGCCCCGAAACCCTCGCTACTGTAATTAGTTCATTGTCAAGGACAATTGGAGTTTGAACTTACATGAGTGATAACGACTGGTGGTTGCCAACACGTCTTAAAGCTGACGAAGAGTCGACGCGCCTAGTCAGCGATTTTGACCAGTTAAAGGCAAAGGGAGACTTTGGTACGTACCGCCGTCTCGTTTTAGGTGATTCACTCGAAGATTCGAATGCATCTGTGCACAATGACCTGTTTCCTAGATCTAAATTCCAACAGATCCATAAATACTTCGATTTGGGCAATCCAAAAATAATTCTTGATGCAGGATGTGGACTGGGTTACACCACTGCCGTGATTGCTGAGACTTTCCCAGGCGCACGAGTTCTAGGAGTAGACCTTGCTGAAGACGCAATTACTTACGCAAAAAAACATCATTTAAATGCCACATTTGGCGTGGTTGCTTTGGATCCCTCGGGCGAAAGAATTGGAACATTTGATCTCATTTTCTGTTTTGAGATCTACCCGTTCAGTAGAAATCGAGATGTTTTGTATCAATCAGACCTGATTAAAAACCTGTCCCAAAATTTGTCAGCTGAAGGAAAAATTATTATCAGCCAAACTTGGCGAAATCTAGATGCCCTGCCACCGGTCCTAAACCAAGTTAGAGAAAGATGCCCCGAACTTTCATTTGAGGTCGTCCCCTACCCACATTCACGTGTGCCACTTTGGATTCCAAAGCGATTGGCTCTGATCTGCGCAAAAATTGTTGAGGCAGCGACAGGTAAAGAAGTCGTTAAAAAACTCATAATAATCAGCACAAAAGTTTAAAAAGCAGTGGGTCGCCAGGGGCTCGAACCCTGGACCTGCGGATTAAAAGTCCGTTGCTCTACCAACTGA
>RGZI01000023.1 GCA_010031635.1 Actinomycetota bacterium
AACAAGCGCACGAGTTGAAGGCGCACTTCATGAGTTCACCACTCTTGAAGGAGTTAAGGAAGATTTAACAGAGATCGTGCTAAACATTAAAGGTTTAGTTCTTTCATCAGATAGTGATGAGCCCGTAGTTATGTACATTCGCAAAAGTGGCGAAGGTGTATTAACTGGTGCTGACATCGTTCTCCCTGCTGGAGTTGAAGTTCATAACCCAGAGATTCACATTGCAACTCTTAATGCAAAAGCAAAAGTTGAAATTGAGTTAACAGTTGAGCGCGGCCGCGGATACGTAACAGCGGTTCAAAATAAGCAAGCGGGTCAAGAAATCGGACGCATTCCGATTGACTCAATTTACTCACCAGTTCTAAAAGTTACTTACAAAGTTGAAGCAACACGTGTTGAACAGCGCACCGACTTTGACCGTTTAGTGCTGGATGTTGAAACAAAGCGCTCAATGGAACCACGTGATGCAATGGCATCTGCCGGAAAGACACTTGTTGAGCTATTTGGTTTGGCTCGCGAATTGAACCTTGGTGCAGAAGGAATTGAAATTGGACCATCCATCACTGATGCTGCACTAGCTGCAGATCTTGCTCTTCCAATCGAAGATCTAGATCTAACAGTGCGTTCATACAACTGCTTGAAGCGTGAAGGAATCCACAGCGTTGGTGAACTTGTTTCTCGAAGTGAAGCAGATCTTTTGGATATCCGTAACTTCGGTTCAAAATCAATTGACGAAGTTAAATTGAAGCTTGTTGGAATGGGTCTTCAACTGAAGGACAGCCCAATTGGTTTTGATCCAACTCAATCACCTGGATATCACGACAATGGTGATGATGAGGATGAGGAGTTCTATGTTGTTCCACCAGTAACTCCAATAATTCAGAAACACAAGAGTAGTTAGAGGAGATCTGAGCCAAAATGCCAAAGCCAGCAAAGGGACCACGCCTCGGTAGTGGACCAGCCCATGAGCGCCTCTTACTAGGAACTCTTGCCGCTCAATTAATTCAACATGGTCGTATTCGCACAACAGTGACAAAAGCTAAACGCTTGCGTCCAGTTGCTGAGAAGTTGATCAGTGCTGCAAAGAAAGGCGATCTTCCAGCTCGCCGACGAGTGATGGCAGTTATCAGCGATAAGAGCGTTGTGCACCACTTATTTACTGAAATCGGTCCTCGTTTTGCGCAACGCGATGGTGGATACACCCGCATCACCAAAGTTGGAGTTCGCAAAGGCGATAACTCTTCGATGGCGATAATTGAAATTCTTACTGAAGGAACTCCTGCAAAACGTGCAGTTGTTTCACAAGCAGATGCAATTCTTAAAGCTGCCTCAAAGCGTGATGATGCTAAAAAGGCATCTGCTGCTCGCGTTGCAGATCGTGATTCAAATGCAAAGAAGATTTCAGAGCGAATTGCTAGCCGCGTTTCTGCTGCAGTAAGCGAAATTGAAGTTGAGAGTGATGCCCCTAAGAAGGCAACCGCCAAAAAAGCTGCTGCTAAAAAAGCTCCAGCCAAGAAAGCTGCTGCAAAAAAAGCTCCAGCCAAAAAAGCTGTGGCTAAAAAAGCTCCAGCCAAAAAAGCTGCTGCTAAAAAGGCTCCAGCAAAGAAGAGTGCTAAGTAATTTTTAGAAACTTAAAATAATTATGAGTTCGCCCGCCCCTGAATTACTTCCAGAGGGTGGGTTTACTCGTATTAAGTGCGAACTTTCTTATGATGGTTCATATTTTTCAGGTTGGAATTTACAACCAGATAGACGGACTATTCAAAGTGTGGTCGAAGATTTATTAAGTCGCTTGATGGCTATTCCAGTTAACACAATGGTGGCTGGTCGAACTGATGCTGGCGTTCACGCAACTGGTCAAGTTTTCCATTTTGATATAGCGCAATTAGATAGAGACCGCTGGAACTTAACTTCATTGATGCAAATCGCTAATCGTTTGTTACCTGATGAAGTGCGCTTAAATTCATTAGATGACGCACCATATGGATTTCATGCTCGCTACTCGGCGTTGCGGCGAAATTATCGCTATAGATTTGCAGATGGTTTTAAAGTAATTCCGCCATTAGCCCGTGCTGATGTTGCACCATGGCAACAAAATTTAGATATTGATTTAATGAATGAAGCGGTTATGCCATTGATTGGAACCCATGATTTTGCAGCTTTTTGTCGAAAACGCGAAGGCGCTACATCTATTAGAAGTTTGGAAAAATTTGAGTGGAGCAGAGATAGCGATGGTTTTGCCCAAGCGCTGGTGAGCGCAGATGCTTTTTGCCACGCGATGGTCCGCTCACTTGTTGGTGCGGCCAGCATCGTGGGAGCCGGCCATGCCGAAACTGGTTGGCTAGCTGAACTACTTGGTGGCGGGGATCGGGTCGGACGCTCCTTATCCGCCCCGGCTCGCGGCTTAACCTTGATTGGGGTGGATTATCCGATCGGGGCCGGCTTATTGGAACGGGCTCAGGTGCTGACCAGGACCGGAGTGCGCTCACTTCCGGGTGAGTAGAGCTGCCGGGGCACCCCATTTTGACCCAGGCCACGCTCAAAAGGTACCCTCTACCCCCTGACCTCATTGAGGTCTGGCCAGATAGTTTCCTTAAATAAGAAGCTCTCCATGACAAAGAAGATAGAGGTTGCGCGTGCGTACATATAGCCCAAAGGCTGGGGATGCAACTCCCGAGTGGCACATCATCGACGCTAAAGATGTTGTTCTTGGACGCCTTGCAACACATGCCGCAACACTTTTGCGCGGAAAACACAAAGCGACTTTTGCCCCACATATGGACATGGGTGATTTTGTAATTGTCATCAATGCAGAAGCAGTTGCACTTACCGGATCAAAAGGCGCAAAGAAGATGGAGTTTCGCCACTCTGGTTACCCAGGTGGATTAACTGCAACTACTTATGCAGACATGATGGTCTTGCATCCAACACGTGCAGTTGAAAAAGCAATCCGCGGAATGCTTCCAAAAAATTCTCTTGGCCGTTCAATCGGAACCAAGTTAAAAGTTTACGCAGGACCAGAACATCCACATACCGCTCAGAATCCAAAACCATTTGTGATTACTCAAGTTTCACAAATTTCAAAAAGTAAGGTGAGTTAATGTCAGATTTCACAGCTGATCTTTTAGAAGATGATTCTGAAGAGATTCCAACAAGTTACACATCATCTTCTCCTGCTGCTGCAATCAACCGCTCTGCGATTACTGCACCCGGTGGCGGAACAGGCCGACGTAAAGAGGCTATTGCGCGAGTTCGCTTAATTCCAGGAAATGGTAAGTGGACACTTAACGGTCGTACCCTTGAACAGTATTTTCCAAACAAAGTTCACCAACAAGCAGTTTCAGAGCCATTCCGCACAGTTGGCGTTGAAGGAAATTACGATGTAATTGCACTTATCAATGGTGGTGGCGTTTCTGGCCAAGCCGGTGCACTTCGTCTTGGTGTATCGCGTGCATTAAATGAGATTGATGTAGAGGCACACCGTCCACTTTTGAAAAAAGCCGGATTTCTTACCCGTGATGCTCGTATTATTGAGAGCAAGAAGTACGGTCTAAAGAAGGCCCGTAAGCGTTCGCAGTACAGCAAGCGTTAATTCTTAACCAATTTTAAGGAGCTGGATTTAAGTGGCTCTTTTTGGAACAGATGGAATTCGTGGAAGTGCGGGTTCTGCTGATTCACTTTTAAACCCGCAATTAGTGAATTCAATTGGTGTTGCAACTGGAACTGTCTTTAAGAGCCAGGCACAAATCTTAATTGGCAGAGATACCCGTAAATCAGGCGTAGAGATTGAGCAAGCATTAATTGCTGGACTTACTAGCGCAGGAGTAAATGTAACTTTAATTGGAGTGATCCCTACTCCAGGCCTGGCCCATTTAGTGCTCACTCGCAAAGCAGATGCTGCGATCATGATTACCGCCTCACACAATCCAGCCTCTGACAATGGGATCAAAATCTTTGGAAGTAATGGCCAAAAAATCGCAGATGAAATTGAAAGAGAGATCGAACGTTTAATCGAAAGTAGTCCAGAAATAAAATCCGCACAACAGGGATTAGTTGCAAAAGATGAAAATGGAAGAAATGAATACATTACATATTTGCTTTCCACAATTTCAAAATCATTAAGTGGAATTACAGTTGTAGTTGATTGTGCGCACGGGAGTGCAAGTACATATGCGCCTGAAGTTTTAAAACGCGCCGGAGCTGAAGTTATCGTTATCGGTGCAACACCAGATGGTGAAAATATTAATAAAGATTGTGGCTCGACTCATTTAGATTTGCTTGCTGCAAAAGTTTTGCAAAGTGGAGCGGATCTAGGCATTGCACACGATGGGGATGCTGATCGAGCACTCCTGATTGATGGCCGTGGAAAAATTGTGGATGGAGATGCCCTCCTTGCGCTTTTGGCACTTTCAGCAAAAAGAAAAGATGAATTACCTGGAAATAAAATCGTAGCCACGGTTATGAGTAATTTAGGGTTTTTGAAGAAGATGGAAAATGAAGGTGTGATAGTTGAGATCGCACAAGTTGGAGATCGATATGTTCTTGAACAAATGCTCGATCATGAAATTTATTACGGTGGAGAACAATCTGGTCATATTATTTTACGAAAGTTTGCAACCACTGGGGATGGAATTTTAACGGCATTGCAGATTCTTGAATTGATCGCCAATGGCGAAGCTAGTGCAGGAAATCTTTCTGAGATATTTACTTCATACCCTCAGGTACTTTTAAACATCCCAGTCGCAAATAAGGAAAAAGTACTAACTTCAGCAGAATTGAAAGTAGCTACTAAATCTGCTGAAAGTGATTTAGGAAATGATGGTCGTATTTTGATTCGCGCATCAGGTACCGAACCATTAATTCGTGTCATGGTTGAAGCCGATACTCAAAGCAAAGCCGATGTAATGGCAAGAAAATTGGCTGACGCAGTAGAATCAGCGGCTAATGCTTAGAGGGGAGTTCTGATGTGCGGGATCATCGGCTATGCCGGTCGCAATCAGGCTCTCCCAATTATTATTGAAGGTTTGCGCAGGCTTGAATACCGTGGTTACGACTCCGCTGGAGTTGCCTTAATTACCACTGAGGGAATCTCAACAGTTAAGCGGGCTGGGAAATTATCAGCGCTGGAAGGTGCGTTGGGAAAAGTTAATTTGCCTCCATCGATAACTGGAATTGGACACACCAGATGGGCAACTCATGGTGCTCCTAATGACCGTAATGCCCATCCACATCTAAATCCATCTCAGGAGTTAGCAATAATTCACAACGGCATTATTGAAAATTATGTAACCCTTCGGCGTGAACTCGAGTCAGATGGACATGAGTTTCTCTCTGAAACTGATTCAGAGGTTGTTGCGCATCTACTTGGCCAAGCATATGAAAAATGTGGCGGGGATTTGGCAGAGGCGATGCGCCAGACTTGTAAAAGATTAGATGGTGCATTTTCTTTAGTTGCAGTCCATGCTAAATCTCCAGATCAAGTTGTTGGAGCAAGACGTAATTCGCCATTAGTAGTAGGAGTAGGAGATAGCGAAAGGTTTCTTGCCTCTGATGTCGCAGCGTTCATTGAATACACTTCAGCTGCAATAGAACTTGGCCAAGATCAAGTTGTGCTGATCACCCCAGATACCGTGAGCATTACTGATTTTGCTGGAAATCTAGTTAAGGGCAAAGAATTTAAAGTTACCTGGGATGCCGCTGCGGCTCAAAAAGATGGCTACCCACATTTCATGGCTAAAGAGATTATGGAACAACCAAAAGCGGTAGCTGACACTCTGTTGGGCCGCCTTGATGAAAAAGGAAAATTAATTTTAAATGAGATTCGAATTGCTGAAGAGGATCTTCGCGATGTTGAGAAAATAATTATTATTGGCTGTGGGTCAGCTTTTCATGCCGGAATGATTGCAAAATATGCAATTGAACATTGGACCAGAATTCCTGTTGAAGTAGAACTTGCCTCTGAGTTTAGATATCGCGATCCGATAATCGATCGAGGGACCCTAGTTATTGCAATTTCACAATCTGGTGAAACTATGGACACCTTAATGGCACTTCGTCATGCAAAAGATCAACGGGCAAAAGTATTAAGTATTTGCAATACCAACGGCTCAACTATTCCAAGAGAATCAGATGGAGTGCTTTATACCCATGCTGGGCCTGAAGTTGCAGTGGCTTCAACTAAAGCATTTCTGACTCAAATTGTTGCTTCATATTTAATCGGTCTTTACATTGCACAGGTGCGGGGACTTAAATTTTCAGATGAGATCAGAAAAATTTTGGCAGAGTTGCAAGAGATGCCGGGAAAAATAGAGCGTTTTCTTGAAACTCGGGAATCAATCAGCAAATTAGCCATTGAATTAAAGGAAGTTAGTTCAGTGCTCTTTCTAGGAAGACATGTCGGCTATCCAGTCGCCCTAGAAGGCGCGCTTAAATTAAAAGAGTTGGCATATATGCATGCAGAAGGATTTGCTGCTGGCGAATTAAAACATGGCCCGATTGCTCTAATCGAAGCAGGAACTCCAGTAGTTGTGGTTTTACCTTCACCAAGCTCTCCGATTTATCAGAAAATGTTAAGCAACGCCCAAGAGGTGCAAGCACGTGGTGCAATGACAATTGTGATCGCCGATGAGAATGATCTTGAAGTGAAAGCTGCACATATTATTCGGGTTCCGTCATGTTCTGTGCTCTTGCAACCACTTCTAAGTATTTTGCCGCTTCAAGTGTTTGCCTATGAAATGGCAGTTGTCCGCGGCCTAGATGTGGACCAACCTCGAAATCTTGCAAAATCTGTAACGGTTGAATAATCATGGCTGCACTTAACCGTCAATCTCAGGTACAAATAAAAAGGAGAACTCCAGATCGTTTGGTTAGATTTGCTGCTTTTTTTATACTCACATTTTTTGTAATAACCGAGCAAGTTGTTCATGATGGACCGCTATTGGCTTTGGATCAATCAGTTGCAAAATGGCAGCGGCCAATACTCCCTGGCTGGGGTGAGTGGGTTATTTACAATTTGGATCACCTAGGTTTACGCGGACTAACAGCATTTTTCTTGCTCTCACTTGCAATTTATCTTGGTTGGAAATTTGAAAGTTGGCGGCCATTTAACCTTTCGGTAATTTCACTGATTGCATTAAATGCAGTAGTTGGATTAGCTAAATTAGAGTTTGGAAGAACTAAACCACGGTTAAATGTGGATTTACTTTATGTGGGAGGTATGTCCTACCCAAGCGGACATGCTTCAAACGCGGTTTTGACTTGGGGTTTGATTGCATATCTTTACATTCAATATGCCCATCCCAGATTAGAAATTGTCAGAGCGGCTGTTATTTCTGTAGTTGTAGTTAGCGCAATAGTTTTTTGGGTATCAATTTTTAGAAATACGCATTGGGTATCTGACCTACTTGGCGGTGTTGCGATTGGAACTGCATTGTTGATGTTAATAATTGCAGTTGATCGAAGCATTCCTTCACGTCGAAGCAACCTTTAAAGTACTCCCATGAGTTCACAAATAGGAATAGATCTAGTTGATCTGGCACGATTTGAGACTTCACTTGCCAGGACCACTGGTTTAAGTAAACGGTTATTTACCGATCGTGAGATAGCGCAGGGAAGTAATCGAAATCTGCCCCTGCATTTGGCAGGAAGGTTTGCCGCCAAAGAAGCATTGGCAAAAGCCTTAGGAGTCCCTCCCGGCCTTTCTTGGCATGAAGTTGAAGTACTGCGCCTTGAAAGTGGTCGCCCTAACTTTGAATTTAGTGGGGGAGTTTTAGCTTTACTGAGAGATAAAATAGTAAAACTTTCCATCTCTCACGACGGTGGTTTTGTAATCGCAATGGTAATTATCGAAAGTGTAAATTGATGCAAATACCAAATACTGCCTATATTAATTATCAAAATATTTCAGATAATGTTGCGCAAATTTGTGCGGTAATCAAAAAGCCAGTAATGGCAGTTGTGAAAGCTGACGCTTATGGTCATGGATTGATTAAATCTTCTCATGCTGCACTTCTTGGGGGAGCACAGTGGTTAGGCGTAGCGTTGTTATCCGAAGCGTTTGAGATTCGCAAAGCCGGAATTGCTGCACCAATCTTGGCATCTCTGCAACAGTTGCAAGAAATTTATGCTGCTTCGCTAAGAGTCGGATTAATTGCCAGAGTGCATCTCAAGGTTGACACTGGAATGAGTAGAGCAGGCGCACTTGATGAGTTTCCAGAGATAGTTAGTGAGTTAACCCGACTTTGTGATGCTAAGGAAATCGAATTGATTGGCACTTGGTCTCACTTAGCATGTGCTGATGAGCCGACTCATCCATTAAATGCAGAACAGCTTAAGCGGTTTAACAGCGCGCTGGCTTACATGCAAGATGAGAATCTGAATCCAGGAATCTGTCACATTGCAAACTCTTCAGCCATCATTGGTCTGCCTGATGCAACCTTTGATCTTGTCCGTGCTGGGCTGCTTATTTATGGATTGTCTCCAACAAATACTCCACCAAAAAATTTCTCCCTAAAGCCAGCAATGGAGTTACGCTCTTGCCTTCTACTTGTAAAAAATATTCCGCCAGGAGCAACTGTTGGATATGGCGCAACAGTGGAAGTGGTGAAGGAAACAAAAATCGGCATTGTTGCTTTCGGTTATGCCGATGGGTTGCCACGTTCAACGGATGGGACTGCTTATTTTCTGCACAACAATTTGCCCGCTCACTTAATTGGTCGGGTTTCGATGGATCAATGTGCAATAGATTTGGGAATTGACTCGATTGCAAAAGCGGGGGATGAAGTCATCATCTTTGGCTCAAAACCGCTGGCAAATGAATTAGCTAAAGCAGCTGGAACAATCTCATATGAGATAGTTTCGGGTATTGGTTCCAGAACTCCAAGAATCCCAGTACCAACAGAAAATCAAGTGTCGGAGGTGTGATGTGAATGAACTTTTGAAAGTTGAGGGTTTATCTGTCACCTTCGGCGGTTTGAAAGCATTAAATGATGTGTACATTGAATTACATAAAAATGAAGTACTTGGATTAATTGGCCCAAATGGTGCTGGAAAGACCACTTTGTTTAATGCAATCTCTGGATTAGTCCCACCTTCGACTGGGAAATTTTCACTAGAAGGAAAAAATTCACCTTGGCCTAAGACGCATCAGTTAGCAAAGTTAGGAATTGCACGGACGTTGCAAGGAGTTGGATTATTTTCTGGCCTAACCGCTTTAGAGAATGTGATGGTTGGGGCAGAAGCCCACGCAAGTAAAGGTTTCTTTGCAGATCTTTTTGGCACATCGGGTAAATCAGAGGCGAAGCTAAAAGCGAGAGCTCATAAAGCTTTAGCATGGGCTGGCGCGACAGCCTTTGCCGATAAATTACCAAGCCAATTGACTTACCCTGATTCAAAGAGAGTTGCACTTGCGCGAGCCCTTGTCTTAGAGCCAAAAATTTTATTGTTGGATGAACCCGCCGCAGGATTAGGGCATGATGAAATTGAAAAGTTAGCTAATTTAATTTTACAACTGAAAGAGTTTTATTCAATTATTGTGGTTGAACATAACGTTGAATTTGTAAATAAGATCTCTGATCGCGTATATGTTTTAAATTTTGGTGAAGTAATTTCAAGTGGTCCTTTTGAAAAAGTAAGAGAAGACCCGGCAGTAGTCGCTGCATATTTAGGCATAGGTAATTAATCGTGAAAAAATTAATTGTTAGTGATTTAATCACAGATTATGGCCATGTCCGCGCGCTAGATGGAATTTCCTTTATCGCCAATTCTGGAGAAATTACTACAGTGATTGGTGCAAATGGCGCTGGCAAATCTACTTTGTTGCGCACAATCTCAGGTTTAGAAAAAGCCAAAAGTGGAACCATAAGTTGGGGAGATTCGGAGATAACAAATCTCGCACCGGAGGCGATCGTACGTTTAGGTGTTGCTCACGTTCCAGAAGGTCACGCAGTAATTCCAACTTTCTCAGTATTAGAAAATATTGAGATGGGTGCACTTTTTAGAAAACGAAAAAATTCAAGTGATGTAAAAGTTGCAATTTCAGAGGTATTGGATCTGTTTCCTAGGCTGGCTGAGCGAGTTAAGCAAAGCGCCGGCTCGCTTTCTGGGGGAGAGCGACAGATGCTCGCTATTTCAAGAGCGCTTGTCTCACGACCTGAACTTTTATTGCTTGATGAGCCATCGCTTGGTTTGGCACCACTTGTCGTTGAGCAAATTATTCAAAGCATTAATCAACTTAGTCGAAGTACCGGACTCACAGTTTTACTAGTAGAACAAAACGCAAATACCGCATTGGCAGTTGCTGATCACGGAGTTCTATTGGCGTTAGGTAAAGTTGTTTCGGATCAACCTGCTGCAAAAATGCGTGCTGATTCCGCCCTGCGAAGTGCGTACTTGGGGTATTGATGAATACTTTTTTTAGCACCCTAATAACTGGCACTGCCAACGGAGCAATTTTTGCTTTAGCGGCACTTGGGTTAGTAATCGTTTGGCGCGGTGCAGGCGTTGTTAATTTTGCCCAAATGGGTCAAGCAATGTTCACCACTTATATTGCTTCGAATTTGATCAATTCCGGTGAATCGTATTGGTTGGCTTTTATAGTCTCGTTGATATCTGGGTCATTGCTTGGAATGGTTATTGATTTATTGATTATGCGTCCGCTGGCACATAAAAAAAGTTCATCATCCACCAAGACGCTTGCAGCAACTATTCCGGTTATCGCCTCGCTTGGAATTTTGGCGATATTGCAAGCGCTAGCTGGAATATTTTGGGCTGGCGAAGAACGTGGCTTCCCAACTCCAGTTAATAGTTTTTATTTTAAAAATGAACAGGGGACGCTACCATTTTCTGCTTTCAACCTTTTTGTAATTGGTGTCGTATTAATAGTCTTACTTGGACTTTCCTACTTTTTTACTCAGACTGGCGTGGGCTTAGGGATGCGCGCGGCAGCGTTAAATCCGGAAGTGGCTAGATTGAGTGGAATTAAAGTAAGTAGAATGCGAACTTTAAGTTGGGCAATTTCTGGAGCGGCTGGATCTTTGGCTGGTCTCTTAATTACTCCGAGTACCAATCTATCTCCAAACTCTTTAGATTTAATTTTGATTGTTGCTTTTACCGCCGCAGTTGTTGGTGGATTAGACAGTCCACTAGGCGCAGTTATAGGAGGCTTAATTATTGGAATTGGAATCTCTTTAGTAACAACATACGGATCTCCCGAAAATGTATTTTTAGCAATTTTATTTTTACTACTTGCAGTCCAATTAATTAGACCAAATGGAATATTAGGCGGAAAGCAGGTGCGCCGTGGATAGAGTTAAAAAAATCTGGCGCAGAAGTTTAATTAAAACTTTAACGCTGGGATTATCTTTGTTCCTATTAAGTTTTATATTTGATGCTTACAATCAAGGTCAGTTAGCATTGGTCTTGATGCTGTTTATTGGCGTGCTTTCATTAACGGTTCTGACTGGAGCTTCTGGACAGATTTCACTCGGTCAAGGTGCTTTAATGGCGGTTGGAGGATATGCAAGTGCATCATTAATTACACATTTAGGTGCATCAATTTGGGTTGGGTTTTTAGTTGCAGTTTTTGCTACAGCCATATTTGGATTAATTTTAGGAGTAGCTGCAGCAAGAGTTTCTGGACCTTACTTGGCCGGTACAACTTTAGTAATTGCATTGGCGCTGCCATCAATGGCAAATAGATTTGAATCGGTATTGGGCGGAAATGTTGGTTTAATTGTTGATTTTGGAACGCCACCAACATGGATTAGCAATTTAATTGAAGTTGGTTATGAGCAGTGGCAACTTTGGGTTGCATTACCTATTGCATTAATTGCTTTGTTTTTTGTTTCTAATTTACTGACATCTAGAGCTGGTAGAAGTTGGAAAGCTGTTCGCGATGATGAGATTGGCGCAGCCGTCAGTGGAATTCCGATAGCACGGACAAAAGTAATTGTCTTCGTGGTTAGTTCTAGTGTTGCCGGTCTTGGTGGTGCGCTTTATGGGTTACGGGGATTGGTCGGGCCCAGCGTTTATCCAGTTTCACTTTCGCTGACTTTGTTAACAGCCGCAATCCTTGGGGGAGTTGGAAGTATTAGTGGTGCATTTATCGGCACCTTAATTGTGGTTTTTCTCCCTGACCTGATTGATTGGGCAATTTCAGGTTTGGCGCTTTCGGAGCAGGTAACAAATTATCTGCCAGCGTTGCTGACTGGCTTTTTATTACTGGCCACGATCATCCTCAACCCAGCTGGGGTTATGGGAGCGCGCCACCACAGCGGCCAGTAAGCCAGGCCGCAGATTTAACGCAAATATTAGGAAAATTGGGCGATTTGTCCGATTACCTGTTCACCCTTTGGCAACCTTCTAGTAACTTAGCCCTTGTAGCGGCTCAAGCCGTGCCTGCCCGGAGCACCGCGCAGTCAACAGTTATAGAAAAGAGTCATCGAAGTGAAAATTCGTGGATCTCAAACAAAACGATGGGTGATCGGCATTGTTGCTGGCGCAGTTGCGAGCACTCTCGCTATTGCACCTTCGCAAGCAATTCCAGTCCGCTCCGAGGTAGGTGTTAGCGCAACTGAGATTGTGCTTGGCATGCAGTTGCCACAAACAGGTGCCGCTAGTCCGGGGTACAACAAAGTAGATGACGCAATGCGCGCCTACTTTGATTATGTAAATTCAAAAGGTGGCGTTAACGGCCGCAAAATTAAATTGGTAGTTAAGGATGATATATATAAAGCTGGTCTGACAATTTCTACCGCATCTACTCTAATTAACAAAGATAAAGTCTTTGCAATGGTTGGAAGCGTTGGAACTCAGACCCACATTTCAATTATCAAGGACATTAACCGTCGCGGAATCCCAGATCTGTTTGTAAATAGTGGATACAGCGGATTTTATACCGATCCTAAAAAGTACCCAACATCATTTGCTGGTCTCGGAACTTATGTTATTGAATCCAAAATTGAAGCAGATTTCTTAAAGAAGAATTACGCCGCAGAACTCGCCGCTGGCAAAGTTGGCATTCTTTATCAGACTGATGATTTTGGCCGAAATGTAATAGCTGGATTTAAACAGCAAGGGGTAATTTTCCCAGCCGCAAATACTCAAAATTTTGTTGCTGGCAGCCAGGGCCTAGGTTTAACGGCACAGGTTCAAGCGCTTCAAAAAGCTGGTGTGACTCTAGTTGTGATCGGAGCAGTTGCATCAGCTACAGCAGTGACAATTGCCACCGCTGCACAATTGGGTTTTGCACCTAAATGGTTGGTGACAAGTGTTGGCTCAGATGCCACCACTTTCAAAACTATTCTTGGCTCAAAAGGAACTCCAGCCGCAGTTTCAGCTGCGTTATTAACTGGTGTCATCTCAGCCTCACACGCACCAGCACCTGGTGAAGACACCGATGAGTTTGTAGTCGCATTTAAGAAGATCAATGATGATTTCAACGTTGGCCCAGACAAAACTTGGGATAACAATGTTTTACAAGGAATGAACATTGGTTACTTAACAACTGCTGCGCTCATGGGTGCTGGCAAAGACCTAACCCGTAAAGGGTTGATCGCATTTATGGAAGGCAAAGGGGCCACATTAAGTAGCGCCGCACTTTCCCCACTTTCATACTCATCTAAGACCCATGAGGCGTACAACTCTTTCTGGATTGGTGCTTATGACGCAAATAGCGTCTTGAAACCAATTGGTGGAACTCGAGTTCTTAACACCACTGATTCTGCAGATGGTCCAATAACCGTTTCGACATACAAGCGTCCAGCAATTGCTGCTGATGCGCTTCCAAAGGTGGGTTAATTATGAAAAGCACATTGAAGTTACGTTCACTTATTGCTGCATTTGGTAGCGCTGCATTGTTAGCAACAGGATTAGTTGTTGCTACGCCTGCTCAGGCTGGAATGTGCTCCACAGATGCGACGACAGGTGTAGAAACCTGCGCGTCCACACTGCCAGTTAGTGGAGCCGCTTACAAATTCATGGTCCCAACAAAGAATTACAACGGAACGATGTTCTTCTGGAATCATGGCTTCCGCCCTTCATACGCCTATCCAAGTTATACCGCACCAACTGGTGTTGAACAGATGACTCTCAGCAACACCGGCCCAACTCCAAAGCTTGATTACTCAACCGAGTTACTTGCCAAGGGTTATGGATTGGCTGCTTATGATCGGGTTACCGACGGGCTTCATGGTTGGAATACTGAAGAGTCAGTGCCACTTCTAAAAGAGTTGGTCGACCTTTCAAAGACAATAGCTCCATCAACTAAGCGAAATGTAATCTGGGGATCATCAGGAGCCGGACCGGTCGTAAATATGTTCGCTGAGAAGTATCCAGAGTTAACTGATGCGGTTGGTTTAGTTTCACCAGTTGCGACAAATATCTCTCGCCAACTTCAAAGTGGTTGCGATATTTTCTACCTGTTAAGCGTCTTCGCTGACCCAACAATTAAAGGTTGCGCAGCACTAGGAGCGAAAGGTCCAGCAGGACATATTGCTGCACTTACCGAATTGGGCAAAGTTGTTGCATTGCTAACTGCATGGTCGCAAAATCTTGGCGCACCAGGGTTGACTCAACCTGCCGCAGTTGTTGCAGCAACACCGGCATTTGGTGCGATTCCACAACGTTCCGCATTGCTACTTATTGGTCTGCTTTCCGGCATTCCACAAAAGAGTAAGCACATGGACGGTGTCACAACTTCGGCATTGATTCCAGAAGGAAGTATCAATGCAACTGTTGCGATTTTGGAAAATATTGGCGAAGCTGCAGCCACCGGAATTCTTGCCGGTCAAGCGGTAGCTGAAAAAATTGGTGGCCCTTTCTATGACAACACCAAAACCAATTACGCCACATTGTTAGATGAGGGTGACGCCGGTCGTTATAACCTCGGATTATCTGGAGATAACGGAATTAATGGGATGTTGGGAGTCTTGGCACAGATGCCAAGAGTTTCTGCACCTGCTGCAAATATCGCAAAAGCAGCTGCGTTAGACCCAGTCAAATACACCTCAACCAAGCCAACAGTTCTCTTGGCAAATGAGAATGATCGTTTGGTTTGGCCAGGTCAAACTGCTGCTTATGTAGCAGAGCGAAATGCAAAATTTGCGCCTGTTCAAGCTGCTTATGAATCAGCACTTTCTGCTTATGAATCAGCGGTAACTGCTCGTGATATGAAGATTGCAACTGCTACCGCTGCTGTTGGCAAAGCTAAAACTGCTGCTGCTAAGAAAAAGGCAAAAGCTGCATTGGCTTCAGCAAAAGCAAAAGCTGCTCCAGTAGAACCGACAAAGCCAAGTGCTAACGTAGTTGCGCTCTATGCGATGTCACCTACTGAGTACACCGTATATGCCGATTCTGGTTTGCCAGATTTGGCTGGTGTTGGTGCTGCTTCTGGTGTTGGACATGAACAGTTCACCACAGCACAAGTTATTGCTTTGGCTGAAATGTTAGACGCCGCAGCGACAAGTGGAAAACTTGATATCACGCCGGAATCTTTTGCAATCTTCGGTGCTGCCTTCGGAATAAATGGAGATTTGGATTACCTTCCAATTCCACTCAAGTACTAATCAAATAACTGCCGTAATGGGCGCTTACCTCGAAAGGGGTAGGCGCCCATTACTCTTTTGCATGTGAATCCAATTCAGTCCGTTGAAATCTCAACAGAGGAGCAGATGCAGCAATTTGGTCTGACATTGGCGCCCCATTTACAAATCGGAGATTTAATAATTTTAGAAGGGCCACTAGGGGCCGGGAAAACTCGATTAGCTCAAAGTATTGGCAAAGGTTTGTTAGTTAAAAGCGAGATCACCTCCCCAACTTTTGTGATTGCAAAAAACTATTTAGGGCGAACTCCTTTTATTCATGCTGATGCCTATCGGTTGTTAGATTCACCAATCGGAGGGTTGCAAGATCTAGATCTTGATACTGAAAATAGCGTTACGGTCGTTGAGTGGGGCAAGAATTTTGCAGAACAAATAAATGATCAATATCTTTTAATTACGATTTCGATTATTGATGAAGGAAAACGTGAATTAATGATTAGTAGTGTTGGTGAACGTTGGACGAATTTGAATCTATGAAAACCTCTCTCGTAATTGACACATCAACTCCGCGCACAATTGCAGCATTAGTTGCGCAAGATGTTGTGATCTGGTCGGGTTTCCATGATGGGGCGACATCTCACGGAGAAGCACTTGGTAAGTTGATTGAAGAAGCTAAAAACGAATCAGTATTTAATTCGATCGAACAAGTGGTTGTGGGAATGGGACCCGGGCCATTTACTGGTTTGCGAGTCGGAATTGCTTTTGCACGTACTTTTGCGATGGCAAGAGAGATACCTTGTATTGGAGTTGTTTCGCTTGATGCAATCGGGGGTGCAGCGAGCACGCTAGCTGAGATGGCTTCAGATTTTTATGTGATCACCGATGCACGCCGCAAAGAAATCTATTGGGCGAAGTACCAAAAAAATGGCGAGCGGATCACTGAGCCGGCGGTAGCAAAAAGGGAAGAAGTAGATTTTGAGAGTTTGCCAGTTATCGAATTTGGATTTCCAGATCCATTGGCATTAGTTATGTTGGCTACACAACCAAATTCGGTGCGCACCCAACCTTTATATTTGCGAAAACCTGACGCGGTTTTGCCAAAGTTAGCTGAACTTAAATTTATTTTGTAGCTGAAGTTGCGGCGACCCAAAAGGTTGTGGCTTTTGCTGGGCTTTTCTGCCCGGGTGATGGCGCAGATGCTGATATTCAAACCATCAGCGTAAGTGCTCAATATCAAGGCAACGGGATTGGCCAAGGGCTATTAGATCTTTTGATAAATGCGGCGATCGAGCGCAATGCCCCAGCAATTTTCCTCGAAGTACGTGCTGAAAATGAACAAGCACGTGCGTTGTATGCGAAAAATGGATTTACTCAAATATCGGTCCGCAAAAACTATTACCAAAATGCCCGGCCACATAACAAAAGAAGTGATGCAATTATTATGCAGAAAATCTTAGGTGCTGCTCATGAGTAAATCAACTAAATCTTCAGGGCCCTTGGTTCTGGGAATTGAATCCTCATGTGATGAAACTGGTGTTGGAATAGTCCTGGGACGAAAGTTATTAGCAAATGAAATCGCATCAAGTGTTGCCGAACATGCCAGGTTCGGTGGCGTAGTTCCAGAGGTTGCTGCTCGTGCACATGTTGATGCGATTTTGCCAGCCATAGAGCGGGCACTTGCAACCGCCAAAGTTAAATTGACGGATCTTGACGCAATTGCAGTAACGGCAGGTCCCGGGTTAGCTGGTGCACTTTTAGTTGGTGCAAGCGCGGCAAATGGTTTAGCCGCTGGACTTGGTATTCCACTTTATGGTGTAAATCATTTAGCAGCACATGTTGCTGTTGAGTATTTAGATTCAGATCAAGTGATTCCACCGACCATTGCTTTATTGGTTAGTGGGGGACATACATCAATATTAAAAGTTGATGAGGTTACCGATGCGATTACTGTTATGGGCGCGACTATGGATGATGCTGCTGGTGAAGCATTTGACAAAATTGCCCGTTTATTAGGTTTGCCATTTCCTGGTGGTCCAGAGTTAGATCGATTAGCCACAACCGGAAATTTAAATGCGATTAATTTTCCAAGAGCGATGACTTTGTTTACAGATGAAACTGATCGATCAACTAAAGAGTTTAGTTTTTCTTTTTCCGGGTTAAAGAGTGCAGTTGCGCGGCACATTGAATTAGCTGTTAAAAAGGATGGCCCATTGTCACAAAGTGCCCGAGCCGATATCGCCGCCTCATTTCAAGAAGCGGTTGTGGATGTGCTTTTGAGCAAAGCGGTTTTGGCGGCCAAGCGACAAGGCCTGGAACACCTATTAATTGCTGGGGGCGTTGCGGCAAATTCACGGCTGCGAGCTTTGGCGATCGAGCGGAGTACGGCGGCCGGCCTTAAATTGGCGATTCCGAGCCCTGGTTTGTGTACCGACAATGGGGCAATGGTCGCTGCCCTTGGCTCACTTGCGATCCAGGCCGGACGTGCGCCCAGCGCAGCCGGGCTGGCTGTGGATCCAGGAGCAGCTGTTGAACAGGTGCTGTTCGCTTAATAAAACCTCAAATTGACCGTCCCAACCCAACCCTTTACCCTTGGCGTTAGCACTCTCACCCTGACACTGCTAATTGGCCGCGGATGGTGGGCGGTGGATCCAAGCAGGTACAGAAAATTAACTAAAGCAAATTAACGAATGAAAATAGCGAAGGAGCCGGGAATGTCGGTATCAATTAAGCCACTAGAAGATCGCATTGTTGTTAAAGCAAGTGAAGCAGAGACAACAACTGCATCAGGTCTGGTAATTCCAGATACTGCTAAAGAGAAGCCACAAGAGGGAACT
>RGZI01000221.1 GCA_010031635.1 Actinomycetota bacterium
AATTATCCCAAGAGCATTGCCCATGTCACCGAGCAAGTCCAGAGCTAAAATATCTGCTGGGATTGAAAGCGATTCAGCAATATCTGAAATTTTTCGGCCAATTAAATCTTCTCGCCCAGGAATTACATTTGCAATTTGAATGTTTGACCAGATCACTTCACTCTCGATCCAATGAGAGATTATTTTTGGACGGGCAGATTTATCTTTCATCCGATCCCGCATGACGGTATCGCCACCTTCTTGCGCCCAGTATGGAAGTAGTTGGGTTAGTGGACAATTTCCAGCAATATATGGATACACATCGGCATCGACTTCAAAACCGTCTTGATTTGCTTGATCAATAAGTTCAAGCGCGCGGGCAACAGATCCCCAATTACGTTTTCCAAAGGTAACTAAATGTGAAATTTGAGTTCGAACTCCGGTAGCCCGGGTAATACTGAGTAATTCATTCATAGATTTCATTAAGTCGTCCCCATACTCGCGCATGTGACATGCAAATATCCCGTCATACTCTTTGACAACATTTGCAAGTCCGATTAACTCTTCTTGTGATGCATAAGAAACAGGGGAGTAGTTCAACCCAGTTGAAAAACCAAAGGCACCAGCTGTCATGTTCTCGCGTAACAACTCTTGCATTTGGATAATTTCTTTTGAGGTAGCCGGATCTTTTCCGAAACCAACCACTGAGGCGTGAATGGGAATGTGTCCTACTAATGTCGCAACATTTACTGAAGTGCCAGATTTTTCCAAAACTTTAAGATATCCCGCTAAATCACTCCAATCCCACTTGATGCTTGGATCTAGATCTAAATATGCGACTGCAGCTCGAAGAAGATCACTTGCTTCTCCAACTGGATTAGGTGCTACACCGAAACCGCAATTACCAATTACTTCAGTTGTTATTCCTTGACGAATTTTACTTTGTGCAAGTGGGTTAGAGAGCAACGTAAGATCTGAATGGGTATGAATATCTATGAATCCTGGCGCCAATATGAGATTAGTTATGTCAATAACTTCATCAGCACTCACATCTAGATTGCC
>RGZI01000222.1 GCA_010031635.1 Actinomycetota bacterium
CTTTCCTTTCTTAACCACACCAGGTGTCACATAAAACCTTTGGGTTAATAACTCTGCGGGTAGATCGCTTTCCACCGCAGCTGTAATAATGGTTTGTTCTGCCAATTGTGTTGCAGACATTAATTGAATTCTGCGTGATGTATCAAGCTCTGCAAAAACATCATCAAGGATAAGGATTGGGGAAGCACCTTCTGATTTCAAAAGGTTAAAAGATCCAATACGTAGCGAGATCGCCATCGACCAAGATTCACCGTGGCTTGCGTAACCTTTTGCTGGAAAATCACCGAGTTGTAAATGTAGGTCGTCGCGATGCGGGCCGATTAAGGAAACCCCGCGTTCAATCTCTTGATATGCAACCTCATCTAAACGAGCTGTTAGTGCTGCGATATTGTCATCGATGTTTTTGGTAACACCTTCGGTGCTGCACTTGTATGAAATAGATGCTGGTTTTACCTCATTTAAATTTGCATAATTTTTGGCAACATGTGGGTTAAGTGCATCTATTAGAGCAATGCGTTCGGCGGTTAACTCAGCACCTAGTTTTCTCGTAATCAGCAATAACCCCCGCCAAACGTGGGGTTCTGGTGATTAATAAACGATCTAAAAAATCGCGGCGGGTGCCAGGTTCTCCACGAACTAGATCTAAATCTTCAGGTGAAAAGTAAACAATTTGAATCGCGCCCAAGATTTCACGTTGGCTGCGGGTTGGGTTTCCATTAATGCGTGCGCGGTTGGCTTTACTTGCATTGATCTCTAAATCAATCTGTAGTGAACGGTCTTCTCGTTGAACCTCGGCGCGGATGATCGCTTGTTGGTTTCCTAAAGAAATAAGTGGGACATTATTTGAAACTCGGTGCGATGAAAGAAAAGCTAAATATATTAAGGATTCAGCAATATTGGTTTTACCGGAACCGTTATCACCAATAAATGTTATTACCCCGGGTTGGAGCTCTAACTCAAGTGAGTTGTAGGAGCGGAAGTTGGTGAGAGCCAACTTGTTAATGCGCACTAGTTAACCTTTAAAAAATATCTGAGGTTA
>RGZI01000223.1 GCA_010031635.1 Actinomycetota bacterium
AGAGAACATTGGTCATTTTGAAGTAATCGACCCGCGGCATAAAACTATGGAATTAATCTTGGAGCAACTAACCCAGATGGGCTAGAGCTAAACCCATTTGTTCACCTTACGTATGACCTGAATTTAACTTAGTCTTGTTAAGCGTTAAAAGTAAAAGCCTATCTTTCAACCCATGAGCACAATTGATTTCCAAGGTGGCGAAGTACTTGCCGCACTTGAGAGCCAATTTGCCCCAAAGGTTGTAGCTAAGGCGAAGCCGGAAATAAGAATAAAGAACGCGATTGTCTGCTCTTTTTACACAAGCGATGATTACTACAAAGGCCATGGAGCCAGACTTCGAGCAAATTTAGAAGAACTTGGAATCGCAGTTGATCTCCGTGAAATCACAAAAAAAGAGGGTGAAGATTGGGCGGCAATTTGCCGGAAGAAAGTTGGGTTTATTGCTGAGGTTTGTGCGGCTAATCCCGATAAAAAGGTTTTTTGGATTGACGTAGATTGCGAACTCTTTTCTATTCCAGATTTCATTCTAAATTCAACAGCAGACATCATTGGGTTCCAACGTGGTTTTAGTAATCCGACAAAGATTGGTTACGAAAACCGTGGCCGCTTTTGGGAACCTTGCTTTTGGGGAATTAACAACACACCGCAAGCTCGGAAGATGGTTCAAGCCGCTGCAGACTTTGAAGAAGTTGCAACAGTCCGCGCAACTGATGATTTTTTCTTTGAGGAAGCTTGGCGTGCAGTTTCACCAAATATGACATTTCAGATTATTCCTTCAAATTGTGCAGTAGATAAGGGCGCTGGAACTCTTGAGAGTCATGATGTTTTCTTCCGCTTTGGATCAAGCGGGCAGGTAGAAAATTTCAAGAACAAAGTCGAGCAGCATAAAGGCAATAAAGCTAAGAAACTTCTAAACCCAAAACGTGAATTACTTGAATTAGCCAAACTTATTGAAGAGAAATTGCCTGAGAAGCTATCTGCTCGCATGCGTCTATTGGTAGATGCATCTGGCATAACCGG
>RGZI01000224.1 GCA_010031635.1 Actinomycetota bacterium
AGGAAATTCTGGCGTTCTTTCATTTGGACATGGCGCTTTCGCGATGTTGGGAGCATTTGTCTCGGGTCTCTTAACAGCGCCAGTTCGTATTAAAAATAATGCGTTATCTATGACTGATTTATTGCAATCAATTGCAGATATTCAAGTAAATCTTTATCTGAGTTTATTGATTGCTGCAATTGTTGGTGGCGTAGTTGCAGGAGTAACTGGAGTTTTCTTAATGAGATTGAATGGTCTTGCAGCCGGAATCGCAACTTTCGCTTTGTTAGGTGTTGCTTATAATTTCTTTTTCAACAATACGAAATTTGGCCCAGGCTCTCAAGCGCTACCAGGTGTTCCCAAATTTCAGAATTTATTCATTCCGCTGCTATTAGCTTTGCTGGCTTTGGTACTTGTTTATCTATTGAATGTATCTAGTATCGGTAGAACGCTAAGGGCAACTCGCGAAGATAATTTAGCGGCGCCTGCTCTTGGAATAAACATTATTCGGGTTAGAAGAATTGCCTTTGCGCTCTCTGGAGCACTTGCTGGCTTGGCTGGCGCTATGTACTCACATGTAGCGGGAACAGTTCAAGTGCAAGATTATTACTTAGGTTTCACATTTCTTACACTTTCAATGTTGGTAATTGGCGGTAGCGGCAGTATTTGGGGTGCGCTTGTCGGCACTCTACTTGTGATCTCAATCGGACAAGTTTTGCTGATGATGGAACAAGGTAAAGCTATCTTTGGATTATCAATTGATTTACCTAACGGTGCTAGGGCAATTTTCATTGCCGCCACTTTAGTTGTGGCTCTTTTATGGCGATCTTCAGGGGTAACAAATGGGAAAGAATTTGCATTTCCTAATTTTAAGAAAAAGTCTAACTAGGCATCAATCTGCCGCCGTTAACATCTAAAACAGTTCCGGTCATATAAGAAGCGGCATCACTAGCTAGGAATAAAACTGGTTGCACGCATTCGTCTATTTCGGGCATCCGCTTTAACGGTATGGCGTTTAAAACTTCATTCCGCTCAGATTCG
>RGZI01000024.1 GCA_010031635.1 Actinomycetota bacterium
AGCAGCTACCGATACATCTAATGCACCAACATCTAGCGCGCTGAAAGTTGTAAATCCACCACAAAAACCGGTCACTAAAAATAATCTTTGTTCTGTTGAGAGATGCACTCGATAAAGGAAAATCCCAGCCAATGCGACGCCAGAAATGTTTACGATAAAAGTAGCGATTAATCCAGAGTTAATTAACTCAGCAATAGCCCAACGACAGAGAGAACCCACGACGCCACCCATTGATACATAGGCGAGGTGGCGCGCTTTGATATTCAATCTTAGGAGATACCTTCTCGCTTGCTAATTTTTGATCCAAGCCAGCGAATTGGATCGTACTTCTGATCCACTACGCGCTCTTTCATCGGAATGATTGCGTTATCGGTGATCCGGATATGTTCTGGGCATACTTCTGTGCAACATTTAGTGATGTTACACATTCCGAGACCATGCTCTTCTTGCGCGGTTCGCTTGCGATTGCGCAAAGTATCTAGTGGGTGCATATCTAATTCGGCGATCCGAATGAAAAAGCGTGGCCCAGCAAATGATTTTTTGTTTTCTTCGTGGTCGCGAATAACGTGACACGTGTCTTGGCAGAGGAAACATTCAATACATTTACGGAACTCTTGACTGCGCTCTACATCGATTTGTTGCATGCGTGCTTCGCCGGGTGCAAGATTTGCGGGTGGCGAATAGGCCGGGATTTCAAGCGCTTTTTTATAATTGAAAGAAACATCCGTGACTAAGTCTTTTATTACCGGGAAAGCGCGAAGTGGAGTAACAGTAATAGTTTCATCCTCTTCAAAAGTATTCATTCTGGTCATGCAAGCAAGCCGTGGCTTACCGTTGATCTCCATTGAACAAGAGCCACATTTTCCAGCTTTACAATTCCAGCGAACAGCTAAATCTGGCAACTGGGTTGCTTGGATGCGGTGAATCACATCAAGAACAACTTCACCCTCATTGGCTTCAACATTTACATTTTGAAAATCGCCATTTTCTTTATTGCCACGCCAGATCCGTAATTTCACTTGACGGCCCATCAGTTGGAACCACCTTTCACTGACGCTAACTCTTCATCGGTGAAGTACTTAGCAAGTTCGTTTGGATCAAATAAGCCGGCCAACTCTGTACTCATCATTGTTGCCGGTTTTGCTGTAGATGAGGTTCCTTCTCCATCAGCGGCGCAAACTAAATTGATCTGTCGCCACTTTGGATCCATCTTTGGGAAATCTTCTCGGGTATGGCCACCACGTGATTCCTCGCGAGCAAGGCCAGATCGAGCAATACATTCAGAAACGATCAACATGTTTTCTAAATCAAATGCCAAGTGGAAGCCAGGATTAAATTCACGACCACCGGTAACAGTTACATTTTTAATTCGAGTACGGAACTCTTGTAATTTAACAAGGGCCGCTTCTAACTCGCTTTTAATTCGGATGATTCCAACTAGATCATTTGTGGTTTGCTGTAACTCCTGATGAATTGTGTACGGGTTTTCACCACCGGTACGTTCGAAAGGAGCATTTAGTCGTGCATGTGCTTTAGCAATAGTTGCATCGGAAAGTTTTGGTTTGGCGCTTCCATCATTTAGATACGCAACCGCACCAATTCCAGCACGACGACCAAAAACTAATAAATCTGAAAGTGAGTTTCCACCAAGGCGATTTGATCCGTGCATTCCACCAGCAACTTCACCAGCTGCAAATAAACCCGGCACCCCAACGGCTGCAGCAGTATCAGGCTCTACTTGTACGCCACCCATTACGTAGTGACAGGTTGGACCAACCTCCATAGGAACTTTGGTGATGTCCACATCGGCTAACTCTTTAAATTGGTGCCACATACTTGGCAATCTACGTTGAATTTCTTCCGCTGGAAGGCGAGAAGAAACATCTAGGTAAACGCCACCTTGTGGTGAACCGCGACCTGCTTTAACTTCAGAGTTAATTGCTCTTGCTACTTCATCACGTGGCAATAGCTCGGGTGGCCGGCGATTGTTTTCTTGGTCTTTGTACCAACGATCTGCTTCTTCAATAGTGTCTGCGTACTTATCTTTAAATATCTCGGGGATGTAATCAAACATAAATCGTTTGCCTTCGGAGTTGGTCAAAATTCCACCATCACCGCGAACTGATTCAGTTACTAAAATTCCACGAACAGAAGGTGGCCAGACCATTCCGGTTGGATGGAATTGGACAAACTCCATGTCAACTAATTTTCCACCAGCACGGAGTGCAAGGGCGTGACCGTCTCCGGTACCTTCCCAAGAGTTACTTGTAACTTTAAATGATTTTCCAATTCCACCAGTTGCCAAAATAACTGCAGGTGCTTCAAAGAGAATTTCACTACCGGTTTCACGGCGATAGCCATAAACACCAGTTGCGACACCATTGTCGATTAGGACATCAGTAATTGTGACTTCAGCGAAAACTTTTAAGTTAATTTCCGCATCGCCATACTCTTTCGCATCTTTTTGTTGTAATGCGACTATGTGTTGTTGCATTGTGCGAATGAGCTCAAGACCGGTGCGATCTCCGACGTGTGCAAGACGTGGGTATTCGTGTCCACCGAAGTTTCGTTGCGAAATCTTTCCTTCTTTTGTGCGGTCAAAAAGCGCACCCCACATTTCAAGTTCCCATACACGTTCAGGTGCTTCTTGAGCGTGTAATTGCGCCATGCGCCAGTTGTTTAGGAATTTTCCACCACGCATTGTGTCGCGGAAATGTACTTGCCAATTATCGCTGCTATTAACATTTCCCATAGCAGCGGCAATTCCACCCTCTGCCATAACGGTGTGGGCTTTGCCAAAAAGTGATTTGCAAATAATCGCCACACGGAAACCAGCTTCGCGTGCTTCAACTGCAGCACGCAGGCCTGCACCACCTGCACCAATTACAACTACATCATAAGAGTAGCGTTCGATCTCAGTATTAGTCATCTCAACTCTCTAAAAGAAGTAGTAGTTAGAAATAGCGCCAGTTGCAACAAAACGTATATATACATCTGTAAGTGCCACTCCGAATAGGGAGATCCATGCAAAAACTGGATGGTGGTGGTTTAACTTAGAAACGATTGTCCAGCCTTTATATCGCAATGGATGTTTAGAAAAGTGGCGGAGTCTTCCACCCATTATATGTCGACAGGTGTGGCAGGAAAGCGAATAAAGCCACAACAAAGTTGCATTTGTTAATAAAACTACAGTTCCGACACTCATGCCAAATGATCCATCTTCATGTCGAAAGGAAATCAATGCATCGTAAGTAAGAATTACATTGAAGATTAACCCGGCAAGGAAGAACCAACGGTGACCATTTTGCAAAATTAGTGGCGCGCGAGTTTCTCCAGTATATTTTTTATGTGGTTCTGCAACTGCGCATGCAGGTGGTGACATCCAAAATGAACGGTAATAAGATTTCCGATAGTAATAACAAGTTAATCTAAAACCTAATGGAAAAATCAAAATTAATAATGCAGGTGATAATCCAAATCCTAAAATACTTTGGGGTGCCACAACGCCAAATAATTGTGCGCCCGGTTCACAAGAGGCAGATAAACATGGAGAATAAAATGGTGAAATTAAATTTGAGGATTCAACAAAGTAATATCCATTTTCAAATGCGCGAAATGTTGCATAAATAATAAAAGAAACGAGAACAAAAGCAGTTATTGCCGGTTGCAACCACCAACGATCAACTCGAAGGGTGCGTTCTTTAATACTCGCCCGACCTTCAGCTCTTACCCCTGCCATTAACTTCCACCTAACTGCCAACTAGTAAAGTTGATGGAATCATTTTCCGCGTAAAAATGGCGGAGGGCGTGGGATTTGAACCCACGAAACTTTCGTTTGCCGGTTTTCAAGACCGGTGCACTCGGCCGCTATGCGAGCCCTCCGGGATGAAATCTACCGGAAAGTTCGGATACCTAGAACTCGATCTTACTTAGGAAGATCTCCAGTTATCTCATAGAGGTAGTCGTGCGCATTATCTGTGAAGTCAACACCTGCACCGATTCCTGGCGGAGGTGTGAACCAACCATCAATAGGTGCATGAGTTCCAGTGAAGATCGGATCAGGGTTTGGCTTATTGTTTTCGCCAAAGATGAAGTACTCGGCGTATGGGATTCCAACTTCTGCGAAAATCAGATGAAGGTCCCAATGGCGCAATCCACCACCGTGCGGAATTACTGGAATCGCTTGAGCAGAAGCCATTGCGCAAATCTTTTTAGTTTCAGTTAATCCACCACACCATTGGATATCTGGTTGCAAAATTTCAGCACCGCGAGCATCAAGTAATTGCTGGAATCCATAACGGGTGTACTCGTGTTCACCAGTTGCAATTGCAGTTGAGGAAATTTTCTTATTCAAAATTCCGTAACCTTTGTAATCATCTGGTGGGAGTACTTCTTCAATCCACTTAACTCGATAAGGCTCAATCAATTGCGCCATTCTTACAGTGTACTCAACATCCCATGCCATATAACAATCAAGCATTAATTCAACATCCCAACCAATACTTTCGCGAGTTTGTTTTACAAGAGCAACATTTCGATTCATGCCTTCACGGCCTGATGCTGGCCCACATGGCATCGCTAACTTATGTCCCATAAATCCAAGACCTTTAGTTCGCTCGATGTCATTTCCGGTTAAATATGCTTGAACGGTGTCTTTGGCTAAACCACCAAGTGATTGATAAAGCGGTTCTTGACGCTTTTTAGAAATCAAATCCCATAATGCGTAATCAACTGCAGAGATTGCCATGATTGGCGCACCCTTGCGACCGTACGGGAGTGAAGCGCGAAACATAATGTCCCAAAGTCTTTCAACTTCAAATGGATTCTTTCCAACTAAAAATTTCTTTAAATGCCCCGCAATAATTTCAGCTGATGCCCGTCCGCCAGCGCTCTCGCCGAGTCCATAAGTTCCATCTTCTGCAATAACTTGGACGATGGTGCGACCACCCATTCCAATCCAAAGTGAACGAGTTGGCCGATATTCGGCATGAATAGACATTGGGTTTGCAATCTCAGTTTCAGACAGCCAAGCACCTTTGTTCTTCGCATCTTTTTCTGGATTAGATTTACTAGGGCCAGTCAAGAAAACTTTAACCTCTGCGATTTTCATATTCACTCCCTCGTTATTGATCTTTTGAGTTTCTGGATTAACTGATTAAAGCTCCACCATCAACTGCAACTAATGAGCCGGTAACCCATTCACTTGCATCAGATAGCAAAAATAGTGCTGCATTTCCTAAATCTGTTGGAATCCCTCTTCCACGAACTCCTGGTGGATCAACATATGGTTTTCCATCACGAGCTTCTTGTTCAGCTCTTTGATTTATGTTTATATCGGTTGCGACTCCACCACACAAAATTGCATTCACTCTAATTCCAAAACCTTACGAGCCCATCAATTCGGCCCAAATCTTTATGAATTTTTGCGACAGTGCTTTCAATCTGTTCGCGGTATCCGATGTCGCACAAATAACTGCTTGCTTTTCCACCAGCTTTTTCAATTTTCGCAATCATGCTTTTCGCATGAACTTCTTCGCTTGCCACGGGATAAATAATCGCAACGTGTGCACCAGCCCCGGCAACTACCTCTGAAATTCCGCTTCCAATGCCGCGGCCTCCGCCAGTAACAATGACTACTCGGTCAGCAAGTGCTTTACCTTCGCCCACTTAAATCACTTCCTTCTAAACCTTAGGCACATCACTTAAACGCCTATTTATCTTCGGAATGTAGAACAAAAAGGACAAACCGAATCTAAGCACATATGAGGCTATGAAAATAGAGGTGAGGGCAAAATGGGCGGTGAAAATTGGAATAAAAAATGCAGCCACAAAGCCAATACCGGCAGAGATTCCTACATAAAGATTAATAAGCACTTCACGGCTTTTGTCAGAACCTAATCGGTAAAGTCCTAGTTGAATTCCCAAATCAGAACCCGAGTTCATAATTCCAGTATAAAAAACTGCCAACAGGATCATGTATTTGTTAGGAAAGATGGTCATAAATATAAAGTACAAAGGTGCCAATGGGATCGTAATAGTAAGAATTCGAAAACTGCCGAATCTTTTTTGTACTCGCTGCCAAATTGAGATCCCAACAACAGCGCCAAATGCTAAGAGGATGGCCCAAGCTCCCATCCATCTATCTGAAAAATGTAGCTCTTTCAAAAAATAAACTGTTTGGAGAGGTCCAGCCACAGACATTGCTGCAATCGCCAAACAAATAACACCAATAAACAGTAAGAAATCTCGCTCTTCACCAATTTTTTGGGTCTTTAATTTACTCCGCAACTTCCCTTGATTTGATAAATCCGCTTTAGGCACTCGAATTTTTGAAACATTGTAAATCTCTAAAAGTCCAAAAAAAGTTGAAGCAATAAAAATAAAATAATAATTATTGGGGAAAGTTAGGAAAATCATTCCAGCACCAAACAAAATATTTGCCACCATGAATCCAGAGTTTGCAATTCTAATTCTAGAGCTAATTAACTCAGGGCGTTGATCTTGATGGATGGCCACGCCTGGGATGGGAATCCATAATGCACCATAAACTATTGCCGGTATTGCAAAAACTATGAAAGCACTTGTTGCAAAGACCGCATCATTTTCTCCAAAAAATCGTGAGAGCATCGGCACAAATAATCCAAGCCGCGCAGCAAAACCTGAAACTAGCATCCATACTCTCTTTTGAGCTGAACCTTGCAAGTACACAACAATTGCCGGTCCTAAGACAAGTGGACCTAGTGCAGTTAATCCAACATAAACACTTATTAAAGTAATTGATGCGTCAAGTCGCAGTAAATATGGAATAGCGAAAACAGGATAGGCCGCAAGTGCCCCGCCCCAAGCGGCTTGCCCACGTAAATATCTCCGATTATTTTCCATACCCTCTAAATTAATTCCTCTAGTATTTGAGCAACGCCATCATCGTTGCACTCTGGTGCGATTGATTTGGCAGCAGCTTGTGCATCTGAGTGTGCAGTTGCCATTGCATACGAGCGCCCACTCCATTCAAGCATGGAAATGTCATTTGGATTGTCGCCAAAAGTAATTACGTCCGCTGCGGAAATATTTAACCGCTGTGCCAACTTCGCAAGTGTTTCCCCTTTGCTCACACCAATCGCAGAAATTTCCAGTAAAGATTCATTTGAATTGGAATGCGTTGCTGTAGCAATTCCTTTTAACTCTTTTTCCGCAATCTTTAGCATTTCATCAGAAGATAATTTGTGATTAACACTTCTAACTAAAAACTTCATAGCCGGTAGGTCAAAATGTTCTTCTATCTGCGCACTACCGGCATCATCTATTCCTAAATCCCATCTAGCCAAATAATTCTTCTCTCGATAAAAGCCTTCGTGATTTTCAACCGCAAATACCGCGGATGGAATGCTGGCTCGTAAAACTTGAGTTGCCTTATTTAAATTTTCAGTACTAATTAACCACTCTTCTAGGATTTCATTTTTATGAAAATCATAAATAACTGCACCATTACCGCAAACGCCAGTACCAAATGAAAACGCTTCGCGCACCTCATTCATCCAACGTGGAGGTCTTCCAGTAACAAAAAATATATGAATCCCTAAATCATTTGCTTTTGTAAATACATCAATAGTCCGCTTAGAGATGTGGCCATCAAACGGAATAATTGTTCCGTCTAGATCAGTCGCGATAATTTTTGGCCGTATCACACCGGCTCAAATCGATCTTTCCCTAAATAAGGAAGTAATGCTTTTGGTATCCGAACAGAACCATCTGCTTGTTGATGATTTTCCAAAATTGCCACGATAATTCTCGGTATTGCGCATAAAGTTCCATTAAGAGTGGCGACGGGTTTGGTTCCCTCATCATCTTTATAACGAATATTTAATCTTCTTGCTTGGTATTGAGTGCAATTAGAGGTGCTTGTTACTTCGCGATATTGGCCTTGAGTTGGAATCCAGGCTTCGCAATCAAATTTGCGTATGGCGCTTGCGCCAAGATCTCCGGTAGCAACATCAATTACCCGATATGGGATTTCGAGAGCATTAAGAAACTCTTTCTCCCAATTTAATAATCTTTGGTGTTCCGCTAAGGCATCTGCTGGATCGCAAAAAGAAAACATCTCAACTTTGTCGAATTGATGTACGCGAATAATTCCACGAGTATCTTTTCCATAAGTTCCAGCTTCTCGTCTAAAACATGAAGAGAAACCCGCATACCGCAATGGGAATTTTTCACTATCTAGGATTTCATCCATGTGATAAGCCGCAAGTGGAACTTCACTTGTTCCTACTAAGTAAAAATCATCCTCTTCTAAATGGAAAACATTTTCAGCAGCCTGGCCAAGGAAGCCAGTACCTTCCATTGCTGGGGGTTTCACCAAAACTGGTGGAATAACAGGAATAAAACCATTTTTAACTGCGGTCGCAATAGCAAAGTTGATTAATGCGAATTCAAGCAATGCTCCATTGCCAGTTAAGTAATAAAAACGTGAGCCAGAAACTTTGGCACCCCGCTCTGTGTCAATCGCACCTAAGATTTTCCCGAGTTCGACATGATCTTTAGGTTCAAAATCAAATTTAGTCGGAGTACCGATCTCTTCTAAAACTACAAAATCTGCTTCGCCGCCAACTGGTGCATTTGGATCAACCAAGTTTGCCAATCCCATAAATATTTTTTGGGCCCGCTCATCTAATTCAGCACGTTTGGCATCTGTTGCTTTTACAGTGGCCGCTAACTCTTTGGAGCTTTCAAGTAGTTTTGCTTTTTCATCACCTTTAGCGGCACCTACGCTTTTAGATAGAAGGTTTTGTTGTGCTCGTGCAGATTCAAATTCACTGATTGCCGAACGTCGTTCATTATCAGCAGTAATAGCTGCATCAACTAAATTCTCATCTTCTCCGCGTGCACGTTGAGATGCCCTTATTAAATCTGGATTATCGCGAAGTAATTTAATATCAATCACTTTTTAATCTCTCCAGATCTAATTCGCTTTAACCAAGTTTCTGCTGTATCAAATGCTTTATCATCTGTTGCTTTATTTAAAGTTGAAAGAACTTTATCTGCGCGTGCATAAGATCCCAAGAATCGTACATCCGCACAGATTCGATATAGCGCTTTTAAAGTGTCACCAACTCTTGCATCTTCAATATGGCCTTCGACATCAATAATGAAGTGATATTGACCTAATTCAACTCCATTAGGTCGTGATTGAATGAAAGTTAAATTAACTCCGCGCACCGCAAATTCAGTAAGAATTTCCAGCAAAGCACCGGAGTGGTCCGCAGCAATAAAAACAACAAGTGAAGTTCGATCAGATCCAGTTGGGACTGCGATCTTTCCCGGACGAGATACCGTTACAAATCGAGTTACCGCTGCTTGCTTATCCCCGACATCTTCAGCAATTACCTCTAAATTAAAGTTCTTCGCTGCAACAGCTGCGGCGAGCGCACCATCCGCTTCGCCCTTTGCTACCGCTTCAGCGCCGGCAGCAGTTGATGCAGTCATAATTACTTCTGCACCTGGAATATTCTTTGCAATGTATTCGCGGCATTGCGCTTCGGCATGTGGATGCGTGGCTAATCGTTTAATTTCTGAAATTTTTACACCGGGTTTAACCATCAGCGCAAAACTCACAGACAAAATACTTTCGCCAATAATTAAAAGTGGTTCACCGCTTGCTAACTCATCCAAAGTTCGGGCAACAACGCCCTCTACTGAATTTTCAATAGGGACAATTGCATAGTCGGCGGTACCCGAGCGGACTGCGTCAAGAGCCGCGGTTACATTCACGGCTGGAACTGATTTATCTCCAGGCTTAAGGATTGGAATCAGGGCAGCTTCGGTAAATGTTCCTGCTGGCCCAAGATATGAATAAACCGACACAAGAGGGATGTTACGCGAGTTGGGCCATCAGAGGGGCGGGTAAATCGCCCGCTTCTGCCATCGGCTTAACCAAGGTTAGAATGAAGTTCATAATCTTTATTGCGCGTTGAGAGGCAGGTGGTCAGCGATGCATTTTCAAAGCGTTGCGCTATCTGACCGCGGATTAAATCGAGAAATTAATGAGGACTCGGCTTGGATTGGCTCGCAGATTATTGCCGTAGCCGATGGCCTGGGCGGTCACGCTGGCGGCGAAGTTGCCTCTGCAATTGTCATAAACAGATTAGCTAAAGCTGAGAAAAAAGAATTCACCAAAGAATCTGTTCATGATTTGGTGATTGAAATTACGGCAAAAGCCAATAGTGAGATCGCTAAAAAAATAAAAGATTTCCCAAAATTAAAAGGGATGGGAACAACTCTTACTTCACTAATTAGTACTGAAGATAAAGTTGCACTCATCCATATCGGTGATTCACGTTGTTACCAATTTAGAGATGGCAAATTAACTCAATTATCAAAAGATCACACTTTAGTTCAGGAGTTAATTGACCAAGGAAGATTGAGCGTAGAAGAAGCAAGCGCTCACCCCCAAAAATCATTAATCACAAAAGCGTTGATGGGGAATACCGAAACTGAACCTTTTATTCAATTAATTAATGTTGAACCTGATGATTTATTTTTACTTTGTACTGATGGTTTATCTAGTGTTATAAACGAATCTGAAATTGGCAAAATTTTGCGTGAGGATGGGCTTACCGAAATTGCAGTCGAAAAATTAAAGGCGGCCGTATATAAATCAGGAGCCCCCGATAACATCACATTGGTGTTAGCCAAATTAACAAGCGAAAAGACAAATACGACTGGGATTCTTGGGGCTGCGGCGGTGGTTGCATGAGCAGAATTCTCGCTGGACGGTATCAAGTCGGAGATTTAATTGGTACTGGTGGAATGGCTGATGTTTATCAAGGGCGAGACACCAGACTTTCACGTCCGGTGGCAATCAAAATTTTACGTAGTGATCTTGCACGTGACCCATCATTTTTAACCCGATTTCGACGCGAAGCACAAGCTGCTGCAGGTCTTAACCACCCATCGATTGTCTCTGTTTATGACACCGGTGAAGAGATAATCGATGGAGGAGTTCTCCCATACATCGTTATGGAGGAAGTAGAAGGTCGCACAATCCGCGAAGTAATTCGAGACGGCGAAAAACTTCCTGTTCAACGTGCCCTCACAGTTATTCATGGAATTCTTGAAGCTCTTGATTACTCCCACCGCCATGGAATTGTGCACCGTGATGTAAAACCAGCGAACGTCATGATTACAACTTCTGGTGATGTCAAAGTAATGGATTTTGGCATTGCTCGTGCATTAGATGATGCAAATGCAACTGTTACACATGCTTGGACAGTTGTAGGTACTGCGCAATATTTATCACCCGAGCAAGCCCGTGGAGAAATAGCCGATTCACGAAGTGATATCTACTCGGTTGGCTGCTTGCTTTATGAATTACTTACTGGGCGGGCACCATTTTCTGGAGATACTCCAGTTGCGATTGCTTACCAACATGTATCTGCTAAACCTATAAGTGTTAATGAGTTAAACCTTGATTTACCTGCGGGGTTGAGTCAAATTATCGATGGTGCATTGGCCAAAGATCCATTGGCGCGTTACCAAAGTGCCGCCGAAATGTTGGCTGACCTTGACCGAATTTCAAAAGGTGAACGGGTAAAGATTCGAGTAAATAAAAATATTGATCGGCGCAAACTTATTGCCGGTGCGATCGCACTTGTTATAGCAATTGGTTCTGGTGGCGTGTTGCTTTCTCGTGGAGGAAGCGCAATAACTTCAAACACAGTTGCAGATGTTTCTGGTTTAACTGAAGTTCAGGCACGTGAAGCGCTTGCCGGATTTACTGTCGTTATTGCGCGTGCCCCAGATCCACGTGTGCCTGAGGGACGCGTTGCTTTACAAAATCCAGTAGCTGGAACAAAAGCAAAAGCAAATAGTGATGTAACCATAACTATTTCTGATGGGCCCGGTAAAACTTCAATCCCAACTAATTTAATTGGCAAATCTCTAGAGGATGTTCGTTTAATACTAAGTAGTCTTGGTTTGGTTTTGTCGCGCACAAATGCCGTTGACTCAAGTGAATCTCCCGGAACAGTGGTTGGCATCACGCCTCAAGCAGGAAGTGCAGTAAATGCTGGGAGTGGAGTTGTTTTAGATATTGCTAGTGGAAATGTTGCCGTCCCTGACGTAGTTGGCATTCCTCCAATTCAAGCTCGAACAATTTTAATTCAGGCAGGGTTTATGCCTAATGTTGTTGAAGTGGCAGATACCGGACTGGAGGAAAATGTAGTTCTTGCGCAAGCCCCAGAAGCACAAACTAGTGCGCGTATCGGAAGTTCAGTAACAATTACCATTAATAACTTAAAGGGGTATACCCCACCGCCGCCTAACGGCCAATAACTGGGGATAATCCCACTGCACGTTTTGTAGCATTTGGATCACCGCAAACCGTTAACCAATTTGCAAGTAATTGATGACCACCTTCAGTTAAAACAGATTCTGGATGAAATTGCACACCTTCGATTGGCAAAGTGTTGTGACAAACAGACATGATCACACCAGTATCAGTTCTGCTGGTAATTTTTAATTCTGGTGGAGTACTTCCATCTTCAATCGCTAAGGAGTGATAACGAGTTGCTGTAAAAGGAGATTTAATTCCCTTTAAAACACCTTCACCGGTATGAGTTAGTTGCGAAGTTTTCCCATGCAACAACTCAGGCGCACGATTTACTTTCGCACCAAATGCAACCGCTATCGCTTGATGGCCTAAACAAATTCCCAGCAAAGGAATTTTGTGTTCCGCGCAAAATTTAACTAACTCCACACTGATACCAGCTTGTTCGGGAGTTCCGGGTCCCGGCGAAATCAACACTCCATCAAACTCCAACGCTTTAACCACAGATATTTCATCATTTCTAACCACTGTGCAGACCGCTCCAAGTTGACCGAGATATTGCACAATGTTGTAAACAAATGAGTCGTAATTATCAATCACTAAAATCTTGCGATTGGCATCTGCGTGGTTTGGCACGGGTCTATCTTGCCCCACCCAGTGCGCCTCTCGCTAAGGGAAGGTGATTGCTTGGAGATTGCTTGGACACTCCATGGGCAGGGTAGGATTGGACTCGTTGATGATGGTTGATCATGCTCGACCATTTAATGATTGGGGTGGCGGATGCCAAAATCTCGAATTCGTAAAAAGGTAAAACAAGATCGCACAGTGCAGGCTCAAGTTGTGCAGGCAACCCCAGAACCAACTGAAAGCCCTAAATGGCTAGCGCCGGTCATGTTGGCCGCCTTCTTACTTGGACTAGCTTGGATCGTTGTTTACTACATCACCCAGACTAAATACCCAATCCCGAGCTTAGGCGCCTGGAATATGGGGATCGGCTTTGTATTTATCGGTATCGGCTTCAGCTTGGCCACCCGCTGGCGTTAATACGGGGCTAAATTACAACGATGTAATTCTCCACATGGGGAAAAACCCTGTGGATAACCCAGATTTGCGCAGATTATTCCGATTATTCAGTAACAGTAATTGATTTAATCGAAATTGGAGTTACCGGACGGTCTTGGGACCCAGTGGCAACTTCTCCAATTGCATCTACAACAGCTTGGCTTGCTGCATCTTTAACTTCACCAAAAATTGAGTGTTTGCGATTTAACCAAGTTGTTGGTGCAACGGTAATAAAAAATTGTGAACCATTTGTTCCAGGGCCAGAGTTTGCCATCGCTAAAAGATATGGACGATCGAAAACTAACTCTGGATGAAACTCATCAGCAAATTTGTAACCGGGCCCGCCAGTTCCATTACCAATTGGATCTCCACCTTGAATCATAAAACCAGAAATTACCCGGTGGAAAACTGTGCCGTCATACAAATTAGTGCTACTGGTTTTTCCAGTAACTGGATGGGACCACTCTTTCGCGCCTGTTGCAAGTTCTACAAAGTTACGTACTGTTTTTGGAGCATGGTTTGGAAATAGCTCAACAACGATGTCGCCCATAGTTGTATGCAAAGTTGCTGTGCTCATAATTGCTCCCGTTTAGGTTATTTTTACATTAATTAAGTTTAAATAGTGTGGAGACTAGGGGGATCGAACCCCTCACCCTCGCCTTGCAAAGGCGATGCTCTACCAGATGAGCTAAGTCCCCTTATTTATTTATAAATCAGAGTTGTTTTCAGCACTAATGCTTTCATTGCCATCTACAACTCCAACATTTAACCAATTCGCTTCTTCGCTCTGCGCCTGGCGTCTTCCTTATCAGGGAAGCGCTCTAACCAGGCTGAGCTACAGGCCCGCTATTTAGTTCTGATACTTCAACTGCGAAGGGGAAGGTTACACCTAAGTAAGACGGCCCTCCCAATCCGATAATTTCTTACAAATCCTTTACCAGCAGTACCGAACGGTATTACTCCGCCACTTCGCTGCTTTCGCTGCCCTCTGCTTCTGCATTTCGCGCGATCGAAACAACAACAGTTTCATCGGTGAGATTAACCAAACGCACTCCCATTGTGTCGCGACCTGTTCGGCGCACCTCAGCAGCTGGCGTACGCATAACTGTTCCGGCAGATGTAATCGCTAGAACTTCATCTTCTTCGCTAACAATTAACGCACCAACTAAAGTGCCGCGAGATTCTTCATCGATCTTTGCAGCTTTAATTCCAATTCCACCGCGGCCTTGAAGGCGATACTCGTCGATAGGAGTTTTTTTGCCGTAACCACCGTCAGTTGCGGTGAAAACTAATAAGTTTGAATCTTGTGAGTTGATTCTGGCCATTGTAAGAAGTTCATCTCCGGCTCTAAATTTCATTCCGATTACACCACTTGTTGAACGGCCCATAGGGCGCAACGTTTCATCGTCGGCAGTAAATCTCATTGCCATTCCTTTTTTAGAAACTAGCAACAGTTCATCGCTTCTATCTACTAATGATGCACTAACAACTTCGTCGTCATTTTTAAGTGAGATAGCAATTAATCCACCAGCACGTGGTGAGTCATATTCAATAAGTGGAGTTTTCTTAACTAGTCCACTTTTTGTTGAGATCACTAAATAAGGAGTGACTTCATAATTCTTGATTGACAAAACTTGGGCAATTGTTTCGTTTGTTTTAAACGCCATGAGATTGGCAACGTGTTGCCCGCGTGCATCACGACCAGCATCTGGAAGTTCGTGAACTTTCGCTCGATACACGCGCCCTTGATTTGTAAAAAACAATAACCAATCGTGAGTTGACGCCACAAAAAAATGATCAACTACATCGTCTTGTTTTAGCGCAGCGCCTTTAACGCCTTTTCCTCCGCGTTTTTGGGACCTATAAAGATCTGCATTTGTTCGTTTGGCGTAACCACTATGAGTAATAGTCACGACAGCGTCTTGATCAGGGATTAAATCCTCGGCTGAAAAATCACCTTCATTAGCGACAATTTGAGTGCGTCTTTCGTCGCCATACTTAGTAACTACTTCGTTGAGTTCGGTTTTGATTATTTCGCGTTGTTTGTCAGTGCTTGCCAATATCTCGGTGAGTTCAACAATGTCTGCCATAAGGCCGTCGTACTCATCATTAATTTTTTGGCGCTCTAACGCAGCAATTCTTCGCAGTTGCATATCCAAAATTGCGTTGGCTTGAATTTCATCAACTTCAAGTAACTTCATTAAACCTGTTCGAGCTTCTTCTGGGGTTGTGCTCGCTCGGATTAAAGCGATTACTGCATCAAGTGCATCTAAAGCCTTTAAATAACCTTTGAGGATGTGTGCTCGTTTTTCTTTTTCTGAAAGACGGTATTTAGTTCTGCGGATAATTACTTCAACTTGGTGCTCGATGTAATACCGTACGAATTCATCTAGTCGAAGCGTTCTTGGAACACCATCAACTAACGCCAACATGTTTGCGCCGAATGTGTCTTGTAGTTGTGTTTGTTTGTATAAATTATTAAGAACAACTTTAGGAATCGCATCGTTTCGAAGAACAATAACGAGGCGTTGACCCAAACGTTCATTGCCTTCGTCACGAACATCAGCTATGCCTTTTATTTTTCCTTCTTTAACAAGCTCTGCAATTTTTAGAGCTAAATTGTCAGGATTCACTTGGTACGGCAATTCAGTGACTACCAAACATGTGCGTTTATTTATTTCTTCAATTAAAACAACTGCGCGCATTGTTATAGATCCACGGCCGGTGCGATATGCACTTTCAATGCCAGTGCGACCAACTATGAGTGCTTTAGTTGGAAAGTCTGGCCCTTTAACAACTTTCAATAATTGAGTAAGGAGTTCGTCAGATTTTGCTTCTGGGTGTTCTAGGGCCCAGATAACCCCTTCTGATATTTCTCTCAAATTATGTGGGGGAATATTGGTTGCCATTCCAACTGCAATTCCAGCGCTTCCATTTACAAGTAAGTTAGGGAAGCGGCTTGGCAATACATCGGGTTCTTCTGAACGGCCGTCGTAGTTAGGAGAAAAATTAACTGTGTCTTCATCAATATCTCGCATCATTTCCATCGCGATAGGTGAAAGACGAGCTTCGGTATAACGCATGGCTGCGGCTGGATCATTACCAGGTGAGCCGAAGTTGCCGTTTCCGTCAACTAATGGATAACGAAGTGACCATGTTTGTGCCAAACGAACAACAGTGTCATAGATAGCACCATCTCCATGTGGGTGATAGTTACCCATAACATCTCCAACAATGCGAGATGATTTGTAATAACCCTTATCTGGCCGATACCCACCGTCATACATTGCATAAAGAACACGGCGGTGTACTGGTTTTAAACCATCTCGAACATCTGGAAGCGCGCGGCCGACAATAACGCTCATTGCATAATCAAGATAAGAGCGTGCCATCTCCACTTGGAGATGTTTACCTTTGTTTTAGTGGGTTAAATATCTAAGAATCGAACATCTTTTGCGTTGCGTTGAATAAATTGTCTACGTTGTTCTACATCTTCACCCATAAGGACTGCAAATAAATCATCCGCTGCAGCTGCGTCGTCAAGGCTGACTTTAATGAGTACTCGGTGTTGTGGGTCCATTGTGGTGTCCCACAATTCTTTTGCTGGCATCTCACCCAAACCTTTAAATCGTTGAATACCGTCTTCTTTGGGCAATCGTTTGCCTGCGTCGACTCCAATTTTAATAAAGCCATCGCGTTCTCTATCGGAGAATGCATATTGGATCGGTTCTTTGCCGCCCCATTTTAATTTATACAACGGTGGTTGTGCGATATACACAAAACCCTGTTCAATTAATGGACGCATAAATCTAAAAAGTAAAGTAAGTAAAAGAGTCCGAATATGTTGACCGTCGACGTCAGCATCCGCCATTAAAATAATTTTGTGGTACCTAAGTTTGGCGATATCAAAATCCTCGTGCACGCCAGTACCTAGCGCAGTAATAAGTGCTTGCACTTCATTGTTTTGTAAAACTCTATCAATGCGCGCTTTTTCAACGTTAAGAATTTTTCCTCGGATGGGAAGCACCGCTTGATAACGTGAGTCACGTCCACCTTTAGTAGAACCACCAGCAGAGTCACCTTCTACGATATACAGTTCGCATTTTTCAGGGTCTGTCCATTGGCAATCCGCTAACTTTCCTGGCATTCCGCGACCTTCTAATAAACCTTTTCGGTTACGTGATAAATCGCGAGCTTTTCGAGCAGCTACTCGAGCTGAGGCAGCGTCGATACTTTTTCGAACAATGTCTTTTCCTTCACTTGGATTCTTTTCAAACCAAGTTGTTAAATGATCATTAATAGCTTTTTGGGTGAATGATTTAGCTTCAGTGTTTCCTAATTTTGTTTTAGTTTGACCTTCAAATTGAGGTTCGCCCAATTTAATAGAAACAATTGCAGTTAAACCTTCTCGTACATCATCTCCAGTAAGACGATCTTCTTTCTTTCGGATGTATCCCCACTCTTCTCCAAATTTATTTACTATTGACGTGAGAGCAGTTCTAAAACCTTCTTCGTGTGTTCCACCCTCTTGTGTGTTGATTGTGTTTGCGAAAGTAAAAACAGATTCTGAAAAACCTGTGTTCCATTGCATTGCGATTTCTAAGGACATGCGGTTCTTTTTTTCTTCTGTTTCAAAATAAATAATAGTTTTGTGTGTTTCACCACGAGTTAAATTCAAGTGTTTAACAAAATCTGAAATTCCGCCGTTGTATTGATAGCGAAC
>RGZI01000025.1 GCA_010031635.1 Actinomycetota bacterium
TGTTTAACGGTTTGCAATATCAAAGCTAGAGTTGCAAGTAGCCAGATATTTTTTACTGAACCTTGTACTGAGTAGGCCAGCCCACCAATAGCCATAAACTCTTTTACTCGATCAGAAAGTGCATCAAGCCATGCTCCAAAACGACTAAATTGTTTTGTATAACGGGCAACTTCTCCATCTACACAATCCAATATAAGCGAGAATTGCAAAAAAATTGCACCGGATATGTAATTGCTGCGGGAAAATTCAATAGCTGCAAAAACACCAACTAAAAATGAAACAACGGTTATAAAGTTTGGCTTCAGTTTTAAATTGAGTGCAACGCGTGTGAAAACTTTAGAAATTTTTCTAAGCACAAAAGTAGAAAAGAAACCATCATTACTGCGATTAGCTAGTTGCAATCGTAATTTGTTAGGGTTCGAATCTGCTGGCGGTAACGAATCAATTTCCAAAACTCGAATCTGTTCACCACGTCTAACCAGCCCAAGTATCAAATATTGAATCGGGTCTATTTGCGAATTTGGAAATTGCTGTAGCTCTGAAATCAAACTTCTTGCTGCGGGTAATTTGGCACTTGGAATATAAATTGCTGGGATTAATTGATGTGTGGCAGCTGTGATCTGATGATCTAAAGTTTGAACAGCGAGTAGCCGTTGGTGAGCAACAGTTGCATCGCCAGCAGCACTTTCTTCGATAGCTAATACAGTGAAATATTCACGTTCGAAATCTGTCAAAAGTGCACGCACGGGCTCAGCGATCTTTAATGCTGGTTCAAAAACAACTAGCGCTTCTTCGGTTCCATTTAAAAGGTCGTTCAGTGATGCCAAATTATCTGGGAATGCGCTTGCCACCTGCCTTATTACTCTGACCACGGTGGGTACTCTATAACTCCTCTCACTATTTGAATCGAGGTTGTGATGGCAGTTCGTCAGCGCACTCGCAACCCCTTATCAAGGCTTTTTCGGGTTCTTTGGCGTAAAGCTCGCACCCTAAAACTCTTGGTCTTTCCACCAACGTACGACCCATTCACCGCCGAATCAGCCAACAGTGCTCAGGTTGCATACTTCTTTGCAGATTCGCCATCAAGAATTTATCAAATTGCTCAATGGTTACCGGTAATCGAAAAATCTCCTGCAGATTTGAAAGCTGTAATCATCACACGAAGTATGGCAACGACAGAAGAACTTAAAAAGTTGACCAACGTCCAAGTAATTCATGCACAGACTTTTGACTTATTAATGTCATTACTGGAACTTTCAAAATTTAAGGCAATAATTTATGTCAATAATTCATATCAAAATTTTCAAGCTCTCTCCTACCAATCGGCTGTGCATATTCACGTGAACCACGGCGAGAGTGACAAAATCTCGATGGTTAGCAATCAAGCAAAAGCGTATGACCGAGTGTTCGTTGCTGGACTAGCCGCTAAAGATCGGTATTTGAAAGCAGTCGCTTGGATTGACGCAAATAAATTAATAACAGTGGGTAGACCGCAATTAGATTTAGGTCAGAAACCACTTCCAGCACACCCAAAACTAAAAACGATTACTTATGCTCCGACTTGGGAAGGCGAAGATGAAGCAAATAATTACACTTCCCTTGATTTATATGGAAAAAAAATTATTGATGCTGCCTTGACGCAAAATAATTGCCGCACTATCTACAAGCCACACCCAAGAATTCTTACTTCTAAAGATCCAAAAGTAGTTGCTGCGAATAAATATATACTTTCTAAATTAAATAAAGCTCCTCATCAAATTTTGCTTGAAGGAGATGTTATTGAAGTTCTCCTCGGAACAGATGTATTGATAAGTGATATATCTAGCGTCACTCTTGATTACTTATATTTGAAGCCAAGCGGAGCAATCTTTCTTTCGGATCGGCGCACAGATTTAGCCTCACTTGAGGCTGAGTCGCCTGTTGCTTCTGCTGCAACAATAATTGACCTAAATAGCGTTGATAACCTCTCTGCACAACTAGAAAAAACTTTGCAAAAAGATGAATTAGCAGCAAAGCGCGCAGAGGTTTGTCGGTATTATTTCAGCGGAATAGCAGCAGGTGAGAGTTCAAAAACTTACTTTTCCGCAATTTCGAAATCAATAAGCGATCATGAAGTTGCTCTAAATGAATTAACACGTACTCGAAGGTCTATTTAAGGAGAAAAGTGATTCGCCAGGTAATAATTCTTGCTGCTGGAATGGGTACCCGCTTAGGTAAACCATGGCCAAAACCACTTACCCCTTTGAAAGATGGCCGCACCATCATGGAACAGCAAATGGAGAACATCACTAAAACTTTTGGAGTTAATTCTCGAATTGGAGTTGTCGTAGGGTTTAAATTAGAGATGATTATGGAAGCACATCCTCGGGCAACATATATCTACAACGAACTTTATGATCAAACTAATACCAGCAAAAGTCTTTGGCGTGCTTTAGTTGCAAGTCAAGATGGTGGAGTGCTTTGGATGAATGGTGATGTTGTTTTTGATCCAAAAGTTCTGGAAAGAGTTGGACCTTTCATTGACAAGGATCAATCTTTTATCTGTGTTAATACTTCTAAGACTGCGGAAGAGGAAGTCAAGTACACCGTTGATGCTGAGGGACATATTTTAGATTTATCTAAGAAGGTGCAAAATGCATTAGGTGAAGCAGTTGGAATTAACTTTGTTTCCGCAAAAGATAAAGATGCCCTGATTAAGCGCTTAAATGAAGTCGATGATGGAGATTATTTTGAGCGTGGAATCGAAGTTGCTATTGAAAAAGATAAGGTAACTTTTGTACCTGTAGATATCTCTGATTTATTTGCTGTTGAAGTTGATTTTCCAGAAGATTTAATCAAAGCAAATGAAGGTTTTTAATTATTTCGTAATTTTGCATGGGAAGAATTGATCTCACTTATCTTTGATATTCCCATGAGTGCCATGGTATTAGATATTTCAGATTGCAAAATTTCGACAACTTTTTCCACACCCTTTTGACCATCAGCCATAATTCCGTACAAGTAAGCTCGGCCAATTAAAACTGCTTTAGCGCCGAATGCAATCGCGGCAATTACATCTTGGCCGGTCATAAAACCGCCATCAACGTAAATGTCTAGCCTTCCGCCAACTTTCTCGGCAACTTTTGGCAACAACTCAATCATCACTGGGCCTTTATCTAACTGGCGTCCACCATGATTTGAAAGCACAATTCCTTGTACGCCGATATCCGCTAACTTTTCGGCATCTGAAACAGATTGCACTCCTTTAATAATTATTGGTCCATCCCAAACAGTGCGCAGCCAACTTATATCTTCGAAATTAAGAGATGGGTCATAAATCTTTGCTGCTAATTGGGCTAAAGGTTCTTTATAACCCCGAAATGCTGCGAACTCAAGTGGCGCTGTGGTTAATAAATTGATCCACCAGTTTGGTTTAGTTGTCATATCTAAAAATGTTTTTAACCCGATTTTTGGCGGCACTGTTAAGCCATTGCGAATGTCGCGAGCACGAACACCAGAAACCGGCGTATCAACTGTCAACATCAAAACTTCAAAACCAGTGTCTTTCGCACGTTGAATAAAACCAAGGCTGGCTTGACGATCTTTCATTAAATAAAATTGGTACCAGCGGCGAGCGCCTGGAACTGCAGCGGCTAAATCATCTGGTGCTGTCGTGCCCATTGTAGATAAGCAGTAAACAAGATTATTTTTCTCGGCTACTTCAGCAACAGCGGGTTCACCGGTGTGATGCATCATCCGTGTGTAACCAGTTGGGGCAAAAATAACGGGCATTGCGGTTTTCTTGCCAAAAATTTCAATACTTGTATCAACATTTGAAATATCGCGCAAAACATTTGGTTGCAACTCAACTCGCAAAAACGCATTAGCAGTTCGCGCTAGTGATACTTCCTCGTGAGCACCACCTTCAACATAGTCATAGACCGCTTTAGGAACTCGGGTGCGCGCAATCTTTTGCAGATCCCTCACGGTGACAACTTTTGACATCCGCGCTTTATGTCTGCGCAAAGTTGGAACTCCCCAGTTAATAAGCGGGAGTACAAAACGCGGGCTCGGAAGTTGGCGTTTGCTCTTCATGCCACTATCTAACCATCAGCGTTGGTGGTCTAATCAATTTTGGAGAGATTAAAAATTTTACCTAAGAGCTTGTCTCGGTATCCGCATCTTCTTCCGACTCTTGGAACTCTTGGAACTCTTCGAACTCAAATTCAACTGATGGGAACCCTTGCGCTTCCGGTGAATCGTCGAGTGAATTAGCAAATATTCCGGCTTGCCAGAGTTGCGCTCCTTGGCCATTAATATTTCCAGGTTGATAAAAATCATTTACGCTGCCAGATGAGCCGGACGAGCCAGATTCATCACTGCCATCAATAAACTCTTCAGTAAGATTTTCATCGGTACTGATTGCTACAGCCAATTCCTCCGTTGCGGTTACCCAGGATGCGACCAGCGCCTCAAAATCTGCTGGGATTTCATTAGAGATAGTTCCATCTGGGCTAATGCTCTGGAAATTGACTCCATTTTCATCGATGGTCAAAACGGTTTGCTCGCCCGTGGAAGAGGTGGAAGAAACTGAAATTACGCCATCTTCGAAAGACAAAACACTTTCGATCTGGGTCCCATCGCTAAATATGGTGATCATTTCGCCACCGCCGGAGTCATTGGCAACAAATTCACGGGTTGACCCATCTGAGTAATTTGCCCGAATTGCCCCATTATCTGAAAAGCCAATCTTGGTATCACTTGGGATCTCATTTAACTCAAGGCCAGTTGCGGACATGCCAAAGGCTAATTTGACCACCGGGTCAGCAAAAAAATCCGGAGTCTTAGAAGAACTCTGCAAATCGGCCATGTTCATGCCCCTTAAACGCTTGATTAGGCAAAAGGCTAACTCGGCCCCTGCTGGATCGCAACATTCAAACAGAGCAATAAATCAGCAAAATCGGGTATCTACCGCTTAGTACTGCCCCTTTGTTAACCTTGCGACCATGACTACACCTACCAATCCATCGCGCTCATACGGTTCCTCTTCGGCTGGATCAACTAATGAAACAGCCAAAAAAGCCGGCTTACTAAACAAGTTGCGCTACAAGTTTTACAACACTTTGCAACGCGGACCTTTCGCATTAATTGGTTGGCTCTTCCTTGGTTCTGCCGTTCTGAGTATTCCATTCACCATTTACTTAAATTTTGATCCAGATGGCATTGAAGGTTCCGGTCGCAAGCCAGCACCTGATCGTGCATTCATCGCATTGTGGGGAGTGTTAGGAAAAGGAAACCTTCCAAGCAATTTATGGGAAGGCCGAGTGTTCGGACTTGGTTTAACAATTGCAAGCTTGCTAACCGGTGGTGCGATGTTCGCGTTTATCACTGCAAGCACAAGCAAGAAAATCGCTGACCTCCGTAAAGGTAAAGGTCCTGTTGTTGAAAAAGATCACATCATGATTCTTGGTTGGGGACCTCAGGTTTATTCAATTTTGCAGCAACTAGATGTTGCAAATGAAAACAACCCAGGTGTTGCAATAATTGTTGCCCCAGTTCCAATTGACACAATGAATGAAGAACTTGAGTCTCGCGTTGGAAAATTGAAACATACAAAAATTGTTACGCGTTCCCTTGATCCTTCAAATCCTAAAATTTTATCTGACATGAACATAGCTGCAGCACGAAGCGTTATTGTTTTAGCTAGCGCAAAAGGTGGCGTACCAAGTGCGGTTACTGGTGTTCTTGCAGTTCTTGCAAATCTTCCAGTTGATGCAAAAACTGTAGTCGTTGCGGACATCAATGATCTATCTGCATCTGACGCACTAATGCGTTCTACTGCAGGACGAGTTGTCACTGTGCAAACTCAACAATTAATTGCACAAGTAACAGCGCATGCATGTCGTCAACCAGGTCTTGCAGCAATCTATTTAGATCTTCTTGATTTTGAAGGAAATGAGATTTATTACGCTCCTGCAGGGCTTTCAGCCGGTCATATGTTTGGCGAAGCGCTCCTAGGTTTTTCAGGTGCTTCTCTAATTGGTATTCGTCGTGCCGATGGAACTGTGATGCTTGCTCCACCGATGAACACGGTTATCAGTAATGATGATTTTGTAATTGTGATTGCAGAAGATGATGATCGAATTGTTTGGGGTGCTCCTCATCCAGAATTTGATTCGGTAAGTGCAAAAATTGCAGTTGGTGCTGCACCAAAACTTCCACCAATCCAAACATTGGTTCTTGGTTGGAACCCAATGGGCCGCGAAGTCCTAAAAGAAATTAATGATTTTGCAACTGCCGGTTCTGCAACTTTAATTCTTGCGCAGACTTCAAAAGTTACCGCAGATGATTTGAAAGATCTCGGTTCAGAAAATATGCAAGTTGTGACCCGTCCAAGTGATGGTGGATACAACGACATTGCCGAAGCACTTCCAGGTACCCAATTTGATCAAGTAATTATCTTCGGTTACCGTGGAAAGACCTCTTCCTCTGAAGCTGATGCTGCTTCTTTACTTTCACTTCTATCTGTTCACTCACTCAAGCAATCCGGTGCATTTGGCGCAGGACGGGCTCGCATCATCGCTGAAATTCTTGATAGCAATAACGTAGAACTTGCTCGAGTTGTTGCAGTTGAAGATTTAGTTGTGAGTGATCGCCTTGCAAGTTTGATGATGACTCAACTTTCGCAATCACCACATCTTTCACAAATCTTTAACCAACTATTTGGACCGGGTGGTGTTTATCTGAATGCAAAACCAATGGGATATTACTTACCTGAAGGTCAAGCAACATTTGCACAATTAGTTGCAGCAGGTCGCGCACGTGGTGAAGTTGTAATTGGATACCGCGATAATGAAGCAGATGTCGGATTAACTAGTGGTATTTATTTGAACCCTGCGAAGGATTCTTCATTCATTGCGAAAGCCACTGACCAAGCAATTGTGATCGGGCCAGTCGAGTAGAAATCTGAGAAAAACTCCCCGACCTTTCATAGGGAAATCCCTATTTGGCCCCTGCGGGGGCCAGGCCGAAAGAGAGTAATATTTACCCAAGATGCCCCCGCCTTGGAGGAAGTTATGAAGCGCTATAGAGCCGCCTCATCACTCCTTCTTGCGCTCTCAGTCATATTTACCGGCCTAATAGCCTTAGAAGCGCCGAGCGCCCAAGCGGTCCTATGTAATGACGGTTCTACGCAATCTAATTGCGAAAAAAACACAGCACCCACTGCCCCAAGCCCTCCGCCTGGTGGCTGCGGAATAACCGCTTACTGGAATGGAACTTCCTGCGTCGCCAACCCGACGACCACTGCTCCTACTACTCCTACTGCTCCTACTGCTCCAAGCCCTCCGCCGGGTGGCTGCGGAATAACCGCTTACTGGAATGGAACTTCCTGCGTCGCCAACCCGACGACCACTGCTCCTACTGCTCCAAGCCCTCCGCCAGGTGGCTGCGGGCCAAATACTGCTTGGAATGGAACTTTCTGCGCCCCCACGACCACCACGACGCCGACTGCTCCAAGCCCTCCGGTTGGCGGCTGCGGGCCAAATACTTATTGGGATGGCAACGCCTGCGTCGCTAAAGCCACGGAAACTTGTTGGAATGGAGCCGTTTTACCAATCAACACTTGCCCAGTTGCTCCCACTACAACTACAACTACAACTACAACTACAACTACAAATTGTCCTGTTGCTGGACAAGTAAAAGACGAAAAGGGGACTTGTTACTTTCCAACGACTAAAACCACAACGACTGGTGGCGGTTGTACTCCGAGCGACTGGGTAAGAACAGCAAGTGGAGCTTGCATCGCCCCAATCGTGGGTACAATTTCAAGCCCTGGAACTACATCGCAATATATTCAATGCAATGATGGAACGGGCCAGCTTTCCTGTGAAAAAAATGGTGGGCCAAAAGCGACTGTAACTGCCGCGGTTTGCACCACATCAGAAGTTTCAATAGGTGGTGTATGTGTTAGCAATAAAGCTTTGCCAATTTGTACGGCTACCCAATCAAGCAACTGTAGTCCCGACACAACTACCACTACGCAATTTAGTTGCCCGGTAAACGGTCAAGTACGAGATGCAAGTGGGGCTTGTTACTTTCCAACGACTACAACCACTTCTAAAATTGTTCAATGTAGTGATGGAACTGGTCAACTTTCCTGTGAAAAAAATGGTGGAACAGCTACTGCATACCGTACCTGTCCAGACGGAAAAAGCTTGCCAGTCAGCACCGAGTGCTCTACATCTTCCACAACAACTACCAATAAATATGATTGCAGTACGGCTGCACTTAAAATTCTTGATGTTTGCGGCGGAACTACGAAAGCTAATCTTCCAACATGCCTTTCAAATCAAGTTCTTGAAGGATTTAACTGTGTTTCAAACGCCGCCACAACTGGGGTTTTTGCTCAATCAGCAAACATTAAATGCTCCGATGGAACCTTCCGCAATACAGCAATCGAGTGCGAGCAAAGTGTTGGTGGAAAATCTACAGTCGCAATTACCTGTCCATCTAACCAAGTTGTTTCTCCTAGTGGAACTTATTGCATCTACCCAACAACAACCGGTACTGCTCAAGGAACGTATCGATCTGAATGTGCAGTAACTCCATTACCTGCAAGTTGTTTAGTCGGTGCCCCAACCACTTTTGATGTTTCGACCCAAATGGCCCAGAAGGCAACATTTAATCAAGTGTTAACAACCGAGTTGAAGATCCAGGGCAATAACGCATTTGATGCCGCCGGTGTAAAAGTTGGCGAGTTAGCTAAAGCAAGTAACGGTCAAGTTTTCCAAGCCGCAGCACCACCTCCACCACCTCCATCAGCTGCAGGGGGCAAAGCAGAACCAAAGAAAACTGCTAAAACGTCAACGGCTCCGGTAATTGTGATGAATGTTCTTGGTGCCGATAATAAAGAGATTCTTGGCCCCGATGGCAAACCACTACAAACAGCACCGATTGTTAAACAAGGAAATTTTGTTTACACCGACAGCAATGGCAGCCCAATCATGGCGACCCCAACATTGAACGCCTCCGGTCAAGCAGTAGTGCACAACGGAAAAGTTTTGATGACCAGGCTCATGACAGTTGGTGGCAATGAAGCGATGCTTGATTCTTCTGGCAAGCCAATCATGATGGTTCCACTTCTTGGTGATGATGGAAAACCACTACTCGCACCTAATGGCGAAGTTCTTTATTCGCCACCACTAGTAAACGCAGCTGGCAAAACAATGATTAATGCCTCTACTGGGCAAGCGATTCTGGCTCGGCCAATGGCTGATTCAAATGGAAATGCCGCTCTAGGTGCAGATAAGAAACCATTTATGGGCCAACCAATTCTGACAAAAGATGACAAATTACTCACTGTTGGCGGCCAAGAGATTTATACCGGGGCTGTCGGGATGCCACTTACAAATTCAAAGAAACAGCAAGTACAGACTGCCAACAAGCAAGATGTGCAATTTGGTTTCGGTGGAACGCTAATTGATGAAGGCGGTAATCCAGTTCTTGGCCCAGACGGAAAAGCAATCGTGATGAACGCCAATGCAACTCCGCTTATGAGTAATGGACTTCCACTTCTTGATAAGAATGGCAAAGCTGTACGCGTTAGCTCAAATGGCCAGATTACCGATTCATCTGGTCGGGTTATTCTTGGAATTGATGGAAAAGCAATTGCAATTGGTAAATCTGAATCAGCAGAAGTCATGAAGGTTGGTACAGTTTTGAAAAGCACAGTTAAAGCTCCAGATGGCTCTGTGGCGGTAATGGCTTTGAACGCACAACTCTTTGATAAGAGTGGAAACCCAATTGTTACCGCGACTGGACAAGCAATTTTCTTTGATGCAAAAACGAAGAAGTTAATTGACCCTAAAGGTAACGCAGTTAAAGTTGAAACCGGAGGCAAAATCGTAGGCAAGATTTCATCTCTTGCTTTCCAAACCGTTAACTTCGCCGCTTAATTACTTCTGCTTAAAACCTGCCGGACATTTGGGATTACTTCCTGAGACCTTCTTAACAACTTTACCTTTCACACAAGAGATTGATTTGATTGCAACTTTCGCTGGTGCCTTAGCAGCCGGTGCAGCAGCCGGTGCAGCAGCCGGTGCAGCAGCCTCCTGAGTTACTGCTGGCGTTCCACCAGTTGTTGGAGGAGCCGTAAGTTTAATTTTAATTTTTGGACTACTAAATGTGAATCCAGTTGCGCTGAATTTAAAGAATCCAGCTGTATCTAAACCACCGACCACTTTTGCTGAACTATCAACTGAACCATCAGTTTTATAAACATTTACTTCAATCTTTGGGAGAGCATCTTTAATTCCCCAGACACAACGTGCATAAGCCTCTGTTAGCAATAAGTCATAACGTCCACTAAAAGCATCAGCTGCATAATCTTTCCCACCTGGTTTGTAATGTGGGGAGGCCACGTCATAGCTCATAGTTTCGCCATCATAATTAGGAAGAGCAGTTCCGTAAGTCATTGAATTTGAGCTTACAAATCCCTGGAAATCACCAGTAGAACATGAGGTGCCATAATTTTTCGGAACATTACTCGGATCAAGAACTACCCGCCAAACTGCTGCTAATTTATCGGCAACGTCATACTCTTTATCAACGGCTACAACTTTATTGAAATAAGAAAATGCTTCCGGACCCCATGGAATCACTACTCCACGACGATCTGTCCAAGGGGATTGATTTAACGCAGTGCTAATTTTCTCCCATTTGGCTTTTTGGTCGGCATTACTAAATTCATACCGCTTACTGATTGTTGGAATTCCGATGTTGGCACCTTCAATACCAACTGTATAACGTTTGGCTGCATCTGCTGTTGTGGCGATATCCACTTTAGGCGAAGTCAATCTTCCAGAAATCCAACCTTGTGGCTTATTTAATAACTTTAGATCAGTCTTAAAAACAACACCATCAGATGCAGTAGCTAACTTCCAACATTTGGAATCTTTTTCATTTACGTTAAAACACTCTGCACGTGCAACTTCATCTTCGACTGAAACAACCTCAGAGTAGACAGGTGCGATACTTAATAAAATTTTTGCAGGAGAGGTAACGCCTTTATTTATATCTTGAGTTATATGTCCAGTAACGGCGAAGTTATTGCCTTTCGAATGGGTTAAACCTGCAAAAGTATAAATCTGTGGTGGTGTTGCTTCAGAAACTCCTAAAGCTTCTTTTCTAGAGAAGAAAAAATCTGGATTAATACTGCCTCGGGTGCCGGCTAAAGCACCTTTAACTAAAGTGCCATCATCCTTGCGCCATGAAATATTCTCAATGCAATTTAATACCAATTCTTTGTCGCAAGTTGGTAAATAATTTCGCACCTGCAAAACTGAAGTTGCTACAGCACAATTTGCGTCATCCCAAAGATCATCTTCTTCGGCACCGCAACCAGAGTAGGAAGTGGCTCCGCCTGAAGTTGCTCCGGCCTTTGAAAGGTAATTTCCAGAGATTGGATCTTTATCGTCGCGAAAACTCATGACCCGATATAACTCAGCATCATCAACCGCTTTGGCTTGGGTAATCCCTAAGAGACCAACACCGCTAATAGCTAGCGCTATTGAGATGAAGAAGGTACTGGCCGGCCTGATTCGCATAATCCATTATCACCCTCAGAGCAAGATTTTGAAAGAGAAATTAGGGGGTTTCCCTACTCTTTAACCGCTCCAGCCGCTAAACCGTCAACTAGGTAACGATTGAAGAAGATAAAAATGATGACCATTGGCACCAGAGCGAAGAAGGCCGCAGCCATTAACTCATTCCACAAAATTCGGTACTCGCCAATCAGTTGGCCAATTCCTAAAGAGACGGTCTTCTTCTCAGTTGTATTAATAAATACCAATGCAAAGAGGTACTCATTCCATCCGGCGATAAAAGCGTAGATCGCGGTCGCTGCGATTCCGGGCCACGCCAATGGCAAGATGACCGATCTAAAGACGCGAATTCGATTAGCCCCATCAATGGAAGCAGCCTGGTCTAAGTCTTTAGAAATGCCATTGAAATATCCACGCATCATCCATGTGCAAAAAGGAATAGTGAAGGAAATATAAACAATCACCAACCCGTAAAGGCTATCAAGTAGGTTCAGAGTCTACCCGGCAATTGTTGAAATCGAAACCGAGAAAAATGTTGCTAATGAAACTACAAATATTGAGTTACGAAGGTAGGCCAAGAATGGATAAGCGGACCAGAGATTTTTATATGAATCCAAAGTTGGGTCGGATGGGATTAATTCGATTGGAGTGTTGAACATGACCGCTTCGGTCTTGAGAGAGGTTGAAATCATCCAGAAAATTGGGGTAAAGATCAAAAAAGTCATGATGATTAAAATTGAGTAAGTAGCGATGCGCGTGGCGATAAAGTTAGTTCTGGTGCCAGCCATTTCACTATCTTTTTGTTTCCTGACTTTTTGATTATTAGTTTTCATCGTGTAGCACCCTTGAGTAAATGAAGCTTACAAACATTAAAAGTAATAAAATAATGACAGATTCAGCAGCGGCCCGCCCAAAGTTAAAGTTTGTAAAAGCCTGCAAATAAATATCCACCGAGATAAGTTCAGTTGAACCAGCAGGTCCACCATTAGTCATTAGCCAAACAATTGTGAAATGTTTAAACCACCAGGCAGTCTCGAGAATCGATGCCACTAGCAATATTGGTCTTAATCCAGGCAAAGTCACATTCAGGAACTGTTGCCATTTATTTGCGCCATCAATTGCAGCAGCTTCAAAACGCTCCTGAGGAATATTTTTCATACCCGCCATCATCATTAACATGACGATTGGGTATCCCTTCCAGATGCACACAAAAACCACACCGGCAAAGGCAGAGTTAGGTTGCCCTAAAACATCTACTTCCTTGTCAATTAAATTAAGTGAAAACAACACATAGTTGAACAAGCCAAATAATGGACTGAAAAGCCATTTCCAAATTAAGGCTACGACCACTTCGGGAAACAACCAAGGAAGCATTAAAATAACTTTAAAAATATTTACCAATGGGATTTTTTGATTTACTAGTACCGCAAGTAGCAACCCCACACTTAGATTACCTATTACAACACAAGCGGCAAATAATGCCGTTGTTTTTAAGGTACCGTAAAACTGTGCGTCAGTTAGAAGCTGGATGTAATATTTTGCACCAACAAATTCCCACTTATCAATTAAATTTGACTTTTGAGTACTGATAAAAAAGCCATAAAGCATTGGATAAACGACAAGGCCAAACATGATCAGCGCGGCTGGAATAGTGAAAATCATTCCCGAGCGAGATTCTCGCTTGGCAAAGGCTGATCTTTTAGCAAATACGGATTTCATATCCCCCACTTTGTGTTCTTTACAAGTAAAAACTTTAGGGTGAAAAGAATTTCACCCTAAAGTTTTACGTTAACTTTATTAAGCGTTATCCGCAATCAATTTCTTGATTTTGGCATCTGCTTCTGCAGCTATTTGCTTAGCTGTCTTTTGGCCCAAGAACATTTCTGAGTATGAGTCATAGTCAACCTTTACAACGCTTCCTAGGAAGCTTGCAGTTGAATCTGACCAGACTTTGCCCTTTAGAGCGTTAACAAAGCCAGCAGCCATACCTGATTTAACTTGAGGATCTTCTTGCGCCTTTAGACGTGAAGGCAGACGGTACTCAAGATCGTTGTAGACCAAAATCTGCTTGGTTGACAACATGAACTTGATGTACTGAACAGCTAATGCTTTGTTCTTGCTGCTACGTGAAATTGCATAACCGTGTTGTCCAAGTGTGGTAATTGGTGGGGCACCATTTGCAGTTGGGACAGGGAATCCGGCTAACTTGCCTTTTAAGGCTGGGTTTTGGGTGACGATAATACCCATGGAGTGTGGACCGGTGATCATCATTACTCCTTTGCCAGTTGCAAGCTGTGCACTTGCTTCTGGGTAACCAGTTGTTGTGTACCCTGGAGGAACAACTCCTGCCTTAATTGCATCTCCGTAAAGTTGCAAAGCGGTTTCGTATCCCTTGAGTGATGCACCAGATATGAATTTGCCGTTGGTATCTTCTTTAAGATTGTAAGCACCGGCATTTAGCACCATTGTGTGGAAGCGACCGGCACCGGAACCATTAGGAGTTCCTACCATCGCCCATCCGTATTGATCGACTTTGCCATCTCCATCAGTATCGACAGTTAACTTCTTGGCAAGATCTAAAAACTCGTCAAAGGTCTTTGGGAAGGTTTTGATTCCAGCTTTCTCAAAAATATCTTTGCGATAAAGAACTGCGTGAGGAATTGCTACCCACGGAGCCCAAAGCAACTTACCGCCTTGGATTGCTTCGCTAAGGAATAGTGGATCGAAGCCATCTACATAATCTTGACCAAGAAGAGGAATTAAATCTTCGAAGATCCGCATTTGTAGCGCTTTACCGGTGAAGCTGGTGAAGTGCATGTACATATCTGGAAGGTTTCCACCAATTGCCATAGTTGTAAGTTTTTCTGGCAAGTTGTTTGAAGGAATACCAATGAATTCAACTTTTACATTTGGGCATTTCTTCATGAACTCATCAGCATTATTCTGATCAGCAAGTCCGCCTGGCTTTTCCAAGATAACTGCTGACGCAATTGTCAGAGTTGTTGGCTTAGCAGGACATGTTGGATTTAGAAATTCATTTAGCTCTTTTGCAACAGCTGGTTTTGCAGCTGGTTTTGCAGCTGGTTTTGCAGCAGGCTTCTTTGTAGCAGCCTCTGCAGAGATGGAACCGATTCCGCCAATTAATAATGCGGTTGCGATTCCCGCAGCAATTGCCTTACGGCTCCTGCGTGGCTTGATATCTGGAAAGAGCGATTCATTAGGGGAATCAGCCGCGGTTAACCGTTCTACCTGTGCAGATGTCAGTTTAAGAGCGCTTGCCCGGATGATCGAATCCACGGTGGTTGTCTTTGTGGCTCCTGGGATCGGGATCATGACTGGGGTCAGAGCCAAGAGCCAGGCGAGGACAACCTCTTGGGCAGTTGCCCCAACTTCGGTCGCTACAGAAGCGAAATCGCTGTAACGCGAGCCAACTTCCCCTGCCTGGGCTGCTCCGCCAAGGGGAGACCACGGCAAAAAGGCGATGCCCAGCTCGGTGCACTTATCTAATACATCTTGCTCGCCACGATATCGAGGTGAGTACTCATTTTGAATTGAGACAACGCCGCCATCATTTGGCCCACCTAAAATTTCAAGAGCAACATCAAGTTCTGGCCCTTGCGCATTTGATAAACCAATCCGCTTAACCATTCCAGCATCTTGTAACGCCTTAAGTGACAACATCTGTTCGGTGTAAGTGACGCTTGGATCGTGTCGATGGAATTGGTACAGCTCAATGCTTGATGTATTCAATCGTTTTAAACTCGCCTCACACGCTTTCAATAATCCTTCACGCGTACCATCACGCTCAACAACATTATCAGCTGGCTTAATAATGCCGCCTTTAGTTGCAATGATTACTTTTGAAATATCTGCGCTACCTGAATAAGTGCGCACTGCTTCGGCAACTAAAGTTTCATTGTGCCCGAAGGTATCCCACGTAGGTGAGTACACATTTGCGGTATCCAGCAAAGTAATTCCTGAATCAATTGCGTGGTGGATCGTTGCAATCGCTTGTTCGCGGTGATCAACCATTTTGATATTTGAAAGTGGCATACAGCCAAGTCCAACAAGTGAGACAGTTAAATCTGCAATTTTACGTGTTTGTAATGTCATAGATTAGAAGTTAACTTAAAAAAAATCATTTAGCAATAAATCTTTTTAGAATTAGTAGCGCACTGCTTCTTAAATACCTACAATTCCTTTATGGCCCAATACCCACTCTTGAATTCACCGGTTGAAGTTGCTGGCGCTTTTGATTATGACCATGATCAACCAAATAGACCAGATTGGGTCATTCCGCGCCGCTTACCGGATTGGACCAGAGCTCAATACGCCGACAATGGCATCAATCAAACCGCTCGTACACCATCTGGTGTTCGGCTTCGATTCCGCACAGGCGCAAGTGAAATTAAATTAAATGTATTGGTTTCTCGAGTACTTATAAGTGGATTAGTCGAAAATAAACGTCCGGCGGCATTTGATTTGTTTGTGAATGGAAAAGAATCCCAATCTGTACTCGCGCAACATGGAAATACTTTGCGCTTGGAATTATCGCTGCCAAACGTGGCTATTTTGAAAGAGACAATTGAGCCAGGTGCTGATGACCTAATAGTTTTTAATAACCTCGGCGATGAGATGAAAGATATTGAGATCTGGTTTCCATCATCCGCAGTTGTTGAAGTTGGCCCAATTGAAACAGATAAAGAGATCCTCGCGCCAAATAAAGACAACAACAAAAAATGGATTCATTACGGAAGTTCAATTAGCCAATGCGGTGAAGCAGAAAGACCACTTGATATTTGGCCAGTACGTGCAGCTAAATTACTCGGATTGAATTTAACCAGTTACGGATTTGGCGGACAGTGTCATCTTGATGGATTTGTAGCCCGGTCAATTGCAAATACTCCGGCAGATTTTATTTCCCTCAAACTTGGCATAAATGTTGTGAACGCAGACACTATGCGAGAGCGCACATTCATCCCGGCAGTGCATAATTTTCTATGGTTTGTATTCAAAAGAGCGCCCGGCCGAACTACAAACCGGAGTTTTAACTCTGACAAAAGTCCGTACGTTGCTCCCAGAAATTATCAAAAAACGAAACGACAAAAACTTACATTTCATGAATGGTCTAGATCTGTTCGACAAAGAAGATGTGGAAAACATGCCAGATCTTTTGCACCCCAACTCTGCCGGGTACCGCGACATGGCTAATCGGTTCGCAAAAGCCCAAAAAGCCTTCATTTCGGCGCTGTAACTCGCTGGTAGCAAATACTTTTAGTACCTTTAGCATTTATGAGCGCTGATAATGGAACCTTTGCTGACCTCTTTGCTGCAAATAATGAGTTCACTAAAAACTTCGAGCCACACAAATTAACTGGCCGTGCATTAAAAGGTCTCGCGATTGTTACTTGTATGGATTCGCGGATCGAGCCATTAAAAATTGTTGGTATGAAAGCCGGTGATGCCAAAATTTTGCGTAACGCTGGTGCTCGTGTTACCGAGGACGTTTTACGTACATTAATTCTGGCAACTCATCTATTAAACGTAAACCGAGTTTTGGTAATGCCACACACTGATTGTCGAATGGCATCCGGAACTGAGCCTGAAGTGCATGCAGCGATTTTTGAAGCCTCTGGAGTAGATACAAGAAGTATTGAGATTCGTACTGTTAAAGATCAACGTGCCGCTCTTGAAACAGATGTAACTCGGATCAAAACGTATCCGCTTCTGCCTACTGGTTTAGAAGTGATTGGCGCGATTTATCATGTTGAAAATGGGACATTAGAAAAACTATTTTGATCTAATAAATACTAAAGGCCCCGATGGTCTCCCACCGAAGCCTTTAGCGCCTTAATCTCTTTCAGTTTTTATGGATTTAGATCATCAAGATCTTGTGTTGCATCTGCTAATTCAGCTTCAGCAGCTAATGCTTCAGCCTCAGAATCAGTACGCTCTTGATCTTCATTTGTGAAGGTGGCCGCTGCCTGATCCACTGCGAGTTGTCGCGGATCAATCTTTGTATCAATGATCCCCTGTAGCGCATTGAAAGCGGCTTGGTCTTCTGCTGCTAGCTTCCCTGCGGCCTCATCTGCAGCGGTTGCCTCTTGATCTTCTCGAGTCTCATCCGCTAACGCCGCCGTGAGTGCAGTATCTGCATCAGTTGCTGCTTGATTTAACGTACCCAGCAATGCAATTGCATCTGTATCAGCGGTATTTGCCGCATCTAATATTCCTTGAGTTGTATTAGCAGTCGCAATTGCAGCTGTTACCGCATTTGCTGCATTGCCATCGGCTGTCTGTGCATCAGTTACTGCAGTTGCTGCAGC
>RGZI01000026.1 GCA_010031635.1 Actinomycetota bacterium
TTGACCAGTTACCTGATCACAACAACCGACCGTTCAAGATGGCCTAATTCAGGTCATCTTGTTTTCATAGGAACATTTTGTCTTCCCGATGACCCTGATTCGCTTCTTGATAATTACACATTCGAAATTGCCGACACTTCATTCAGCTCAGATGAAACACTTTATTGTTTTCATGAAGCAGAGATTCTTCATACTTTGTCTTCTATTCGCATTGCACAGATATTGAATAACGTTCATTGTTTGGAAAAGTCTGAAAAATACTGGGCTATTCTGACTGGGGTCTGGCTTCGTCTGTTTACCGATTTAATTTCCAGCAGACTGAGCACACTCAGAAAGTTGATTTCAACATTCGCTGACTTAAGAATAATTGGAGAAGATTCTGATCTAATAAATCGAGCTGCATTCAATACGGTGGACTTTCACAAATTGACTCGCAACGCTAGATGGAATTCTCTTGTTTATCTCGATCTCTGGGACTTAGCTCAGTCAGACTTTGATTCAGCATCTATCTATGGGTTTAAACCTCTACCGATAGAACCATTAGATATTTCGAACCAGCAATCTGGTTTTGTATTATCGGCAACTTACCTCCCACGCTTTCAAGAAATCCTTCTTCAACTTCGTCTTTTTTCATTCCCACGAAGGATCAACGTAATTCCGGCACCAACCGAAAATGTCAATAAACAGATGCGTGATCGACTCACGCTAGATAATGGTCACCGCAACAAATTCACTCAAGAATTTTTCAACTTAATTTGTAGATATATGCCTACCGTATTTTTTGAAGGTTTTAACAATGCCGCAAACTTGATACCGAAAATGAAATTCCAACTTCACCCACGAGCAATATTCACATCGAATCGACACTTATATGACGATGTATTCAATCTCTGGGCTGCCGAAGCAACCGAATGTGGAACTTGCTTGGTTCTTGGCCAACACGGTGGAAACTATGGAATTTCACGTTTCCCCTCGTACGCGGAACGTCACGAAAGCTTCATTGCAAACGCCTACATAACTTGGGGTTGGGATACAAAACCAGACTCCATTCCTGGCATGATTTTTACAACGATTGGGTTTCGATGGAAGCGAAGTAAAAATCCGAGTAGGGCTCTCATCGTTACTGACCACCTTTGGTCTCAGCCCAGGACTGCTTTCCATGATCTCAACGAAAGTTCAGACTATTTAGAGCACATCCTTTCTTTGGTTCGATCTTTGCATCCAAAAATTCAGAATTCACTCACGATTCGACTTCATAATGGACAGAGCGAAACTGGATCTCGGGCAAACAATATCTGGAGGGAACAACTGCCAACAATAGATTTTGGAAGACCCAAGGATTCGTTTAAAAAACTTGTTGGAGCTTCGAAAATGGTTATAGTCGCTCACAACAGCACCACACTCCCCGAGACAATGTCCCTAGGAATTCCAACTCTCATAACATGGACTCAGAATTGGGTTGAAATTCGAGAAGATGCAGGACCGATCTTTGCAAAACTTGCAGAAGTGGGGATTTATCACGAAGACCCCGTTGCCCTCGCTAATCACATCTCAAATATCTGGGAAGACGTAGACGGTTGGTGGAACAGTTCAGAAGTACTCAAAGCGCGTGAATTGTTCTGTCATCACTATGCTCGATCAGTACCAAAGCCATTACGCTTCTTGCATCAACTGCTTGTTGATGTATCTCCAGCAGCTGAGAAAAGGATTTGATTATGAAGGTGCAGATCACTACTTCTTCATATGACCTCAATAATTTTGTGGATAGCGAACTACTCAATTCGGCAAAAATTGAAATTGCAATCAACCCATTTAAGTGCAGGTTGACCGAATCACAGGTTTCGGATTTACTCCAAGACAACGTTATTGGCATGATTGCAGGTCTGGAACCATTAACCGAGTCGGTACTTCGGGGTGCGCCAAAACTCAAGCTAATTGTTCGATGTGGCGCTGGTCTAGACAGTGTTGATCTTGTTACTGCTCGTAAATTAGGAATTGATGTTGTTAATACTCCGAATGCACCATCTCGAGCGGTTGCCGAACTCACAATCGGTCACATGATAAACATTCTCCGGCATATTTCAGCTACGGATAGGTCGCTGCGTGAAGGATCATGGACACCGACCATGGGGACTTTGCTTGGTACTAAGAAGGTTGGCTTAATCGGTTTGGGTCGGATAGGGAAAATGGTGAGCGACTTGTTACTCGCATTCGGCGCATCGGTTCAAGCCTTTGATCCCAATGTCTCTTCGCCGTATTCACTTGTCACGTTATGCGACTTAGAAACGCTGCTCTCCACCAGTGACATCGTCTCGCTACACGTTCCATACTCAGCAGAGACACATCACCTAATAAATGCTAAGACTCTTTGTCTGATGAAGTCAGAATCGGTAATTATCAATGTGTCGCGCGGTGGACTGATTGACGAAGGCGCGTTATTACACTCGCTCACCTCAAATTTGATCGCTGGTGCCGCACTGGACTGTTTCGAGAACGAGCCATACACTGGTCCACTTCGACTTCTCGGTAACGTATGCACTACAAGCCACATGGGCTCTTACGCGAGGGAAACTCGTGACCAGATGGAAATTGAGGCAAGTACCGCACTCGTTGCGGGTCTAAAGAAACATGGATTTATCCCACACCCGTAGACTATTAAAATATGATCTGCGCTCTGATGATCGGTCGTGGCGGCAGTACGGGTTTCCCTGGGAAAAATACCGCTCTCGTGCTTGGACGTCCACTCTGTGAATACCCCTTAATGGCAGCGTTTGAATCCAAATTTGTTGACCAAATTTTTGTTTCAACTGACTCACCGAATATTCGAGCAGTTGGTAAAAAGTACCATGCTCAACATATTGAGCGGCCAGCTGAACTTGCAACATCGTCAGCTCTTTCAGATGACGTGTTTCTCCATGGATATCAAATCATCAAGCACTACGTCCAAAGTCTTGGGGAAGACCTTGAAATGCTTGTTCTGCTTTTTGCAAATGCGGCGACGGTAATTCCTGCGTATATCGACCAAGGTGTAGAAATGCTTCGTGAAGACTCAGCACTTGACGGTGCCGCAACTACTTCGGTGTACAACATGTACAGTCCACTACGAGCTCGGAAATTGGATTTGAACGGAAGACTTCAGCCATTTGTGCCATTTGACGCGTTTGGCGATCCCACAACTTTCAATACAAGCCGTGATTCCCAGGGAGACGTTTATTACACCGATGGCTCTGCAATCGTCATTCGTCCAAGATGTCTTGACAATATTGATGAGGGATTACTGCCTCATCGTTGGATGGGTCAACAAATTGGCTCGATCCCGTCATGGGGTGGTTGCGATGTCGACTACGAGTGGCAAGTACCAATAGTTGAATTTTGGCTTACCAAGCATGGTTTTACTAAGGGAACGGCGTAGCGGTCTGCTGCGACCATAGAACATGACACAACTTCGTATTGGAATCGCTGGCTATGGAGTCATCGGCAAACGCCGTCGCATATGTGTCGACTCTAATCCTCATCTCAAAACTGTTGCCGTCTGCGATAAAAAATTTGTGGATGATGGGAACCTCGAAGATGGTGTTGCATATTCTCGATCATATGCAAGACTTTTTGATCATGATTTAGATGCTGTACTTGTCTGTATGAGCAATGACATGGCAGCCGAAATCACGATCACTGCGCTTTCGAAAGGTATGCATGTCTTTTGTGAAAAACCACCGGCAAGAAATATGGCCGAGTTAGCTGGAGTCATTAAAGCAGAATCAATCCAGCCGGGAATCAAACTGATGTATGGTTTCAACCATCGATATCACGACTCTGTCCAAGACGCACTTCGCTTAATCAAATCAGGCGAATTGGGCAAGATCATTAACATGCGCGGAGTTTACGGAAAATCAAAACTTGTTACATTTGACCAAGCAGATTGGCGCGCCAAGCGCGAGATGGCAGGCGGTGGAGTTCTTCTTGACCAAGGTATTCACATGGTTGACCTCATGCGACTTTTTGCAGGAGAATTCGTTGACGTGCATAGTTTCATTTCAAACAACCATTGGAAATACGACGTTGAAGACAATGCCTACGCACTCATGCGAACCCAGGACGGAATTGTTGCAATGCTCAATTCCTCCGCCACGCAGTGGAGACATCAATTCAGTCTTGACATTAACCTGGAAAAAGGAAGTGTTATTTTGCGCGGGATATTGTCTGGCTCAAAAAGTTATGGTTCAGAAACTATGACTATTGTGCACGCTAACCCAGATAGGGACAATGGCGATCCGAAAGAAGCGACTCAGCAGTACAATCATGATCCATCTTGGACAGCTGAAATTGATGAGTTTGCGAACGTTATTATCAATAATCTCCCCATTGAGAATGGAACATCTCACGACGCATTAATGACAATGAAACTCGTGCATCAAATTTATTATGCCGATTCCTCATGGAGGGACCGCTACTCGATTCCTAATCCGAATTAATAAGAGGTAGAAGAAACTATGGCCTTGTTTGAGGGTAAGACAGTTTTCGTGAGTGGTGCCACACGTGGCATAGGGGCGTCCATAGCGGCAATTTTCATCGAGAACGGCGCGACGGTCTATGGTTCTGCAACACAAACCTCAACAATTGAAAACCGCAGACTTGCCGGTGTGTTTCCTGCCGACTTCGCAAATCGTGAAGATATCGAGAAATGTGCGGAATATATCCGAACCATCAATCCCGACATCCTTGTTAACAATGCAGGAATCAATAATCCTTCGTCTTTCGAACAAATTGACCATGATGAGTTTCTGAAGATTCAGCAAGTCAATGTTTTTGCACCCATGGCACTATGTCAAGCAGCAATTCCCTCAATGGTTAACTCTGGATGGGGAAGAATCGTCAATATCTCCTCGGCTTGGAGTAAGAAGGGCAAGGAGCAACGAGCACCTTATTCTTCAAGCAAATTCGCCATCGATGGACTCACTCTTTCGCTTGCTATTGAATATGCCAAATCTGGAATCTTGGCTAACTGTGTTGCGCCAGGGTTCGTGGATACGGAAATGACACGACGGATTTTAGGTGATATTGGTATCGAAAAAATTCTCCAAAATGTACCAATCGGCCGGCTCGCACAACCTGAAGAAATTGCTCAAGTCGTGTTATGGCTTGCAAGCCCGCAAAATACTTATATAACGGGTCAAAATATTTTTGTTGATGGAGGCTTTACTCGTGCCTAAAAACTTCGTTGTCCAATCACACAAAGGCCCATACGAGGTCAACTTCACCGATGACTTACTATCCGATGTCCGTCCGCTATCTGATGGCGAGCCACACTTCATTGTCGATGAAAAGGTAGCAAATCTCTATAGCAAAGAGCTCTCATCAATTATTAATCATTCAAATACCATTTTGGTACAAGCTACGGAGGACAATAAGTCGCTAGATCAAGTTTCAAATATTGTTAATCAATTAGTAAGTAACAAAATTCGTCGTACTCATCACATCGTTGCCATTGGTGGCGGGATTATCCAAGACTTGTCGTGCTTCATTGCAAACACCATCCTTCGAGGCGTCAGATGGGAATTTGTACCTACAACACTCCTCGCCCAAGCAGACTCTTGTATCGGTTCAAAAAGCTCAATAAATGTTGGTGATGCCAAAAATATTCTGGGGACGTTTTACCCACCCAGCAGAATTTGGATTGATCCAACTTTCCTTCGCACACTTCACAAAGATGAAATACATTCCGGAATTGGTGAAATACTGAAGGTACACGCAATTGAATCACCTGAGGAGTTTGACAGGGTCGGAGATTCATTTGAATTGATGGTAAACGACTTTGCGGTTCTTGAAAACTTTGTATATAGCGCATTACTAATCAAAAAAAGATTTATTGAAGTAGATGAATTTGATGTCGGAATTCGAAATATTTTCAATCTTGGTCATAGTTTCGGGCATGCTGTCGAAGCAGCAACTACTTTCGGTGTCCCGCACGGCATCGCAGTAAGTATGGGAATGCACGTTGCATGCTCAATCTCGGTAGCCCAGGGATTTTTGACCCAGGAACATGCGACCAGAATGCAATGCGTACTTGCTAAAAATTTTTCGGCATATGCCTCCACAGTGATCCCCGTAGAGCAAGTGTTGTCGGCTCTTCTGAAAGACAAAAAAAATAGCTCAACGGAGTTGGGATTAATATTACCGATTGGCAAAAATGTTGAAATTCAAAAAATTATGATTAAACCTGATCGGCAGTTCCGAGACCAATGTACAGAAGCACTAGCCGCGCTGAATTAGGGTCAAGCCCGAATTGTATGCTGTAAGGCTAAATGGATATTTTAATTTGGGACGGAGATGCACCCCCACCCGCTACTGATCGCCTGATCATTCTGTGGAAGCAGTTTCGGAGTAGCAATTCATCAGAGAGCATTATCTCTCTGCCGGAGTATGTAGAGGCTCACGCAAGTCGATTTCATTCAAAATTTACCCAATTTGTTTGCGACATAGGTGAATCCGTCATTGATCAAAAGACAGTTAAAGAGCACCTTAAAATTAGGGAAAACTTTAGTTACTGGTGGTTGACTTTATTTGCATCAACTCGATGGCACCCTCACAGCCGGATAACAGAAGCGGTCAAGTTACTTGCACTTGAAGAAATACTTAGTTCTCGCAATTGGATATCAATTGAACTTCGGACTGACAGTCGAGAAATTAATCAAGTGGTTTCGAAGTTTTGCCAGCAGGAAGCAAAGATGCTGCACTGTGATAGCCAATTTTCGATCGGGTCTAATTATTCTCGGCCAGAGTCAAAAATCTGGAACTCGATTTTCAAAGCGCATCTTGTCATTGTGCGACAATATTTTCAGACCATGAAGGTCAAGCCACTCCCTGCTCCAATTTCGGTTTCTAACATTATGGTTTTTGACCACTTAACACGACTGAACGTAAATGCTGCTCGAGGGGGAGAGTTCATTTCACAGTACTGGTCATTATTGATTCCAATTCTAAAAGATTCACAAAAAGATGTGACGTGGATCCACCGATTTGTTGCCGCTGATGAAACCCCAACTCATCAAGCAGCACAAAAAGTTCTTTCTGCGCTAAGCGATATATCTAATAGTCGACATTATTTGTTCGACAGTAGACCATCTATTCGAAATCTAACGCGTACTCTGTTCAATTTTTGGAACCTTGTACTTGCAAGATTCAGGGTGAGAACGATTAATGAATCATTCATTCCGAGAAACTCGAAATTAAATCTTTTCCCACTTTTTGCCGACGAGTGGCGCGAATCTTTGATTGGGCCAACAGCAGTTCACCATCTTCTTTCGCTTGGGACGATAGAAGAAACACTCAGTAGGCAACCCCACTGCCCTGTTGGTCTTTACTTAATGGAGAATCAGCCCTGGGAAATGGCACTAATCCATGCATGGAATCAATCTGGACACGGAAAGTTAATAGGAGTGATTCATGCTCCAATCCGCTTCTGGGATTTACGATTCTTTTCAGATCCCCGCATAATCTCAGACCGATCAAATGACTACAGCAAATTCCGGCCGTCTCCGTCAATTTATGCTGTAAATAGTCCGATCTCCCGCAGACTCCTGGAAGATTCTGGAATTTCTGCACAGTTGATCGTGGATGTTGAGGCACTTATGTATCAATACCTAATTGAGTCAGCCAAAAATCCAATTGGTCAAGACATTTTAATTCTTGGGGATTATTTTACGGAGTTAACGAACCGTATTATTTCGTTAGCTCAACCCATTCTTAAACAAATCCGGCCAAACCAAACTGTTTGGTTTAAGCCTCATCCACTTAATCGTGACAATGTCACACCCATAGAAAAATTGGGCGTAAAAGTAACACATGACACGCTTTCAAGCCTTTTTGATCGTAGCTCAGTAGTAATTGCTCCGAGTGCAAGTACTGGAGCATTAGAGGCCTACTGTGCAAACAAACAGGTCATCTCGATTCTCGATCCTTCAACCATGAATTTTAGTCCAATGCGTCATGTCGAAGGAGCAATTTTTATCGCGAACACCGAGGAGTTGCTAACCGCAATTCAACCTGTATCGACTAGCGGGACATCCACAAGTGCCCCTTTACTTTTTCTCGATAAGGGACTTCCTTTCTGGAAAAAGTTATTGGATTAGTTAAAGTGGCTTCAATTCATTCAGTATTTTCCCAAATCCCCATTTTCGCCAATGAGGATGAGGCTTTTGACACTGCCGCGGAAAATGTCGTCAAGTTTATTCATAAGCAAATCGCTACAGACAAGATTTGCCATCTTGTTCTCTCGGGTGGCAGATCGGTCTCGGAAGTACTACAACGTATCGACCCGGGACGCGTTGATTGGGAAAAAGTTATTATCTCGTTAACGGACGAACGCTGTCTGCCAATTGGGAATAGTGAACGAAATGATCAGATGATTCATTTTTCGCTGTTATCGCGCATCAACTCACGATTGCCTACACTTCTTGCGATTCCTGCCGAACTTGGGCCGACTCTAGGAGCCGATCAATACTGTAGAGATCTTTTTCAAATGAGATCTCCGGATATTGTTTTACTCGGCATCGGAAGTGATGGCCACGTAGCCAGTATTTTTCCATCCAATCATGACTCTGAATCTCCAGAAATTGCCATTCCTATCACTGAAAGTCCAAAACCACCGAAGTCGAGAGTTTCGCTAACTTTGCATTACCTTCATTCCGCACCTCGTAGAATGGCCATTCTCACAGGGAAAGATAAGAGAGCCCTTTTTGATCGCTTATGCAAAGGACAATTACTGCCAGTTATAGACTTTGAACCTACGGACTGGTACCTCGACATGAATGCAACCAGCGGACTAGTCACAGAAGACTATGGAGACTAACTCAATGAAAACTGTAATTCTTTGTGGCGGTTTTGGAACACGAATCAGGGACGTTACGGAAGATCTTCCAAAACCGATGATCCCAATTGGGCGCCTACCAATTTTATGGCACCTGATGAAATACTACGCTTCGTTTGGACATAACGAATTTGTCCTTTGTCTTGGATATAAAGGTCAGTTAATCAAGGACTTTTTTCTCAACTACCAGTCCCACACCCAGGACTGCACAATTGATCTCGCAAATCCGCAAAAAATTCATTTCCATTCGACAGATGCCCAATTGAATTGGAAAGTGACACTTGTCGATACTGGTTCCGACTCAATGACTGGAAGCAGGATTTCTAAAGTTCGACAACACGTAGACAGTGGACAGTTTTTTTTAACATATGGAGATGGTTTAAGTAACGTAGATTTAAAATCCTTACTCAAATTTCACAATGATCACGGCAAAACATTGACGGTCACTGGTGTCCGTCCTCCAGGGCGATTTGGAGAATTGAGGGCCAATGATGAAGGAATTGTTTCCGAATTCAATGAGAAACCACAAGCTAGCGAAGGTCTGATCTCTGGTGGATTTTTCGTGTGTGAACCCAAATTGTTTGACGTTTTAACCGACAACAATGACTTGGTGTTCGAGCAAGAACCCATGAGAGAGCTGGTTGCCCGTAAAGAACTCGCCGTATATGAACATAAGGATTTCTGGCAATGCATGGATACCGCAAGAGATTGGCAATTACTTAATCAACTGTTTGCAACAAATCAGGCACCATGGAAAACCTGGTAGAAGCTCTAGATAGTTTTCGTGGTCGTCGAGTTCTGATCACGGGTGATACTGGATTCAAAGGCTCTTGGTTAAGTTTGTGGCTACACCAACATGGCGCACAAGTCTTCGGATATGCACTGCCGGCCGAAGAAGGTTCACACTTTACAGAACTTCATCTCGAGAGGCTGATCCAACATGAAAATGGAGATGTCAGAGATCTCACACACCTTTCACGCTTTGTAGAAGAAGTTCAACCCGAAATCGTTTTTCACCTTGCAGCTCAAGCCTTAGTGATTGCATCCTATGATGACCCCAAAGCCACATTTGACATAAATATCGGTGGCGGTACCAATATTCTAGAATCAGTCCGTGTTACTAAGTCAGTACGAGCACTAGTTTTCATCACCTCAGATAAGTGTTATCTAAACAAAGAAATTGTTCGAGGTTATGTTGAATCTGATGAACTTGGCGGCCATGATCCTTATTCGGCATCGAAGGCGGCGGCCGAACTAGTTTTTGCTTCTTACGCACGCTCTTTCTTTAGCGATAGACCATTCTTTGGAGCAGCATCAGCAAGAGCTGGAAATGTCATTGGTGGCGGCGATTGGTCAGCAAACCGAATTATCCCAGATTGTGTCCGAGCATTAATCGGGGGGAAATCGATTGAGGTACGAAACCCACATGCAACTAGGCCATGGCAACATGTCCTTGAGCCTCTTTCTGGCTATATCACCCTTGGTTCGCGACTTTTAAAACATGGTGAGGGAAACATGGGCTCTTGGAACTTTGGCCCACCAGAAACTGCTGTCCATACGGTAGAAGATGTAACCAGGACCGCGATAAAAGAATGGGGGTCGGGAGAAATTAATGTCAGTGAAATCAGCGGGAAACTTCACGAAGCGAACCTCCTCCAGTTGAACTGTGCAAAAGCAACGTTAGAGCTTGGGTGGAGACCTCGTTGGGGGTTTGAAAGGACAATGCACGAAACAATAAAGTGGTATCGACAATTCCAAGAAGGCATAGACACGCTGACAACCTCTGCTAGCCAACTCCTCTCCTACGAAATGAGCGACAATGATTGATGGAGTTAAGGTAACCCCACTTCCACAGTTCCATGATGAACGAGGAAATGTGATGCACATGCTGAAAACAACTGATTCAACTTTTGAGCAATTTGGTGAAATTTATTTTTCGGCCGTTTATCCGGACGTAGTCAAAGCCTGGCATATTCACACCCGCATGACACTTAATTACGCAGTTCCAATCGGAAAGATTAAATTGGTACTTTATGACGACCGACCTAAAAGTCCAACTCGTGGAGAAATACAGGAGTTATTCCTCGGTCCATATAATTACTGCCTCGTCACCGTGCCACCAAATATTTGGAACGGATTTAAAGGTGTCGGCACTGAAATGTCGCTCGTAGCAAACTGTGCAACCATTCCTCACGACCCCATGGAAATTAGTCGACTTGATCCAAGTGATAATCATATTCCTTATGATTGGGTGCTGAAGCACAAATGAAACCTACTGTCCTCCTCACTGGAGGATTTGGAAACTTGGGTGGCCGAATTTCGGCGGCACTCCATATTCAGGGTGATTGGAACATAACGCTTGCGTCACGAACTCACATCCAAGCTCCGAAATGGGCACCAAATGCAAAAATTATCAATCTTGATTTATTAGAAAAGAGTCAAATCAAGAATGCTTGTCGAGACATATCTGCGGTTATCCACCTTGCTGCGCTAAATGACCGACAAGCTCTCGAAAGCCCAATTCGTGCTGAACAGATTTCTGGTTTGGGTACTCGACATCTTTTAGAATCTGCAATTCATTCAGATGTTGAACGATTTATATTTATGTCCACAGCACATGTATACCGCTCTCCCCTTGAGGGTGTTATCACTGAATTAACTCCTACCGAAAACCGACATCCATATGCATCGGGTCGGATGGTGGGAGAACTTGCAGTCGCCGAGTGTCACAAACGTGAAGAAATAATTGGAGTGCGATTGCGTTGTGCAAATGGGTTCGGAGTTCCGATGGACCCACATGTGAATATTTGGCATGTTTTGGTTAATGATTTATGCCAACAAGCTGTTTCTTCAAAACAAATGACTTTACAATCATCTGGCAATCAACAACGAAATTTTATTCCGATCTCGGATATTTGTTCAGCTTTCCTTCATCTCCTCAAACTTGATCGGAGCAAAATTGCGGATGGTTTATTTAATCTTGGAGGTCCTTCGTCGTTGACAGTTTTTGAAATGGCGGAACTAATAGCTTCTCGTTGTCGTGCCGTACTTGGATTCACACCGTCAATCTCGAGACCAAACCCAAATCAATCTGAAAACCACTCCGATCTGGATTATCGAATTGACAAATTACAGGCAACTGGATTTTCCCCAAAGGATCTCAAGGCCAACGAAATTGATGCAATCCTCAGAATGTGTGTGCAGCGCAACCCATGATGCTCAACTCAAATCACCAACGCAGTGAAATCCCTGCAGTGTCAGTCATTATTCCTACTTACAACCATGCCAAATATCTAAGCGGTGCACTCCAGTCAGTCATTAATCAATCATTTACAAACTGGGAAGCCATAATCATCAACAACTATTCGGATGACAATACAGTTGAAATAGTTGCAAACTTCAATGAACCAAGGTTTGCTCTTTTCAATTTTAGAAACGAAGGGGTGATAGCTGCTTCTAGAAACGAGGGGTTGCGCCGCGCCAAGGCCCCCATCATTGCATTTCTTGACTCTGATGACATTTGGTACACAGACAAACTTCATCGGTGTTTGGAAGAATTCGAAAATGGAGCAGACATCGTTTGTCATGGCGAGAATTGGGTTTCTTCTGACTCCTCCCCAAGGGCGATGTTTTATGGACCTGTCAACCGAGCTAGCCATAAAAGCCTTGTATTTCGTGGTAATTGTATTTCTACCTCTGCCACGCTTCTTCGCAAAGATCTGCTAAATCAATTGGGTGGATTTAATGAAGATCAGACGTTCGTTACTGCAGAGGACTACGAACTCTGGATGCGACTTTCACTCTCAAATTCAAAGATCGTGTTTGTCGATCAACTTTTGGGGGAGTATCGCCGACATGATCAAAGTGCAAGCAGCTCGGTTGCTCGACACCTTGCGGCAGAAATTGCGGTCATTAACGTTCATACCAAACTTGAGGCATCCTCGCTTGTTAATCAAATCCGAGCACGACATCGAAGAGCAAAAGCCATTTATAGTGCCGGTAGAACCGAAATGCGTGCAGGGCGAAATGGATTGGCTATTTCATTTTTTTGGCAAGCAATACCGCAGTCACCATTCTTTCTAAGGACCTATGTCGCAACGATTCTTGCGATGAGAAACCATCTGCTTGGAAAGCCAAAGTGATGATGATTGCTCCTGCGAACAACATCCGCTACTACTCTCTTGCTCGGCAAGCCATGGTTGAGGCTCTTTTATTAGCGGGGATTGGTCGTGGTGATCATGTACTCATACCAGAATTGATATGCAAAGATGTTGTTGCATCTATTCACACCACCGGAGCAACTCCGATTTTTTATTCGGTAGATGAGTTCTTAAACCCAATCAATCTGGAGATGAACCGACCGGTTGCAGCGATTATCGCTGTTAATTATTTTGGTTTTCCACAGAATCTTGAGATTTTTCAACAAGCTTGTGAAAAATTTGGAGCCGTTTTAATCGAAGATAATGCTCATGGATTTCTCAGTTCTGATAGTTCCAATTTGTCTCTCGGGACACGCGGCGACATCGGAATTGTGAGCATTCGAAAATCTCTCCGAATTCCAGATGGTGCTCAGCTAATTGTCAATAGCACCGAACTAAGCAAAAACATCCCAAACCAACTCCCCTACATTCATGCTCCACTGGGAGTCAGATTTAATACACAAAGATTGATTCTCGATATCCAAAAACATTTACATCTCCCACTTCTAAAATGGATGCGCTCACTAGTCCGTCTTTTTCGTCGCATTAAGACCGGCTCACATCTTCCTACTTCTGCATCCAGTGCAGAATACGAAAACATAATCTCGTCTGGTCCGCGCGATTCCTCAATGGAGCAAATTTCCAGACTTGATGTTTCGAATGAATCCAAACGGCGCGTCCGTCTCTACAACAGTGTTTCTGAGTCGGTATTGCATTGCAATATTCGACCCATATTTGATGTCTTACCGCCCCACTGCATTCCATATGGTTTTGCTTTTTATGGAAGCCACGAAGCTGCCACAGAAGTGCAACGCCTTGTTAGTAAATTGGGAGTTGAAGCGATACATTGGCCAGATTTACCAGAATCTGTGGTTGCAACAGCTCCTTTTCACTATCGAAATTTGTGGGTGGTGAACTTCTTATGATTCCAGAACTGTTTAGTCGTGGTTGGTCTGAGTGGACTGGAACCAATTTGGAATGGAATCAAATCATTGAGAGTTTTTCGGACGAAAATATTTACCAGACAACGAAATGGGCACTACACAAGTCCACTTCTGGTTGGAACGTCGTTAGATTCATACACTCCAATGATGGGATAAAAGTGGACACTGCTGCGCAGTGTCTGTATCGATACGGACCATTAAAGACTGCCGTTATATGGATACCAGGTGGCCCTATTGGGGATATCAAATCGGTTGACACCAACTTCGTTACTCAACTAAAGATGAGTTTGTCAGTCACATTTCTCTACATAAGAATTTCGATTATGCGCAGCATAAGTCTCGACACAACTACGCACCTCGCACGAAATTGTTGGCAAAAATCGCAATCAACCATCAGTACCAAATCAAGTTTGATCCATTTGCTAGATATGGATCAATCGTCTCGCCTCATTAGGTGTTCGTCAAATTGGAAACGAAACCTTAAAAGATCTTCCAAAAATCCCTTAAGTCCATATATCTGGAAGGATGTCGACGCAACTTCACTTTCTGCTGCTTATTCAGAAATGGATAGTTTTAAAAAGATTGAAGGAGTAGTTTTGGCTCGTCCTGTAAACGAACTCCAAAGTGTTATTGACATATTTAAAGAAGATTTGATATTGGTACGAAGTGATGACATTAATGGAAATCCATTAGCCATCCGCGGCGTTCTTTGCTTTCATAAAACTGCTTGGGATTTCATTGCGCTTACTACTCCACTTGGACGAAAATGCTATGCATCGCACGCAGTTTTCTGGATGCTTGCCGATGAGTGTTACCAACGTGGAATATTGCAGTATGACTTAGGTGGAATTGACCCAATAAACAACCGAGGCGTCTACGACTTTAAAAAAGGAACTGGTGCTTTGCAAGTCGACTACCAAGGTGAATGGGAGATTTCCTCTCACCGACTCTTTGGCATACTGGCAAGTAGGCTTATCTCGCGAAGAGTTGCATAACGTTTTAATCATAAGTGCACTCATCTGGGGAATCCATGCAGATTCGGAAACGAATATTTGATAAAGTTCTGTGCAACTGATGAGTTTGGTTAATTACTCAGTCCAAGCAGTCATCTGCGCCACCGTATTGCTCATCTTTTGTGTGCGTAGAAAAAGTCTCGACCTATACATCTTGGGCGTGACTTGCGTTTGGCTAATAGCCGTTATCGCAATCTATGCCCGGTTTGGAACTGACCAAATCAATCTATATTCAAACGATCAAGCAGCGCATCTATCACTAATCAATGACTACATTTCCGTACGGGGTATCTCACTAAAGTTCGATGAAATAGTGAACTGGAGATACTTCATTGTTCTTCCCGCATATTTCAGTTCAAAAATAGGTTTTGATCCGATTTTAATACTTAAGTTCTCTCAGCTCGTCTATCTAGTCTTGATCTACAAATTAGGAGTGCGATTCATCGCAAGAAACCATATCCAAGTGCGGGTATGGCATACGGCGTTATTTTGTGGACCAATACTCATATTCATGTCAACTTTGGCACTGAGGGATTTAGCAATTGGTTTTTTTTCCACAGTATTTCTACTCGAAAAAAATAGAGTTGGGAGAATAATTGCACTGCTCATCACATTGCTTTTACGTCCACACCTTGCTGTTGCGTTGTTGTTTGGATGGATTGTTTCGTTAATAATCAAAAGATATTCACGCCACCTATTTATCCCCATTATTTCTATATTCACAATTGTTTCTTATGTTTTGGGTTCATATTCCTACTACATCGGACAAAGTATCCGGACTAGTGCCCCTCTAACTGGAGCGAAGGAAGTCTTCAACCAGAGCAAATTTACGCGGCTCGGAGCGAATTTTCTTGGCTTGCAGTTTCTCACTCTAGGCGAAGACGTTGTATCTGCTTCATATTCCACACTTTTTTTGAGCAGAATAATATTTTTCGATACCTTTACCACACCTCTTCTTTTCATAGTTTTACTTTTTGCATTCTCGGCCAATTGGACACAGATGAGAACGACAGTTTTTTATTCTTTCTTGTTCTTTTATGGGCTTATTTCGCAAACAGATTGGAATTCTTCGAGACAAAATATTCCATTCTTTGTTGCAATGGGACTTCTTGCAGTGGTGGGGATTGAGACGAGGCGTCAGACAAAAAATCTGGACTTTGTCAGTTAGATGTCAACTAAAACAAAAAAGATACTTTTTATGTTTACAGAAGACTGGGCTTTTGCGTCCCTTTTCCTGGACAGAGCTATTGCCGCAAAAAATGCTGGATACGAAGTTGCCGTCCACGTTCGCTGTAGCGAACACCGCACGGTCATCGAAAAAGCAGGGTTACAGGTAATTCCTCACAACATTTCACGGAGTGGACTCAACCCTTTTAGGGAGTTGGTGTCAGTTTTCCAACTCGTTCAAGTCTTCAGAAGCTTTCGCCCAGATGTAATTCATTTGATTGCACTCAAGCCAATTGTCTTAGGTTCGCTTGCTTCGGTTTTCTATCCAAAAGCCAAAATTGTAAATGCCCCGGTGGGCATGGGGTATCTATTTGCATCCAACGACGTGCGCGCCCGAGTAGCGCGACCAATCGTCAAATTGGTACTCAAGTCGACTCTTGGTAGAAAACGATCGATGACAATTATTGAAAACTCGGACGACAGAACAAGTTTGGTCGAGGGTGGATTTCTGCACAGTAATCAAATCGTTCTCATTCGAGGTACTGGAGTCAATCTCGATGTATTCCGACCCACGGCAGAACCAGCTGGTTCAAAGATTGTTGTGCTTATTGCACGAATGCTTCGAGACAAAGGTGTGTTTGAGTTTGTTGAGAGTGCGCGAATGATTAAACGTACACATTCAACTACATTGTTTTGGTTGATTGGTGACGCTGACCCAGGAAACCCTGCTTCGCTCACCACTCAGCAGTTGCAAGCATGGAATGACGAAGGAATCGTAGAGTGGCTCGGCTACAGAACGGATGTTGCGGATTTATTGACCCAAGTCCATGTCGTCTGCCTACCTTCGTATCGCGAGGGTTTTGGGAAAGTTTTCGTCGAGGCTGGTGCAGCGCTTCGTGCAGTAGTTGCGAC
>RGZI01000027.1 GCA_010031635.1 Actinomycetota bacterium
GCCCCTAATGAGGATGATGGCGAGCGTGAAATAAATCCATCAAATGAAACCGTTGAAGATGGTTACCGTGTAAGAAGAATTACCGGCTCTAGTTCAAGCAAAGTTTATCGCTGCCCAGGTTGTGATCAAGAGATACGGATGGGCACACCACATGTTGTTGCTTGGGCCGAAGATGATGCAGAAACCAGACGACACTGGCACACACCTTGTTGGGAATCTCGCAATCGCCGGGCACCAAAGATTGAACGAACTCGTAATGCCCCAAGATATTAACTACTAAATAATTTATCCGATACTTTTACCATGTAACAATTTTACAATTCCAGTAATTATTTTATCTGCTCGAGCAGTTCTATTAAATGTAGTAAATTTTAAAGGTAATTGAAAGTATGGTTTTACAACTGAGCGTGGATACGTAAATTCAAGCAATCCTTCAGGCCCGTGAATTCGCCCCATTCCACTATTTTTAACACCACCAAAAGGCAATGATGCAATAGCAGCAAAGGAGATTGCTGAATTGATAGAAACCATGCCACATTTGAGTTGTGTGGCAATTTCATGACCATGGTGTTTAGACCAAACAGCAGCAGCCAAACCGTATGAGGTGGCGTTAGCTCTTTTTATTGCTTCATCCATAGTTGGAACGCGATTTACAATCAAGACTGGTCCAAAAGTTTCTTCGGTAATCGCAGGTGATGATTCAGCTACCTCACAAATAATTACTGGATCTACAAAAGGCTTATGCACTGAGTCAGTTCCCCCAACAATTGCTGAGCCGCCATCATGTAGAGCGCTACTAATGTGAGATTGAATTATATCTAACTGACGAGGCATTGTTGCGGGTCCATAATCGACACCTGCAGATATTGCATTTGCTTTAGATTTTAATAGTTCAATAAATTTATCAGCGACTACTTCATGCACATATACCCGTTCTGCGCTAATGCATGTTTGACCGGCGTTTGACATCCCAGACCACAATGTAAATTCAGCCGCAAGATCTAAATTTGCATCTCTATCAACAATTACCGGATCTTTACCACCGCATTCAAGTACAAAGGGAATCATCTTCTCGACACAAACAGCACCAACTTTTTTAGCAGTCTCTGTAGATCCAGTGAATGAAATTTTATCTACTCCAGATGCAGCTGTTGTTAAAAATTTTCCAGTTTCTGGCAAACCTGGAATTACTGTCAAGAGATCATGCTCTGGGTGCACTTCACGAAGCGTTGCCTCTAGCCATATTGCAACAGCAGGTGTGTACTCACTTGGTTTGAATACCACCGTATTACCCGCAGCCAATGCGTAAGCGATTGATCCCATTGGGGTGAAAATTGGATAATTCCATGGACCGATAACGCCAACTACACCAAATGGAGAGCGTTCAACTTGCGCGGACATATTTGCCATCAACAAGCCAGGTGAGCGCTTAGTAGTTTTCAAGTAAAAGCTGGCTTTGCGTGCAGCCCAACCCAGATGGCCAATTGCAAGCGAAGTTTCAAGTTTCGCATCGCTAAATGGTTTACCAGTTTCAGTTGAAACCAATTGAGCACCTTCATCAATACGTTTTGTCAAAAGCTGATTCCAAGCCAAGAGAATTTTCCGGCGACTATGGCCACTTTGGGAAGCCCACCAAATTTGGGATTCGCGAGCGCGCTCGATAGCTTCTTGAACCTGGTGTGCGGAAGTATTTGGATAATTTGCAAAAACGGTACCAGTTGCCGGGTAGTGGGTAGCAAAAGTTACATCTGTGGTTTGCGACATCTGCTAATCATCTCAGTTCGCCGCACTTTTCAGCAATAAAGGAATAAATCAGTAATTTCCTCGACTTTGTTAGCGCATAATTAGACAATGACCGAACTGATCAGAGCAAGCACTGTGCTCCCGGCCGATCGTGAACCATTTAAGTTGTTGACCTCTGATGGCTTGAACTTGGTCGCTGAGATTGCCAGACCGTTAAAACCTATTAAATCTAGTTCCGGAACATTGGTGATGCTGCACCCTTTGCCAACAGCCGGTGGAATGATGGATAGTCATATCTTCCGTAAAGCCGCAGCACGTTTGCCAGAGTTGGCTGATTTAAATATTTTGCGTTTCAACTCGCGTGGAACAGAGAGTGAAGCTGGTCGTAGCGATGGCAATTTTGAAAATGGTGATGGTGAAATCCATGATGTCCAAGCTGCAATTGATTATGCCGCAACTAATTTAGGCGCTGAAAATCTTTGGATAGTTGGTTGGTCTTTCGGAACAGATTTAGCACTTCGTCATGCCAGAGATCCACGTGTTAAGGGATTGATTTTACTTAGCCCTCCATTGCGTACTTCTAATTTGAGCGATCTGCAATGGTGGGCAAATGATGGCCGGCCGGTAATTGCTCTTGTTCCCGAGTTTGATGACTACTTAAAACCAAAAGAAGCGGTAACTGCTCTTGCGCCGCTAACACAGATTGAAATTATTCCTGTTGATGGAGCAAAGCACCTTTGGGTGGGCGAACCATACGTTTATCGGGTGTTAAACGAAATTACTAAAATTGTAAACCCTGCAAAAGTGCCATTACCTACAGAGTATTAACTTTTTTCAGCACGTGGGAAAACTACTTCTTCTAAAATCAAAATAACTGCTGCGGCAACTGGGACTGCAAGCAAACCACCAACTAATCCAAGAAGCGACGTTCCAATTAATGCTGAAACGATGGTGACTATTCCAGGTATTGAGAGAGCGCGCTTCATTATTCTTGGTGCAATTATGTAATTTTCAATTTGCACATAAGTTAAATAAATTATGAATGCCACTAAACCAGTAGTCGGCGTTTGGGAAGCTGCCACAATCGTAAAAATTGAACCGGCGATAAAATGTCCTACAAGTGGAATCAAAGCCGCTACAAATACGACCATAGCAATTGAAGTAGCATAGGGAATTCGAAGAATTTCTCCGACCACAAACATCACTACTGCTGCTAATGCAGAAATAGAAACTTGGCTTCCAACAAAAGTTCCAATGCGAGCGATAATTTCATCTGAGATATTTGCAATTCGCTCACGACGCGAAGCTGGAGCTAAGCGGTAAGCAATTTTAGTTATCTGTGGAAGCGAACTTAAAAAATAAAGAGTTAATACGATAATAGTTAGTGCTGAAAATGCTCCAGACAATACTGACTTTCCAACTCCAACAATTCCACCAAAAGCCGTCAATACAAATTTTCCATCTTTAATCCAAAGTTGCAACTTACTTTGCAGAGTATCGATTATTCCATACTGTTCATTTAAATGAGCAATTGTTGGATTTTTGGTTAAATTATTTAATAATTCTGGCGAAGTAGCGATGAGTTGATTGCTTTGAGAAATAATAGGGGGAATAACTAAATATCCAAAGATAATTACAAAACCAATTACACATGCGAAAATCACAGCAACGGCATTTGATCTTTTTAACCCACGTCTCCTAATTGCCTCAACTGCTGGGTTTAATCCCATCGCTAAAAACATTGCTACAACTAACAACACAAAAACTTGGCTTACTGATGCGAGCGCACGCATCAGAGTCAGCGCAGTTAGCGCCCCGAGAGCTGCTAAAAAGCCAAAGTAAAAGGGGTGAGATTGATTAAATGGAGCGCCAGGCTCACCAAATGATGGATCTGCGCCAGATTTCGAGGCCATAAGGGTGAGTTTAACTCCCGTTAACTTAAATAGGCGAGAATATGGCCATGGCGTTGACGATTCTAGGTTCCGGAGAAGAGATCGCCTTATTGACCTCGTTGCATTGGGAACTCCCATTAGAACAGTGGGAGGAAGAACCCGAACTTGGAGCGCAGCGTGGTATTTCACGGCATGTAGTTCGCCTGGTAAATGTAGGTACACCTGAAAAAGCAGAAGTTTTTGCAATTAAGGAAACTGTCCCCGAATTCGCAAAACGTGAGTACGCCCATCTTCGGGAGTTAGCAAATAGATCCGCTCCATCAGTTGAGCCAATTGCAGTTGTTGATGGTCGCGAAAGTTTAACAGGTGTTCCACTTCCGGCAATTATCGTCACTCGGTATCTGCCATTTTCACTTCCTTACCGAATTATTTTGACGCGAAATGTAACTCCATACGAAATTGAAACAATGGGAAGTGCGCTCTCACTTTTATTAGTTCGTTTACATTTATTAGGATTTTGGTGGGGGGATTGCTCACTTTCAAATACCTTGTTTCGTCGTGATGGTGATGGTTTTGCTGCTTATTTAGTAGATGCCGAAACCGGTGAATTTCAAGAACATTTATCAAATGGTCAGCGAGAGCATGATTTAGAGATTGCCCTCTTTAATGTGGCTGCAGAGTTAGATGATTTAGCATCTGGTGGATTGCTGCACCCGGGAATTGATCCGATCCGTTCAAGTGAAGCAGTCGTCAAACGTTATCGCAGGCTTTGGGCGATGTTAAAAGAGAAGCAAGAGTTAGATGCGACAGATCGCAAAGCGGTAGAACGGGCGATGCGAGCACTGCAAGATTTAGGTTTTGCGGTAGAAGAAGTTTCTGTTTCATTAGATGGTGCAAAACAAGCGTTAATTTTCCAGCCGAAGTTAGTAGCTGCCGGTTATCACCAAAATCGTTTGCGAAATTTAATAGGATTAGAGGCAGAGGAGTTGCAGGCAAAGCGAATCTTGGCCTCATTCGATAGATATCGTGCGCGCGAATCAACACCACTTCCACCAGAGCGTGAAACTGCAAGAAAGTGGCAGCGAGAAATATTTAATCCAATCATGAGTTCCACGCCTGATTCCTTGCGTGGGAAATTGCCACCGGCACAGTTATTCCATGAAGTGCTAGAACATCGTTGGTTTCTTAACGAACGAGCGGGTGAAGATGTCGGTCTGCCAACAGCGGCTGCTTCATATTTTGCAGATGTATTACCGGGAAGACTTGATTACAACGCACTCAGACTTTAAGGCCTTTAACGACTCTAAGCCTTTAACGAGTTTAAAAAATTTACTTTCAAATTTAATGTGCTTGCACGAGTTCAATAAGGACGCCACCACAATCTTTTGGATGTAAGAAATTAATTAGCACTCCCTTAGTTCCAACTACTGGTAGTGGATTTAATACTCTTATTCCCAAATCGACAGCCGCATCCATAGCAGCCTGCAGATCCTTTACAGTAAGTGCTAGCTGTTGAATTCCGGGTCCATTTTTACTTAAGAATTTTCCGATTGGTGATTCCGGAGTTAAAGGAGCCAGCAATTGCAAAGTTGAATTACCAGTAGTGCCGATAGAGAGCATTGCTTCATGCACCCCTTGCGCAGAGTTAATTTCTTGATGAAGTAAGACCGCACCAAAAATGTTTTGATAGAAAGTAATGCCCTCATTTAAATCTGCAACTGCCACACCTACATGGTCAAAACCGATAATCCCCGGAATATTAGGAATGATCGGGGGTTGACTCGCAAAAGCGTTCATAGCGTCGTATCGTGTCATATGTGAGTCCAGACCCGGCTTTTGATAGCGAAGCGCTTGCCCGTGGCGAGATAGCCCTCGATATACCCGCTTTAGCAAAAGCAATTTCATGGATTGAAGATGGCGGGAAATTGCCCGATCAACTAGTGGCCGAAGGTGCGTTAACGAGCCGGAGTATCGGCATAACCGGTTCCCCTGGAGTTGGTAAATCCACCATCACTTCAGCATTGGTGAAGGCGATCCGCAAAGGTGGGGAGTTAGTTGCGGTTTTAGCGGTAGATCCATCTTCACCCATTACTGGGGGAGCGCTACTAGGAGATCGAATTCGGATGCAAGAGCATTACTTGGATGCTGGGGTTTATATCCGTTCGATGGGTTCGCGCGGACATTTAGGTGGGTTGGCTGCGGCCACTCCACAGGCAATTGCTTTAGTAGCAAAAGCCGGTTTCAGCGAAATTATTGTTGAGACTGTTGGAGTTGGACAGAGTGAAGTTGAGATTATGAAGTATGTAGATACCGTAATCGTCTTATTGGCGCCTGGGATGGGTGATGGAGTTCAAGCAGCAAAAGCTGGGATCTTAGAGATTGGCGATATTTACGTAATTAATAAGAGTGATCGAGATTTAGCAGGCGCCGAAACTGTGGCAGCAGAATTGGCCAGATCAATCGAATTATCACCACGTGCAGATGGTTGGAAACCAGAAATCTTAATTGCATCGGCGCAGGAAAATATTGGAATTAATGAAATTCTAGGCGCGGTCGAAAACCACCGTAAATGGCGCAAATCGGTGGCAGGATAGCGCGGTGAGTATTTCGAGTGGATTGCCGCAGCAATTTAACCGAGCGATAGATTTAAGCGCCTTAGCCGCCAAAAAAACACCACCCCAAGATGCGATTAGTGCAGGTGGTAGCGCTCGCCGTGATGTTGATGAAAACTCACTTGTAAAAGAGATTATTCCAAGTTCAAAAGAAGTTCCGGTAATTTTGGTTGTTTGGTCGCCTCGAAGTGAGGAATCTCAATTATTAGTTCAAGGGCTAGAGGCACTCCATCGCAAACATAACGAGGTATCACAAAGATGGTCTTTAGCGGTTTTGAACGCTGATGCACAACCGGAAGTTGCCCAAGCATTACGAGTTGCGACCATTCCCACCGTCATGGCAATTATCGCCGAACAGGTTGCGCCACTATTTGATTCAATGATTCCTCCAGATCAACTTGAAGTTGTCTTAAACAAAGTGGTTGAACTTGCCGCCGAGCAGGGAGTAACTGGAATATCAAATGGCATTCAAAATGAGCAGATAATTCCAGATGATCCTGACCTATTAATTGCTGACCAAGCATTGGAAGACAATGATTTTCCAGCGGCCATCACAGCCTTTGAAAAAATATTAGCGCGCAAACCAGGAGATCCCGAAGCAACACAAGGATTAGCAAACGCAAAGTTATTATTACGTACTTCATTATCAGATGCAGCCACAGCCCAAGCCGCAGTTCTTGCTAATCCAGAAGATGCGAAAGCTCAAGCCTTAGCGGCAGATTTTGAAATTATGTCAGGGCAGGCAGAAGCTGCATTGGATCGCCTGATTAAATTTATTTCATCTAATCCCGGTGGACAGGGCACACAACGCGATATCGCCCGCACTCATCTTTTGGAACTTTTTCAAAACTTCGCCCCTACCGAGCCAATCCTGATCGCCGCTCGATCAGCCCTATCGAAAGCCCTGTTTTAATGAATCCAATAACTAAAAGACATCGTCGACTTTTTGCAATGCTTTATTTCACCTTTGGATTGGGAATTATGTCCTGGGTCCCAAGATTTTCTGAAGTAAAACAAAATTTGGGTTTAAGTAATGGTGAATTTGGCACGATTATTAGTACAGGAGCATTTGGAGTTTTCTTTGCACTATTAATTATTGGTCATGTAGTTCACGCTTATGGCGTTCGTATTGTTCTGATAATTTCTGGACTATGGATGTTTATTGCTATTGCTTCAATAACTTGGATCACTAGTCCAGTTTATTTTCTTTTATTTAACATGACAATTGGTGGAAGTATCTCTGCTTTTAATACAGCGATCACGGCGCAAGCAATCGCCATGGAAAAAGAGTTAAAAAGAAGTTACCTCCCCAAAATGTCAGGTTTTTTCGCAGTGGGTACTCTGGCCACAACTTTTTTAGCTGGAATTGCTGCAAAATTCACCTCAGTGCAAATTCATGCCGGTGTTGTCTCAGCAATATCAGTGTTATTACTTCTTTATATTGTCAAAGAGTTGAACGTCATTTTAATTCCAGCAAATGAAAGTGATGCGGCTAGAGATGCAGTAAGGTTTGCCCAATTTTTTACCTCATTCAAAATCGATTGGATGGTAAATCTCGGTTTACTTTTTGGATCACTTCTTGCTTTCTCTGCCGGAGATTGGGCTTCAATTTACACTCGAGAAGAGTTAGGTCTATCCAAATCTTTGGCTGTTATTCCATTTTTTATCTTTACAATTGGAATCATTACTGGACAACTTGAATACGCAAGATTTGAGAAAAAGTTTTCGATGGTGAAATTGGTTAAGTGGGGTGGAGTAATAGGCGGGGTTGGAATGGCTATCGGAGTTGTAACTGGTCGATGGTTAAGTGATTACTTTCTATGGGGTGGAGTTGCTGTAGCAAGTGTTGGATTTTTAATTGGCGGACTTGGTTGTTCTTTCATTGGTTCGATATTTGTCTCACAAGCAACTAAACGTTCTAAATTGCCAGCAAGTGTTGTAATTGCTCAGTTAAATTCGGTAAATACATTAATAGTTTTTGTGGCAAAAACTATTGTTTCTCTCACCGCACAATTAACTTCAGTCACAGTTGCATTACTAGTTCCGTGCTTACTGCTTTTCTTTACTGGAGTATTTCTACGTAAAGAAAACTAGCCAGATCCTTCAGTATTACCTGGATCTGCAGCCATAATGTCATGCAGTGCGTACTTATCTAGCGCCGCTCTAAGAGTTGCAACTTGAACTTTTCCTTCGCGAACAAGGGAGGCCAAAGTAGCAACAACAATTGATTCGGCATCAACGCGGAAATGTCTGCGCAACGCACCTCGAGTATCAGATAAGCCAAAGCCATCAGTTCCTAATGAGGTAAATGGATTAGCAACCCAAGGAGCCACTTGGTCTTGAACTGCCCGCATGAAATCACTTACGGCGATTACTGGACCAACACTGCCCGCTAATTTTGTGGTGATGTATGCAGTGCGAGGTGATTCAGGGTTCATCATGTTGTGACGATCAACTTCTAATCCATCACGGCGCAATTCGTTCCATGAAGTTACTGACCAAAGATCGGCGGCAACTCCCCAATCTTCAAGAAGTAATTTCTGCGCTTTAATAGCCCAATTAACTCCAACTCCAGATGCCAAAAGTTGCGCATTTAAATCTCTTTTTTCAGCCGCAGCTTGATATTTATAAATTCCACGGACAATGCCATCAACATCTACATTCTCTGGTTCTGCTGGTTGCACATAAGGCTCGTTGTAAACAGTTATGTAGTAGTAGATGTTTTCACTATTTTCGCCATACATCCGCTTCAATCCATCTTTAACAATATGTCCAACTTCGTAACCAAAGGCTGGGTCATAAGCAACCACCGCTGGATTTGTAGAAGCAAGTAAGTGTGAATGTCCATCCTCATGTTGCAAACCTTCACCATTTAGTGTGGTGCGGCCTGCAGTAGCGCCCATAACAAAGCCGCGGCAAAGTTGATCTGCAGCAGCCCAAAAAGCATCACCTGTCCGTTGGAAACCAAACATCGAATAAAAGATGTAAATCGGAATCATTGGCTCATCATGTGTTGAGTAAGAAGAACCAACGGCTGTAAAGGATGCAACCGATCCAGCCTCATTAATTCCTTCGTGCAAGATAACGCCATTTGTTGCCTCTTTGTAAGAGAGCATCAATTCGCGATCTACTGAAATATATTTTTGACCATGAGGTGAGTAAATCTTTAGTGTTGGAAAGAGGGAATCCATTCCAAAGGTTCGGGCTTCATCAGGAATGATTGGAACAATTCGTTTGCCAAGTTCCGGGACCTTAACAAGATCTTTCAACAAGCGAACAAATGCCATTGTTGTAGCAATTTCTTGCGTACCTGATCCGCGATTCACAGATTCGTAAGTCTCATCTGGAGGCTGTGGCAAGGCGCGGGAAGCATTTCGGCGATGTGGCATAGAACCACCAAGTAGCGCTCGTCTTTCCATCATGTACTTGTACTCAGGTGAATCTTTACCTGGGTGGTAGTAAGAAGGAGTTTTTGGATCTAACTGCTCATCAGTGAGTGGAATTGCTAAACGATCGCGAAATTCGCGCAGATCCTCGATTGTCATTTTCTTCATTTGATGTGTTGAGTTTCGCGCTTCAAAGTGCGAACCTAAAGTCCATCCCTTAATTGTTTTTGCAAGAATTACTGTTGGCTTACCATTTTTCTGTGTAGCTGCAAAGTAAGCGGCATACAACTTCTTATAGTCATGTCCACCACGTTTTAAATTCCAAATCTTCTCATCACTCCAGTCGGCGACCATTGCTGCAGTACGTGGATCGCGGCCAAAGAAATTTTCACGAATAAATGCGCCGTCTTCAGATTTGAATGTTTGGAAATCTCCATCTGGAGTTGAATTCATTAAATCAAGTAATGCACCTTCACGATCTTTGGACAACAACTCATCCCATTCGCGACCCCAGACAACTTTTAAGACATTCCAACCGGCGCCGCCAAAAATAGATTCAAGTTCTTGAATAATTTTGCCATTGCCACGAACCGGACCATCAAGTCTTTGTAAATTACAGTTGATAACAAAAACTAAATTGTCCAAACCTTCACGCCCTGCAAGAGATAATGCACCAACGCTTTCCGGCTCATCCATTTCACCATCGCCAAGAAAAGCCCAAACTGTTTGTTCGCTGGTGTCCTTTATTCCACGGCCATGTAGGTAACGGTTGAAACGTGCTTGATAAATAGCATTGATTGGACCTAGTCCCATTGACACAGTTGGGAACTCCCAGAAATCTGACATCAATCTTGGGTGAGGATAAGAAGAAAGTCCGCCACCTTCATGGGATAACTCCTGACGGAAGCCATCCATTTGATGTTCGGTAAATCTTCCTTCTAAAAATGCACGCGCATACATTCCAGGACTTGCATGTCCTTGATAAAAAATTTGGTCTCCGCCACCCGGATGATCTTTACCGCGGAAGAAATGGTTAAAGCCGACTTCATAAAGTGATGCGGATGATGCGTACGTAGAGATATGTCCGCCCACTCCAACACCTGGCCGTTGCGCACGGTGAACAGTTATCGCGGCGTTCCATCTAATAAATGCACGGATCCGTCGCTCGATAGCTTCATTGCCTGGGAATTCTGGCTCAAGATGTGGGGGAATAGTGTTGATGTAATCAGTGGTGCGCAGATTTGAAACAGAAATTGATTTTTCGTGCGCATGTTGTAGCAAACTTAATAATAAGTATCTGGCTCTGACTGGCCCACCAGTTTCGAGTGCCGCATCAAGTGATTGATGCCATTCAGCTGTTTCTTCTGGATCAATATCAACAAGTTGATCAATCATTTGAATATCAGCCGCGCCGGGCTCCTGCTCATTCATGCGTCGCTCCCCTCATTTCAACCAATCCAACCAACTCAACCAACTCAGGTTGGGCTTCAACTAAATAAGCCGTCGCGGAGTATTCTCCCCCTTTTCTTGCAATAGGTCACATTCACCCCTATTTCAGCATTTTCTTGGCTTTTCGCCCAAAAGGACTTGCCAATCCCCGCTTCGGGTAGTGGACTACTCCTGTTGAAGAGAGCGGGGTAACGCCGCTACCGATCGAAGGGAAGTGAGTGAGCAGCACGGGGATGATTACCCGGTTGGGTATCAGTGCAGGAGACCTGATCCTTGAGATTGGGGAAGATAGTGATTGTGATCAAGAATTACGTAAAGAAATTTTCGCAACTTCCGGAAATCAACCAGTGGGTGATGATGATGGTGAAGTTGTTGATGTTGTACTTCTTTGGTGGCGTGAAGAAGATGGCGATTTAGTAGATGCACTCGTTGATTCGTTAACTTTTTTAGCAGTTAATGGCATCATCTGGTTATTAACTCCAAAAATGGGCCGGCCAGGACATGTCGAACCAAGTGATATTCAAGATAGTGCTCCAACCGCGGGCCTTGCACAAGCCTCATCTTTCGCTGTCAGTGCCGATTGGAGCGCAACCAAGTTGATGGCTCCAAAAGCCGGACGGCGCTAAAGCCTTTAAGATGTAATTAGCATTTAACTTTTCCAGCCATCCAGATCATCTAAACCATCTAAGTAAAGCAAACGAGGGAGTAGCAAATGAGTTCACCAGCAGTCGGTTCAGTTGCACCAGAGTTCGAATTAACAAATCAGCATGGGCAGAAAGTTTCACTGGCTTCTTTCCGCGGTAAAAAAAATGTAGTTGTGCTTTTTTATCCTTTTGCATTTTCGGGAATTTGCACCGGCGAACTGTGTGCACTTCGCGACGATTTAGCGCCATTTCAAAATGACGAAGTAGAACTACTAGCCATTTCTTGCGATCCGATGTACTCACTTAAAGCATTTGCAGATGCAGAAAAATACGAGTTTTCATTACTCGCTGATTTCTGGCCACATGGTGAAGTTGCCAATAAATATGGTTTATTTCAAGAAGAGCGTGGCTTTTCAACCAGAGGAACTTTCGTCATTGATAAAAGTGGAGTTACCCGCTGGAGCGTTGTAAATGGACCAGGAGAAGCACGTGATATTGCTGCATATAAGGCGGCTTTAGCAGCCATTTAATTCGGCTAGACTTTGTGACGTTGGGTGCTTAGCTCAGTGGTAGAGCGTCTCGTTTACACCGAGAATGTCGGGGGTTCGAAACCCTCAGCGCCCACCAATATTTATTAATAGTGTTAATTTATTGGTATTAAAAAAATCGCAAATATGGCGAGACGGTGAGATGGCGAGTAATTCTATGAAAGCTAGCGAGCTGGTTGAACTGCTGAATAAGCGTTATGACCCTTCCACAGCAGAAATTTGGGATCACGTAGGTGTTGTCTGCGGTGATTTAAATAATGAAGTTAAGAAAATCTATTTTTGTGTTGATGTTCTTCCTGAAACCGTGTCCGAGGCGATTGCTTGGAACGCAGATTTCATTATTGCTCACCACCCTCTATTACTGCACGAATTAGCTGAAGTCGCCGAAGGCGAACTTCCTATTGTTACCGCTCCATGGAAAATTGCATTGCAAGAAAAATTAATTAGCGAAGGAATTGTTTTATTAACTGCTCATACCAACGCTGACAAAGCAACTCCTGGAGTAAGTGATGCACTTGCACGTTTTCTCGGGATTACAAATTTAATTTCACTACCTGGAGATATCGGTCGAGTTGGCACACTGCCTGAAGCGATATCACTTAAATACTTTGCAGCAAAAGTAAAATCAATTTTGCCAATAAGCAAAGCGGGAATAAGAGTTTTTGGAAACCCAGAACAGATAATTAATCGCATTGCTGTTTCTGGAGGATCAGGTGACCATTTGTTAGCGACGGTTCGTTCGGCAGATGTTGATCTATATTTGACCGCCGATCTTCGCCATCACCCGGTAAGTGAAGCGATTGAAAGTGGGTCGCCAGCGTTGATCGATGCTGGACATTTCGCCACCGAATGGCCCTGGTTAAATCAAGCGGCAACCCTTTTGGCTCAAGATTTAGCAAGCGGCGGGTACGCTTCGGTTGAGATGAAAATATCAACACTGTCAACGGACCCGTGGAGTTTTTCATGAAGGCAACGCCTGAAGATCAACTTCGATTGCTGGATTTACAGAAAGTCGATGCAGAGATTGATTTGCTTAACCACAGAGCAAAAAATCTTCCAGAACATTTACAAATTGCGGAACTTGAAGCGATAAAGCAAAGCAGTGATAGTGAACTTAGCCTGGTTTCAATTGATGAAGCCGATGTAAAACGTGAAGTAGCTAAAGCGGATGCAGATGCAGAGCAAGTGCGCACTCGCAAAAGCCGAGATGAAGCACGCCTGGCATCCGGACAAGGTTCTGCAAAGGATCTAGAACATTTACAGCATGAATTACTCTCTCTCACTCGTCGGGTAAATGATCTTGAAGAGATTGAGTTAGAAATCATGATGCGGCTTGATGAATTCACAAGTAAAGCAAATGAATATCGGGCTGTTATTGCTGACGCTGATGCAAAATTAGAAGTGCTAACTACCAGTAGAGATAAGCAGTTAAGTGAATTAGCTGTAAATGTAAAAAATCTGAAGGAAGAAAGAACAATGATCGCTGGGAAGATCGCGACAGAGTTTCTGGCACTTTATGAAAAATTACGGGCAAGCAATGAAGGCGTAGGAGCTGCTGCGATTGTTCGCAAACGGTGCTCTGGATGCCATTTGGATTTAACTGCGATTGATGCTGAAAAATTCAAGCAAGCACCTGCAGATGATGTGCTTCGTTGTGAGGAGTGCCGGCGAATTTTAATTCGTACTGTTGACTCTGGACTTGTTTAATGGCACGCGAATTAATCATTGAAGCCGATGGTGGCTCACGTGGAAACCCCGGTCCTTCAGGATTTGGTGCAGTTGTAAAAGATGCTAAAACCGGAGCCGTATTAAAAGAGATATTTGAATTTATTGGGATAGCAACAAATAATGTCGCTGAATATAGTGGTTTGGTTGCCGGGTTAACTGCGGCAAATGAGATTGATCCTGAAGCGCAAATTCACGTCCGTATGGATAGCAAATTAGTAATTGAACAGATGTCAGGTCGTTGGCAGATTAAGCATCCAGATATGCGAATCCTTGCCGCTCAAGCACGGAAAGTCCATGCGCCGAATTTAGTCGATTACACCTGGATTCCCAGAGAAGAAAACTCGGCTGCAGATCATTTAGCAAATCGGGCCATGGATGGTGCGGTTACACCGAACGCTGATCCAGCCCAACAAGTTAATTTTATGACTGAGCGTTTAACCTCAGGTGAAGCGGCAACAACTTTTTACTTTGTTCGCCATGGCGAAACAGTACTAACTAATAGCAGGGCATTCTCTGGTGCAAACGGAACCAATCCATCTTTAAATGAGATTGGATTTACGCAAGCGGAAAATGTAGCCCGTGAAATGGCCAAGATTCAGCCAGATTTTTTGATTGCATCACCGATGTTACGAACTAAACAAACGGCTGAAGCCATCAGTAAAAGTACCGGCTTGCAGATTGAAGAAGATTCAACTTGGCTGGAATGTGCTTTTGGTGATTGGGATGGTTTTACTTTCCAAGAGATCAAAGCAAAATTTCCAGTTGAAGCCCAACTTTGGCTCAATTCACCGGGGTACGAACCACCTAATGGGGAGTCATTTGATGAAGTTGGCGAGCGTGTAGATGCCGCGATTGATTATGTGGCAGCAAAGTATGTTGGCAAGAAAGTTTGCATCGTTACGCACAATGTTGTCATTCGCGAAATTGCCAGAATTACATTAATGGCACCAGGTGCGGCAGTTTTCCACATAGATGCAGCGCCGTGTTCTATTACTACATTGTCAGTTTGGCCGAGCGACGGATTACGCGTTTTAAGAACATTTAGCGAAGTAGGACACCACCGATGAAAAGCGATGATAAAAATTTCTTAGTAGGTAAGAAAGTGATGATCACAGGCGCAGCAAGTGGCATCGGTAAATCTTGCGTGATTGCATTTGTTGAAGCCGGAGCCGATGTTTTAGCAGTTGATTCAAACCCACAGACTCTTGCGGCGTTAGCAGCCGAATTCAAGGTTGCCACAAAAGTTGCTGATCTGAGCACTCCGGAAAAATACTTCCCAGATCTTTTAGAGATTGATATTTTGATTAACAACGCGGGAGTTCAGCACATTGCTCCTATTGAGGAATTTCCGCTTGCGCAAGCAGATTTAATGTTTTCGCTGATGCTGCGGACTCCATTTTATTTAACCCAGAAAGTTCTTCCACATATGTACGCTAAAAAATGGGGGAGAATTATTGGGATATCAAGCATTCATGGACATATCGCATCTCCTTACAAATCGATTTACACAACTGTTAAGCATGGACTTGAAGGGTTAACAAAAGTAACTGCATTAGAGGGCGGTCCACATGGGGTTACTGCAAACACAATTGCACCTTCATATGCTCGCACCGCTTTGGTAGAGAAACAGATTAAATCGCAAGCAGAGATCAACAACCTCTCTGAAGCACAGGTGGTAGATGAGATCATGTTGGCTCCTTCTGCAATAAAACGCCTGATCGAACCAGAAGAAATAGCTCAACTCGCGCTGTATCTGTGCGGTCCATATTCAAATTCAATCAGCGGCTCTTCCTTTGGAATTGATAATGGATGGACCGCTCGGTGAGAACACCCACTTGGGTGCCAGATCCAGATAGCGGCGCTGCATTAAAGAAGTTCTTTGAAGAAGTTAAAGTAAAATATCAGATTAAGGATTTATCAGAGTTACAAAAATGGTCAGTTGAAAATTCTGGTCAATTTTGGAGTGAGGTTTGGGATTTTTTTGGGGTGATTGGCGAGAAAGGGGATCGCTCGCACATTCCTAGCAAATTGCCTGAGGCAAATTACTTTCCTGATGCAAAGTTAAGTCATCTTGAGAATTTACTAGCCGGCGGTGGGGCGATATCTGTTGTTAAAGAAAGAGATATTGCAAATGCTGGAGAACAGATCACACATAAAGATTTAGTAGGAATGGTTTCAGCGCTAGTCAATACTTTTCAAGAACAGGGAATTGGTGAATCAGATCGAGTAGTTGCCATTCTTCCGGTTGGAATAGAAGTTTTAGTGACTACGTTGGCGGGATTTGGTGTTGGCGCAACTGTTGCTACTGCGTCCCCTGAGTTTGGCGCCGAAGCGATTTTGGCGCGCTTTTTTCAACTAGAACCAACGGTTTTGGTTTTTAGCAATTCATATCCATGGCAGGGGAAAGAGTTAGATCGCAGCCAAATGGTGGCTCAAGTTGCAAAAGCACTTCCTTCCCTGAAATTAATTATCGGATTAAGCGCAAATAATGAATTACCAGAAATAGTTTTATGGTCAGCGGCAACTTCAAATTCAGCGCAAATAAGTTTCACGAGAAGAAGTTTTGATCATCCAGCCTATGTGCTATTTACTTCAGGGACTACTGGAGCACCAAAAGGCTTGGTACATAGAAGCGGCGGAGTATTACTAAAACATCTGGTTGAGATGAAATTACATTGTGATATCAAAGCCGGCGATCGTGTTTGTTTTTACACAACTACCGGTTGGATGATGTGGAATTGGGAATTATCTGTCTTGGCAACAGGAGCAGATTTAGTTTTGTATGACGGGGCACCGGCATTTCCGGATTCGCTTCGGCTATTTCACTTTGCGCGCGAACAGAAATTAACTCATCTTGGACTTTCGGCAAGATTGTTAGATCTGATCCGTGAGCAACATAATGATTTGAAAGTTTTGGGAGATCTGCCTGATTTACGAGTAATCATGGTTACCGGTTCTCCACTTTCGCAAGCAACTGCACAATGGGTGA
>RGZI01000028.1 GCA_010031635.1 Actinomycetota bacterium
TTTTTAGCTCTGACCACTGGCTAGAGGTGATGGGTTACAAACCCCAGCACCTCTTCGACCGTGAAAAAATTAGAAACGCAAAATAATTTAGACAGTTGGCGTCGTGTAAAGGACTTTTCCGCCAACCTTTATTTCTGTTTCAACTAAATACTTTTTGACTGCAGCTAAATTAATTTCAAGACCGATACCAGGGCGATCTGGAATAGTGATCATTCCATCGCTTTCGACTTCAATTTTATCTACAGTTAATTCAACACAAAGAGATTTTGGTTCCATTGGATACTCAGTAATCCATGAATCCTTCAGCCCAGCAAATGGCTGCAATGATGCTGAAAGTGCTGAGTGTGAAGTAAAGGTGTGATTCACGAATTGAACTCCACGTGTTTTTGCATACTGAGCAACACGGTATGCGTCACCGATTCCACCAATATAACCAGTATCAATTTGTACAAATCCAACACCACCATGATCAATTAAATGTTCAGCTTGATATGGGTTATGTGCACCCTCGCCGCCAGCTAATTTAACTTTAGGTGTCCGCTTTGCTAATTCACCATAGGAAGCCAAAGCAGCGGCATCAAAGGGTTCTTCATACCAAAGTACATTTGCATCAGATAGAGCTTGCAATCTTGCCGCAGCTGCTTCTACATCCTCATGAAAAATAGTTCCAGCGTCGATCATTAGATGCGCATCGGCTCCGATACCTTCTCGTGCAGCGTGAATATGATCTGCATCATCTTGCACACTTCCACGACCAAAAGGTCCCCAGCCAAACTTAATTGCACTAAAACCAACTTTTCTAATATCGCTGGCTTTCTTCAACGTTTCTTCTGCAGTATCGCCAAATAACACAGAAGCGTATGGAAGTTTGCGAGTAGCTTCTTTATAGCCGAGCAATTTATAAATAGGTTCTTCTTTTACCTGTCCAAGTAAATCCCAAAGTGCAATTTCAATTCCTGAAAGTGTTAAGTCGCTTTGAATAATTGCATAAAATGAGTTTGCACGTACTTTGCGAGTGATTGCAAAAATATCTTCTGGTGAATTTAACTGCTCTCCTAAAACTGAATCAATAACTGGGTGGCAAGCACTATGCGACATTGGCGCAATCCAGCTTGCGATCGAAGTTAGTGGTGACGCTTCAGCTTCTCCCCATCCAACATAACCATCTGCAGTAACGCGCACTAAAAGTGCGTCTTGGCTGCCATCACCGATATCTAGTACCTCTGGCATGCGCAAATAAAAGAGATCTACTGAATCGATTTTCATGGTGAGCCTTTCTTAAGAGTTACGAAAGTCTAATTGGGGCGCTGTGCTTTGCAAACCTGCCATCCCCTGATGAGATGCCCCTTATTCGGCGTGAAATCCAAGGAATTAAGAAGGTAAAAATCCAATTTAGCTCTGCCCACATCGCCTTTATCTTCCCTACTGGGGGAAGTGGAGGCAAGGGTGCTCTCCAATTTGGATCAAACTCTGCGCCTATTAGTTGTAGAACAGATTCAGCAACGCGGGCATGGCCCGCTGGATTCAAATGCAATTTATCTGTGTCCACAAATCTTGGCGTTGCAATATCGGGATCTAAATTTGCATCAGCGACTATTGCACCCACCTCTAACGCGATCGCTCTGACATTGTTATTAAAACCACTAAATCTTTGATGCCACAACTCCTGCATTTTTCCAGATTTTGCTACGCGCTCGATTGCGGTAAATAGCAGTATTTGGGCTCCAGTGGCCGCAAGTTTGCGCACTGCTTCTCGATACTGTGGCAGCACGACTTCTGGGTCATATCCAGGGCGTAAAACATCATTTGCTCCTGCATGAAATGAAAGAAGTGTTGTTGGGCCTTCTATCCATTTCATCGCTTCTGGAATTTGATCTTCGATCACCTGTGAAACTAATTTTCCACGTATTGCTAAGTTATAAAAAGAAAAATCAGGTTGCTGCTGAGCTAACCGATCTGCAACGCGGTCTGCCCATCCCATGAATTGACCATCGATTTGGATATCCCCGACACCTTCAGTGAAGGAATCACCTAAAGAAATAAATCGGGAATACCTAATCATTTTAATTAATAGCTTTCCTTTTTTCTGAAATTGAGAACAGTGCGATTGCTGCCGCAATGCTGGCGTTTAATGATTCCATCTCTGAAGACATTGGAATTGAAACTACCAAATCACAATGCTCACGCACTAAGCGAGATAGACCTTTTCCTTCTCCGCCAACAATTAACAACAAAGGTTCTGTTGCTGCGGCTAGTTCGCCGATCAACGCTTCACCATCTGCATCTAATCCAATTACAAAGTAACCCTCTTTTTGCACTTCTTGAATTGTGGCTACTAAGTTACGAATCTGTGTAACAGGTGTTCTTGCGGCTGCACCAGCTGATGCTTTCCACGCAACTGCACTCATGCCAGCAGAACGTCGCTCTGGTACTACAACACCATGTGCACCAAAAGCGCAGGCACTTCGCACTATTGCACCAAGGTTGCGTGGATCAGTCACGCCGTCGAGAGCAACAAAAAGTGGAACTCCTTCTACTTTTCCACGAACATCATCAAACTCTTTATAAACATATGGCGAGATTCGCAACGCAATACCTTGATGTGCAGGGTAAGCATCAAGCTCTCGTCTTGCGCACTCCTCTATTGGAATCTTTTTTTCGCGGGCTAACTCAACGATTTCACGAACTCGATCGTCAATATCAATTCCGCGGGCCATTAAAACTGTAGCGCTTCTAATACAGGATTACGTCCAACAATTATGTCCTCTTCAAGTGGAGTCTCCCGGTTTGCAGATCTTGGAGTGCGCGCTACTGATTTAGATCTAGCTCCATCACCAACACCGCTCTGCTCTGTTGATCGCCGTGAATCTCTAGTTCCAGGTCTTTTTGCACCAGCTTTTGCTGGCTTTCCTTTTTTGGCTGCGGCTTTTTTTCGCTTAGCAGCAGGGTGATAGGTGCGGTCTTCGGCTTTTGGTGTCGGACCTTTTCCGGCTAAACGTCTTTTGTTATTTCCACCAGTGCCAACTTTTTTCTTAACCATTATTTACCTGTCCTCGCCCCGAGTGATGGTCCATCGCGGACCGCTCGAAGTATCTTCGATGGAAATCCCGACTGCAGAGATTGCATCCCGAATGCGATCTGCACTCTGCCAATCTTGACGAATTCTGGCCTCTTCTCGCTCTGCAAGAGCAAGTTTGACCAAGCCATCGAAGTGCTCCGCGCACATTTGCTGCATTATCAGTAAGTGTTTTTTTGTCATTCGACGTGATCGCGGCATTTCCCGCTCTTACTAACTCGGCGATTATTGCTAAGCCTTCTGGGACTGCTAAATCATTATCCATAGCCGCTGCAAAATCTTTAGAAATTTTTAGTTCTGGATTTTGGCCGATAATTTCTTTCGCACGTTTCAAAAAGTTTTCTACTCTGCGAAATCCGACTGCTGATTCTTCAAGTGCTTCTGGTGAATATTCAAGCATTGACCGATATTGGGCACTTCCTAGATACCAACGTAATTCAATTCCACGTACTTTGGGCAACAACTCATTTACCCGCAATGAATTTCCTAGTGACTTACTCATTTTCTCACCAGCTGTGGTGACCCAAGCGTTGTGCATCCACAATTTTGCAAATGGATAACCAGCTGCGTTTGACTGCGCAATTTCATTTTCATGATGTGGAAAAACTAGATCTAACCCTCCGCCATGAATATCAAAGGCCTCGCCTAAATAAGCGTGTGCCATCGCTGAGCATTCAATATGCCAACCTGGTCGTCCTGCCCCCCACGGTGTTGGCCATGATGGCTCACCAGCTTTTGCGCTTTTCCACAATGCAAAATCTTGTGAATTTTTCTTAAAACTTTGATCCCCGTCAGGTGAAATTAAGAGGTCATCTAATTTCTGTTTAGAGATAGTTAGGTATTCAGCTAAGGAACGAACATCCAAATAAACATCACCATTGCCTGGTGCATATGCCTTGCCTAAAGTAATCAATTTTTCAATTAATTCGATCATCTGAGTTATATGACCAGTTGCGCGAGGTTCATATGTTGGTGGCAGCACATTCAACTCTTTATATGCATGAGTAAATGCTCGCTCATACTTAAGAGCTAAGGCCCACCACGGCATCTCTTCTTTTAACGCATTTTGTAAAATTTTGTCATCAATATCAGTGACATTGCGAATAAAAGTTACGTTAAATCCAGAGTGAGTTAACCAGCGGCGCAAAATATCAAAATTGATTCCACTTCTCACATGCCCAATATGTGGAGGAGCTTGCACTGTTGCACCACACAGATAGATTGATACCGCACCTGGATTCAGCGGTTTAAATGCGCGGATTTCTCGAGTTGCGCTGTCATATAAGTGGATACTCACTCGGTCAGTCTAACTAACGCGCAATAAGGACAGTTGCCAGCGCGGCCAATCCTTCACCAGAGCCGGTAAATCCCATTCCATCGGTGGTGGTGGCGGACAGGCTCACTCGCGCACCCTTTAAGGCTGAACTAATCGCGGTAATTGCCTCATCTCGTCGTGGACCGATTTTAGGTGAATTGCCGATTAATTGAGCGCTCACATTTTGAATTTTAAATTTTTCCGCACTAATCAATTTGTAAACTTCAGCTAATAAATTAGCCCCACTTACTCCAGCCCATTTCGGATCTGACGTTCCAAAATTGCTGCCGAGATCACCGAGGTTCGCTGCCGAAAGCAATGCATCACAGATTGCATGTGCGACAACATCTCCATCGGAATGTCCCTCACATACCAAACTCTCAGGCCATTCAAGGCAAGCAATCCATGCTCCCTTTTTCTCGCCAAATTTGTGAGCATCAAAACCTATTCCAGTAAATATTTCACTCATTTGTTTCCGCCAATCTCTTTGCCCACTCTAAGTCAGCTGGCGTTGTAATTTTATGTGCATTTGGTTCTCCGGGGACAACTCTTACTGCAATCCCAAGTGCTTCCACCAATGCTGCATCATCAGTTGCATCATTTCCAGATTGATGTGCTCGATGCAAAATTCGGGCGCTAAAACCTTGTGGGGTTTGTACTGCTCTTAGCGTTGAACGCGATGGGGTTGATTCCGCAAAATTATTTGAATCAATAACTTTAATCGTATCTACTACTTCAATCCCCGGAACCACTGCATGATCCCCTGCAAGCAAAGCAGCAATCACTCGCATGGTTTGTGCTTGCGTTGCAAAACAGCGAGCTGCGTCATGTACCAAAATGTAGTCGGCATTTTCATTAACTTGAGAAAGTGCTGCAGCGACACTCTTGCTGCGTACTTCGCCACCAGAGATAACTTTAATTTTTTTGTTATCTGAAAATAATCCAGAAATTTCTAGCTCAAAATCTTTTGGTGCGGCAATAATTATTTCTTCAACATGCGGCAAGATTGATTCAACCGCTCTTTGAACTAAAGTTTTGCCATTTATGACAACAAGTGATTTTGGAACTGACTGGCCGAGACGATCACCACTACCTGCTGCTGGAATTATTGCCGAAAAAAATTCGCCATTTATTCCCATGTGTCAGCCGATTAGGAGGCAAGTACCTCGTCGAGAATAACTTCAGCTTTCATCTCATCTGTTTTCTCGGCGAGCGCTAGCTCACTAATTAAAATTTGACGAGCTTTAGCAAGCATCCGTTTTTCACCGGCAGAAAGTCCACGATCTAAATCGCGGCGATAGAGATCGCGTACGACTTCAGCAACTTTAATTACATCTCCAGAAGCAAGTTTCTCAAGATTTGCCTTGTATCTACGTGACCAATTTGTTGGCTCTTCTGTATATGGCTGACGCAAAACTCCAAATACTCGATCTAGCCCCGCGCTATCAACGACATCGCGCACTCCAACTAAATCAACATTTTCGGCTGGGACTCGTACAGTTAAATCACCTTGAGTCACCTTCAAAACTAAGTAAATCTTCTCTTCGCCCTTGATGGTCCGAGTCTCAATCGCTTCGATTAGAGCTGCTCCATGATGCGGATAAACGACTGTTTCGCCAACTTTAAATGACATTTAAGGCCTTTCGAGGGCGTTCTTGGGGTAATTTATAGAGCTAAGTCTACCAGTCAAATGTGAGTAAGAACGCGCCGAATTTTTACTATCTATGCAGGTAGGAGGCTATATTTTTCGCTAAATTGTGGTTGACAAAATATGTAAATCTGTGCCCAATTTAGGATTTCGCGTTTACCGCCTAAGCCAAGGAGAATACCTGCCGTGCGTAAAGTAGCTAAAACATCCGTGGCAACACTCTCGATATCTGCACTACTGCTACTTAGTGGTTGTGGTGCTGGCCCCGATGCGCAAACACGTTTAAGTTCTCAACTTACTGATGGCATTGAAGCAAATATCGGCGATCTTCGAATGGTAAATGTTCTTCTTGTAGCCCAACCGGATGGAAGTGCAGTTCTTGTTGGAACTGTTGTAAACAATGGAACGAAAAATGATCGCATAGGTGCGATAACTGCAAATAGTGTTGATGCAACGTTAACTCCTTTTGCACCAGCGCTTAATATCGGTGGCAAAGCAGTGTTTTCTGGAGATAGCGCAAATGCAATAGCAATATTCCCTGAATTAAATGCAAAAATTGGTGATCGAGTACCAGTTGAATTTACTTTCTCGGGGTCTGGTAAATTAAAAGTAGATCTTTTGGTCCGGGAAAAAAGTGCAGAGTTTGCATCTGTTAGTGGGGCCCCACTAGCTAATTAACTAGCAAGTTAATTAAGCTTTTTAACCGAGAAATTTATAACCAAGTCCTCGTACGGTCTCAATCATTTCTGGGTTAGCTGGATCCTTTTCAATTTTTGCGCGCAATCGCTTTACGTGCACATCAAGTGTTTTTGTATCGCCGACGTAATCACTACCCCAGACTCGATCAATAAGTTGGATTCTGGTCAGAACTCTTCCCGAGTTACGCATTAAAAATTCAAGTAATTCAAACTCCTTCAAGGGTAATGAAATCGCAATATTATCAACGCTCACGATATGACGCTCAATATCCATTCGAACATTGCCACCAACAAGCACACCGCTAACTTCATCTGGTTCTTCCTGGCGGCGTAGTACTGCCCGAACTCTGGCGATCAACTCTCTTGAGGAGTATGGCTTAGTTACGTAATCATCGGCACCAAGTTCAAGGCCAACCACTTTATCTACTTCAGTATCTTTGGCAGTTAGCATGATGATTGGAACTTGTGAACGAGTTCTAATCTGTCGGCAAACCTCAGTTCCACTTAGCCCGGGAAGCATTAAATCTAAAAGGATTAAATCTGCTCCGCCTTTTTCAAATTCTGCAATCGCTTTTGGACCAGTGTCTGCAACTACAGTTTCGAAACCTTCTTTTTGAAGCAAAAATGCAAGGGCATCTGAAAAGGAATCCTCATCTTCAACCACCAATATTTTGGTCACAAAATCTCCTTCGCTAATAAATCCTCATCAATTAGTGGTAACCGCAGAGTGAAAGTACTTCCTTCTCCAACCTGACTCCACACAGAAACATCCCCGCCGTGATTTGCAACTACATGTTTTACAATTGAAAGTCCTAACCCAGTTCCACCAGTCTCTCTAGATCTAGCTGGGTCAACACGGTAAAACCTTTCAAAAATTCGCTCCTGATCGCGTTCAGCTATTCCTATCCCTTGGTCCTTTACAACTATCTCAACAAGCTTTTCAATAACGCGCACTGAGATAATCACTTTAGTTTTTTCTGGGCTGTAATTGATGGCATTTTCAATCAAATTATGAAGAGCCATAACTAACTGTTCACGATCTCCAAAAACGTTTACTTCTACTTCTGCATCAAGGGAAATAATAATTCCACGAGCATCTGCATTTGTTTGGCTTTGATCAACTGCGCTCTTAATTGCCCATGAAATATCAACCGACGCCGCATCAGTTAAGGGATCAGCGTCTTGCAATCTGGATAAAGAAATAATCTGCTGCACTAGCTCAGTCAGCCTATTTGCAGTATCTCCCATTTTTGTTGCGAAATGTTTGACCATTGTTGGATCATCGCTCGCTTGCAAAACTGCTTCACTCAAAATTGAAAGTGCACCGATAGGGGTTTTTAGTTCATGTGAAATATTTGCCACAAAATCTCTACGTACCGCATCAATTCGATCAGCTTCGCTTACGTCATCTGCTAAAACTAAAATCAATCCTTCATTGCCAAGTGGTGTGACTTTGACCAATAAGTTTTTTACTCCTTCTCCGACTGGTCCACGCGGAATTTCGATGTTTCCTTGTTGCGATTGATCTTCTCGACGCACAACGCGAATTAATGCGAGTAACTCTTCGCTAAATAAACGGCCATCTTTGATTAAACCAATCTGAAGAGCGGCGGCAGATGAGTAAAGGACTCCGTCACCTGGGGCCAGGACAACCGAAGCCGAATCCAAGGTTTCGAGGACAGCAATCACTCCACTTGAAAGCTCGGTTCGCGAACCTTCTGGGTTGACTAACTTTCGCCGGGCTAATGCCATCTCTATATCGTAGAGAGTCTGGCTACTCATCTACCCAGTCCGCTCTTACGCAAAGGGTGAAAGTGCTAAAAATTCAGGGCTCGTTCAGCCGATGTTCATTGAGATCCCTCCTCTTAACCCCCTGCCGAAGTAAAGTTCACTCATGCGCGACGCCTTCCATGAAGAGTTAGATGCCATTAATGAGACCCTGGCCGATTTAAGCAGACGGGTTCAGAAGGCTATGGAGCAAGCGACTCATGCGCTTTTGACCGCCGACCTCGCACTCGCTGAACAAGTCATCGCTGAAGATAACCAAATTGATGAAATTCAACATGCACTAGATGCGCAAACAATTGATTTGATGGCAAGACAACAACCTGTAGCAAGTGACCTACGTGCCCTTGTGGTTTCTCTTCGCATGAGTGCCGACCTTGAACGAATGGGCGACCTTGCACATCACGTCGCTAAATCTGCTCGTATGCGTTATCCAGCCACAGCCGTTCCGCCAGAACTTTTATTGACTGTGCAAGAGATGGGTGCTGCTGCTTCAAAAATTTGCAAAAAGACTACAGAAATTATTTCAAGTAGAGACACAAAAATGGCGCTTGAACTTGAAAAAGATGATGATGAAATGGATTTACTTCACCGCAAACTCTTTGTAGCGCTACTTGATGATGCTTGGCCACATGGAATTGAAACTGCAATCGACATGACTCTAATCGGCAGATATTACGAACGCTTTGGCGACCATGCGGTTTCTATTTCACGCCGTGTTTATTTCATGGTTACTGGAGAATTCGCTTCACAAGAATAATTTTACTTGCCGCTCACTTGGTATCTAAATAAAAGGGTGTTGTCGACTTTTAAATCTTTCCCCCAAATTAATTTTGCCTTTTGATCCCAATCGATATCAAGGTATCCATCTTTGACACCGACTTCAGTTTCTGTGTACTCGCGCGCAAAGGGCCACTTAGAATCTTTGTAGGGACTCTTAAACCAAGTCGTTGGGATTGATCTCTCATTAGATTTACAATCTCTCAAAGGATCACTTGATGTTACACATTCACTATTTAACGGAGCTTGCTGTATCGCAAGTACTCTCCACTTCTTGCTAGTAGTGGCAACAATTTTTCCCGATGCTGATTCCTTTATCTGTAAAACAACTCCACCATCTCCGATTTGTTGACGATTACTGCCTATGTACTCCAAGCCTGAATTATTCTCTTTGAAATCTTTCCCAATTAATCCGATTGTTAGTGGATAGGTTGCTTTAAAAGTTATTTGCTCGGAATTAAAGGATCTTTCAGTTGTTATCGGTACTGAATCTTCACCAACTAACTTTCCGTTTATATAGAGTGCAAACCAATTATCGGCCCAAACTTCTGCAGTAAAAGCAACACTCTTATTCGCGGCATTTGCTGGTGTTATTTGCATAATTAACGCAAATAAAATTAGAAATGAAATTAATTTTTTCACTGTCTTTGGTAACTTTCCTGAACTATGGCACCTGAACTATCGGTGAATTTCATTTCTACCGATGCTAAAGTTGTCGAATACTCAATTTTACTTTCCAGCCCATTAACTTTGTAAGTTAGTGCATAGGAAGTTGCACCTGATTGTTCGAAAGCTGTTATTTTTGCCCCTCGCAAGGGAGCTCCAGCTTCTCTAAATGGATGGGTCTCAGGTTGTGGTGAAATTTGACCTTCGGCAACTGTCACAACCCCGCGCATTCCACCATTTATATATGGATAAGTTTTTGTACCGTGATAGTGATAATTTTTCTTGGAATCATAATGTCCATTAAATTCATCAAGCCCCTTCACTACTTTCCCATCAACTTCGACTTCGCCAAATATTGGGAATCCATCTAGTGCATAAGCTATTGGTTTCTTCTTGCCCACAATTTTTTGCAGGTGTAATGGGGCTACGTGATAGTGATAATCATCAGCTCGCCCACAATGCCCACCCCACTCATCTAGTTCGCCAATTAAATAGGAATCTTCGCCCCGATTGTTGAACGCATTAAAAATTGGAACTCCGTTTACTGCTAATGCGATAGCTCCACGGAAAAGATTATTTTTGGCAGAGATAGAATTTTTTGAAATTACCGGTTTAACTGGAATTTTCCAAGCATTTTCACCTGCATACGGCTGAATAGTTGGAACTTGTTGCTGCCAGTTAGTAATGCCAACCATCATGCTGTGGTTTGGAATTCCGTTTGATTCAACGAGGTAATACTTTCCAGATTTGAAGGTCTTTACCGATTTTGAAAATACGTCAAAACCCGGAACTGCGTCTGTCGCTGCAAAAGATTGATCCATCGTTAATGAGCCAAGTAATGAAGCACCCACGCCTATTCCAATGCCTTGAATTAGCGCACGTCGACTTATTTCTGAAGGAAAAGTAATTTCATGATTATTGTGGTGGAGGTGGTGGTGCATCGCTCGCCCCTTCAGGTCTCGTGTAATTAACATTTAAAGTCGCTTTGCCCAAAGTTATTTTTGAAATACCATTCAATAGAATTTCCCGGCTCACTGACGCTGATGAAACCTCGCCGAGATTGGCAGATTTTGAAAGTGCATAAATTGTGTAGGTATAAAGTTTTTCACCTGGGCCTTTTGAACAAGGTGGCGCATATCCAATATCTCTATTGACACTATTCCCGCCTAATTTCCCAATAGAAGCACTATTTTTTGGAAGAGATTTTGAGTTTGCAGGTATATCCCAAACAATCCAATACCAGTGTGGAGTTTCAGGAGCACCTGGCCCAGTTGGTGGAATGTGCGACATCAATAATGCAAAACTTTTACTTCCTTTGGGAGGGTTGCTCCATCGCAATTCCGGCGTTGCCCTTGCGCCATCGCAGGTGTACTCGGCCGGCAGCATCCCTTTTTCTTTAACCACTGGAGATGTAAGAGTAAATTTTTTACTTGCCGCTTGCACGCTCGGAATAGTAAATGAAGAATTTAGGACAAATAGAGCCGTAAGCGCAAACGTAACTTTTTTTCGCATAATAAAAGGTAAAGCATTTCATAAGTTTTTATCGCTTTAAATTCACTATCTCCGGCTATTCACCCAAAATTCGCAGAACTTACTTACGTCCCTGATTGGCAACTGCCTCTATTGCGGCCTTTGCTGCAACAGGATCTAGGTATTCGCCACCGATTTTTAAGGGTTTGAATACAGCGTCTAACTCATAGAGCAATGGGATACCCGTAGGGATATTAAGTGCGGAAATATCCTGGTCGCTGATTCCATCCAAATGTTTTACTAGGGCTCGAAGTGAGTTTCCGTGAGCAGTAACTAATGTTACTTTTTCACTTTTTAGATCAGGGATAATCTCTTTCTCCCAGTATGGAACTAATCTTTGTACAACATCTTTTAAACATTCCGTTTTAGGAATCAAGTTCCCCAAATCCTGATATCGGAGATCTTTCACTTGGCTAAACTCGTCGCCATCCTCAATCGGTGGCGGTGGCACATCAAACGACCTGCGCCATAGTTGAAATTGTTCATCTCCGTATTGAGCCAGAGTCGCCTTTTTATCTTTTCCTTGAAGCGCCCCGTAATGGCGCTCATTTAATTTCCACGATCTGCGGACTGGGATCCAATGACGTTCAGCTTCATTCAGGGCAATTTCTGCAGTATTTATGGCCCGTCGCAAAAGTGAAGTGTGCACAAGTTCAGGCAATAAATTGTGTTCCTTAAATAATTCTCCGGCTCGTACCGCTTCTTGTTCGCCTTTTTGAGTTAATCGCACATCTACCCAGCCAGTGAATAGATTTTTTTCGTTCCACTCGCTTTCACCATGTCTCAATAAAATTAACTTGTAGGCCATAGCGTTAATCCTACCTTTCTGCCTCAACAAGATGCGCAAAGGCTTTCAAATTCTCCATCGACTCCCCACGACTTAAGCGCCAAGCCCACTCACGTCTGATTGCATCTGCAAAACCCATCTCAAGCAATGTGTTAAAAGTTGTATCGCAATACTCGAGCACTGCTCCAAATATCCGATCTAACTCGCTTAAAGTTACCGAGGAAAGTGGCAATCTTCCAACTAAGTAAATATCCCCTAACTCATTTACAGCGTAAGAGAGGGCATAAAGATTAATATTTTTGTGAAGTAACCACTCATGAATCTGACTTTGATTTTGATCAGGTTTTCGAATTACGAAAGCATTAATACTGAAAGAGTGCTGACCAATTATTAACACGCAATGCGTATGTAATTTTTTAATTCCTGGCAAAGTAACAATAATTGTATTTTTAATCGGCTCTTCAAACTCTAATTTGTGTTCAGCAATACTCTCAAGGATGGTTTCACGCGCGCCCATCATGATCACGCAAGAAAACGGTTTGATGCGCTAGTTGGTTTACTCAATAATTGATCATAAATATCTAATGTTCCGCGTGCGGTGTTTTCCCAACCAAAACGTTTTGAATGTTCAAGTGCGCCCATCGAAAGCAAGATGCGGCGTTGAGGTTCATGCAATAGCCGGCTTATAACTGAACTCCATGCTTTCGGATCATGACCATCAACTAATGAGCCAGAAAAGCCATCTGAAACCGCAGTACGAAGTCCACCAACTGCAGCGGCGATAACTGGAGTGCCGCAAGCTTGTGCTTCTAGAGCAACCAGGCCAAAGGATTCGCTATAACTCGGGACGCAAACTAAATCTGAGGCTCGATACCAATCCGGAAGATTTTCCTGCGAAGCAGGTTCAATAAATCTAACTGAACCAGAAATTCCTAACCAATTTGCCAACTCTTTCAATCTGTTTAACTCATTCAGCCCGGAACCAGATGCGCCACCAATAATTAAAACTAATAATTTTGAACGCAAACTTTGATCATGAGTTAACAGTTCGGCGGCAGTTTGAATTAATACTTCTGGACCCTTATGAGGTTGAAGCCGGCCAACAAAAGTAAGGATTTGCGCATCTTTCGGTAATCCGAGTCTGGTACGTGCTTCACGTTTTCCACCACCAGGAGAAAACTTTTGCAAATCGACACCGGGTGAAACCACATGAACCAAATCTGGGCACGCGTTATAAAGTCCAACTAAATTTGCTGCTTCGGCATCAGTATTTGCAATTAATGCACTTGCGGCAATCACAACTTGTTCTTCTCCGATTGCACGTGCTATTGGTTCAGGCTTTTCATTTTCGGCAAGTGCTAAGTTCTTAACTTTTGCCATTGTGTGCATCGTATGGACTAATGGAATTTTCCATCTTTCTGCAGCAAGCCATCCGACTTGTCCTGAAATCCAATAATGTGAATGGATTAAGTCATATCTACCTTTTGGAAAAGCAGCTTCAACACGCATTAACTCTGCTGCCATCGCGCACATTTGTGAAGGTAAATCTTCTTTTGCTAAACCTTGATAGGGACCTGCTGTTATGTGCCGAACATTTACGCCATCTGCAATTTCAACAACTTCTGGCAAGTCAGAGGAATTTGCTCGCGTAAAGATATCTACTTCTATTCCGGCTTTCGCAATCCGTTTTGCACTTTCAACTACATAAACATTCATACCACCTGCATCTCCAACACCGGCTTGTTCAAGTGGGGAGGTATGCATCATCAGGGTCGCAATGCGACCTTTAGTGGCCATCGATTACCAGCGCGGTCCGCGCAAGACATCTGTCACGGCAGGTTTTACATCAACTAAATAAACAATCGCAGCGACTGCAGCGATTACGCCAAATAGATCAAGCGGTGAAGCAAAAGTTAATCGAGCAATGAGTGCTGCGCCAAGTAGAAATCCCCAAAATTGTTTTGATTGCTTACTAGCCGCCGGAAATGCTGCCGATGGAGTTCGCACCGCATGAAAGAGCGCAAAACCAAGTGCAATCAACTCTGCTAAAGAAATAGCCAAGATGACGTAGGTAGATAGCGAACCCAGCGGATTTAAAATTGACTCCATGTGCTAACTCTACCGAGGTCAAAAAGTGGCGCGAATTGACCCAACGGGAGCTCCGCCACCGAAGACACTTATGCTCTCATCAGGGGCTTTAACCCCGAAATGCGCCAAAGCGGCAGCTGTTATTACTGAAAAGGGGCGAAAGCCTCCATCGGAGATTTTAAAAGCCAGCGTCCGGCCATCAGCAAGAGATGCGATTTGTACCCCCTCGGCACCTTCCTTCATAAGAAGTCCTGGGATCACACTCATCCATCGTTGCGTCAATCGGCCAACCCCTGAAACCAATTCGGGATATTCGCGCATTGCGTTTCTAATCTGAATTGAAGCTGAATCTGCAGAAAGTGTTACATCTTGAATTGCACGTGCTAATCCAAGAGTTGAAATTGCAAATAGAGGTGCTCCACATCCATCAAAAGTTTTATTAATACTTTTTTCACTAGCTGTACTTTCAATTTCGCTAAGTATGAGTTTCTGTAATGGATGATCCATCGCTAGATAATTTTCAATCGGCCAATTGTTGGTAATACATGTTGCCAACATCCCTGCATGCTTTCCACTGCAGTTCATGGCAATTCGAGTTGCTGGTGCATCTCCCCATTTTTTGCGTTCGACTTCACCAATTGGCTTATCTAATGCGCACTGCAAAGCAGATTCATCTAATCCAACACTCGTTAAGATTTGATGCACTATTTCAATATGCGTTTCAGATCCCGAATGACTTGCGGTGACTAATGCTAATAATCTTGGCTCTAAATTTAACCCCGCTTTAACCATCGCTCGTGCTTGTAATGGCTTTACGCATGAACGTGGAAAAATCGGCAAATTAATATCACCAAGTTCTAATTGAATTTCGCCTTTGGCATTTAGTAAAACTAGGTGGCCATAATGAATTGACTCCACCATTTCATTTCGAATTACTTCAGCAAGGGCTGCTGGCATTATTCCTCGTTTACTCTATAACTCTTGGAAGAGTTGACCAGATATGCGCTTGCAAAGTTTGTCCTTCGGCAGCCATGTCATATGCGTAGAAAAGTTCGCCTTCGACTAATCCATACAAACGGGCTCCCGCTGTAACAACTTTCGCAGTTGGAGCGCTGTATCCCTGATCCATTACTAATTGAATTTTTGGACCATCGTATCGACCGACCCAACCTTCAGATATTCCAGTGCTATGCGAAATTACTACCTCTAAAACATTATTAGGTTTTATCCGCCAAAAACCAGTTTCTTGTGCAGCAGGAGCAATTATTTCGTCCTCATCATCAATTAACCATGAGCGCGAAAAGTAGGAAAGAAAAGGTCGGCCATCATGATTAAAAGTAATTTCATGAGCAAATTGAAAGTTCTCGATGTTTGGATACTCTCCTTGGCCTTTCCCTCGCCAAGTTCCAACAAGCCAAGCCAGTGGATTTAAATCCGGATGCAAACCTTCTGGAATTGAAAAAGTTCTCATTTAGCCAATCCCCTTACTTCTTATTGCGCAAAAAAGAGCGGAGCCCTTTACTTGACTGTCCCACAAGAAAAAGTGCAATAAAGGCTGCAGCTCCAACAATGATGACTGCAAAAATCAACTCCATATTGGCACAGCCTAGAGCCATCAGAGTAGATTTACCTCATGGCACAACGGGGATTAGTAATTAAATGCATCGCCGGAATTGATGACGCCGAAAGATGTGCACAAGCATTCACAGTTGCAGCAACTGCAGTCGCATCCGGTATTTCAACATCACTTTGGCTAACTGGTGAAGCATCTTGGCTCGCACTCCCTGGGAAAGCACAAGAGTTCGAATTGCCACATGCTGCGCCGCTAGCTGACTTATTGGCCGCCATCATCGCAGGCGGGAAAGTCACTTTATGCACTCAATGTGCAGTGCGCAGAGGAATTAATGAGAAAGATTTAATCAAAGGTATCAAGATTGCTGGTGCTGCATCATTTTTAGCTGAAATTATTGAACCTGATATTCAAGCACTCGTTTATTAAAGTTTTTTTATTACAACC
>RGZI01000029.1 GCA_010031635.1 Actinomycetota bacterium
TGCTTAGTAAATTTTCGAACACTGCAGCATTTGGCGCTGTAACTTCAAACAACCATCCCTGATTAAAAGGATCGCTATTTATCAGCTCTGGTTGTGAATTCAACAACTCATTTACTTGCAAAATCTTTCCATCCACCGGTGCATAAATTTCACTCACACTTTTTGTAGATTCAACTTCCCCACAAACCGCTCCTGCCTTTATTGATTGACCGATTGTCGGAAGTTGCACGTAGACGATGTCACCAAGAGCAGCTTGTGCAAAATCGGTGATGCCAACTCGAGCCACATCTCCGCGCAATTCAATCCATTCATGCTCAGCTGTGTACCGAAAGGCAGTTGGATTTTCAGACATCTCGAGCTCCCTGTATTCGATGTATTTGATGTATTTGATCAAATCTCTCCCAAATCCTATTGGGCATTTTGAGATTTGGAATCTTGGATTATCCGCCGTGCCCCTAGGAAATAAGAGACACCGGTCAGCAGGTAGAGCGCCACTCCCCAGCCAGCAAAAGCCCAAGCCAAAGAGTCGGCGAACCTTGCCAAAATTGAATCTCCTGATGCCAGCAACAAAAAAGGGAAGGCATATAAAAGGTTAAATGTGGCAGCTTTCCCGAGAAAAGTAACCTCCATTGGACCGTGACCAATTTTATAAAGCGCCGGCAAAGTTGTTGCTAGCAATAAATCACGTGCGACCAAAAGCACCAAAATCCACAACGGAACTACATCGCGAATCGCTAACGCAATTAATGTTGCCGCAATGTATAAACGGTCCACGGCGGGATCTAGCATTGCCCCTAATTTGCTGCTTTGGTTAAATGCACGCGCAATTTTTCCATCCGCATAATCTGAGATTCCAGCAATTGTCAAAACAAATATCGCCCAACCATCAAACTCTTTAACAAGTATCAACCAAATCAAAAGTGGGATACCTAAAGCACGCAAAAACGATAACGCGTTCGGAATGGTTAATATCCGATCGCTAACTTCCGCCTCACTCATCACTCCCCCTAACGATTAATCAGGTTCGAACTCGTACTGAAACTTCAACTGGAGCGCCCGCAAAACCGAATTCTTCGCGCAACCGTCTTTCAATGAATCTACGGTAAGAAGGCTCCAAGAAACCGGTGGTGAAAATTAAAAATCGTGGAGGTGCGGTACTTGGTTGGGTAGCAAAAAGAATTTTAGGTTGTTTACCACCGCGGACGGGTGGCGGTGTTGCTCCAATTAAAGTACCGAGGAACGCATTTAATTTTGAGGTTGGTACCCGTGTTTCCCAACCATTTAAAGCTCTTCGTAATGCAGGGGCTAATCGATCACGATGCCATCCCGTTAACGCGGCAACATTTATTCGTTCCGCCCATTCAACCTGGTCAAGTTCTTTGTCTTTTTCTCGCTCCAAAGCTTCGCGTCTATCTTCATCCACCAAATCCCATTTATTCATTGCAATTACTAATGCCCGACCAGATTCAACAACCATATTCATGATTCGCAAATCCTGATCGGTGATTGGTTCAGCGGCATCGATAACCAAAATTGCAACCTCTGCACGCTCTAATGCAGCCTCGGTCCGCAACATTGCGTAGTACTCGGTTCCACTTGCCTGATTAGCGTGTTTACGAATTCCAGCAGTGTCGATAAAACGCCATATCTCTCCACCAAACTCCAACTCTTCATCTATTGGATCTCGAGTTGTTCCGGCAACTGAATCAACCAATGCACGTTCAGTTCCAGCAATCGCGTTAAGCAAACTTGATTTACCAACATTTGGTCGCCCAACAAGTACCACACGTCTTGGTGCATCTACTTCAGATTTCAAAATTTCTTTTGGCAACATATCTATTACGCGGTCCAATAAATCACCACTACCTCGACCATGCAAAGCAGAGACCGGAAACGGTTCTCCTAAACCAAGTTGCCACAAATCATGAACCAATAACTCTGTTTCAGCGTTATCGACTTTATTTGCAATCAACAAAACTGGTGTATGAGTTTTGCGAATATGTGAAATCAACGCCATCTCTTCTTCCATCGCTCCAACGGTTGCATCAACAACCATTAAAACTAAATCAGCTTCTTCAATTGCCATCTCAGCGCTCTGTGCAACTTTTAAACCTAAACCAGTTAAATCCGGTTCCCATCCCCCAGTGTCGATCAAGGCAAAGGAACGACCAGCCCATTCAGCTTCATATCGAACGCGATCACGCGTGACCCCTGGTCGATCTTCAATGATCGCTTCGCGGCGACCTAATAAACGGTTAACTAAAGTTGATTTACCAACGTTGGGTCTACCGATTAATGCAACTATCGGCAGCCTGCCTTGATCATTACCGTTTACATCATTTAAACTCTCATCCATTTATTTTTCGCTCCTCGATTAAATTCCAGAGCGCTTGAATCGTCTCTTCTAGATTCAAGTATGTCGCATCCAAAACAATTTGATCTTCACTTTGTCTTAACGGTGAAGCGGCCCTCATCGAATCAATCGCATCTCTTTTGGCAAGTGAATCCGCAACAGAAGATGCACTGACATCAGATAATTCGCTCAACTGTGCTTGTCTACGCGTTGCCCGCGCCTCAACATCGGCAGTCAAATAAATTTTCAATTCCGCATCAGGCCATACCGTTGTTCCGATATCGCGGCCCTCCACCACTGCCCCACCAAATTGAGCATTACTTTTTTCGATAAAATTTCTTTGTAGAAGTAACAACTCTCTACGCACCTCTGGCATGGCACTGAAGGCGCTCACTGCATTTGTAATCAACTCTTCGCGGATAATTTCTGAAATATCCGTCTTGCTTTCCTGTTCTAATGGATAGTTGGCGATCAGTTTCGGGTCGGAAGCGCTCAAGTTGAAATTCAAATTACTTTTCACAACTAAATTGGCAACCTCTTCCGGCGCTGAAACCCCCGCCTGTAACGCCAGCCAGGTCGATCCCCGGTACAAGGCTCCGGTATCTAGATAACCCCAGCCCCCTCTAAGAGCTATACCTTTAGAAACTGATGATTTTCCGGCGCCACTAGGGCCATCGATAGCAATGACTGGCATCTGTGACCCCCGATCGAAATTTACCCAATTCAAATATTTAAGCGCAATATCAGTATCGCTTAGCCAAGGCTAACCTGCTCGAGTAGCCACCAATTACTTACCAATTAAAACTTCACAAATCAATATCGATAAAAGGTTAGATCGGTATAAAGATTTACCAATTAAGCATTACGGATGTACTTCCCAACCTCTTCCGCTTAGCTCATTTATTAAAGTCGATAAATCACCTTGGGCAACGAAGAGGGTAATTAATCCGGTGGCTTGAGCCGGAGAATGCTCAATGCTCAAATCCTCAATATTGACTCCGATTTCACCACAAATCGCGAAAAGTGCAGCTAATTGGCCTGGTTTATCGCTAATCACCACAGGTAATTTTGCGTAATCACGGTCAACTCCACCATGTTTGCCCGGAATAGTCGATTTACCGACAACTCCCGCCGCAATAACTCTCTCGACACTTTCTCGAGATAAATTTAAATCGACAAGTTGATCTATTTGCTTAGAGATTTGTCGAAGTAACGGCTTAATGGCTTGTTGATTGCCACTCAAAATCCCGCTCCAAAGAAGTGGATCCGAATCAGCGATTCGCACCATGTCACGCAATCCTTGTCCCGCCAAAGAGAGTTCACCATGCAAGCTTCCGGCTAAGAGGGAGGCTAACAATTGTGGCAGATGCGAAACCAGGGCCACTTCTTCGTCATGTGCTTCGCTCTTCATTTGGTAGGCCGTAGCACCAAAGGATCGAATTAACTCCTCGATGCTCGCTACATCAGCCTGGTTGCTGCCTTCATGCGGGCAAATTGCCCAGGCTCGGCCAGCAAAAAGGTCGCTGCGGGCTCCTTCTGGGCCAGTAATCTCCCGGCCCGCCATCGGATGAGTCCCTAAGTAGCGGGAAAGGTCATTACTTGGCACTTTTAATGAAACTTCAAGTAGAACTTTAGTCTTTACACTACCTATATCTATAACTATTGCCTTTGGATATTGATTTAAAGCGTCTAAAACAACATTTGCCAACTCAGGAACCGTTGTGGCTACAACTACTAAATCCACTTCTTCATCAGCAAAAACAGAGCCCCCAGAGCCGCACAATTGAGTCGCGAGAGCTTGATGTCTTGGGTTTGAGTCAACAAAAGTGCAGGTCAGGCCGTTTTTTGTGGCTGCCAAGCCAATAGAAGTACCGATTAACCCTGCCCCAATTATGACTATTTGTCGCATTATTTAGCCAAATCCGGCCGTAAAACGACCGCTCCCCCAAGGTAGATGTGCTTAATCTCCGCCCTGGAACGCTCTAAATTCGCATGAGCCAAAATCCGGATCGTCCGCGGAAGTGCGCCAGCGATATCCATCTCAACTGCACACATCAAGGGCACCTCGGTAAGACCCATCTTCCGGGCAGCGGCTGCGGGGAAGTCAATCTTCAAATCTGGGGTGGCCGTGAAAAGGATCGAAATTAGCTCTTCTTGAGAAACTTGATTCTGGGAAAACATCTCCCCTAAAAGCTGCTGAATTTGGGCAAAATACTCATCCCGATCCTCCCCGACTATCTGGATCGCCCCGCGCAAAGCTCTCACTGTCATACCCCAATTCTAGCCTTTTCAGGGTTGATCTGGGGATAACCTTGCCGCTAAGTGAAGAAAGTACTTTAACTATATGTCGATTTATTATTTAACAGAGATGACCTTAAAACTCTCGTCTGGTTCATTCTTTGTCAGCATATTATCAATTTATAGACTTTTATCAGATTATTGGCCCAGGTCAGAGGAAGTTTTTATCGATATATTGTTTTTTGATTGATCCTAATAATGTAGATTTATAGTTAAACCGCTAACATTAATAAAGATATAACAATTTATATATAAAGTAATTTAATGCTTCATCTCTAATGCTTTGTACAGTGAATTGAGTTCGGCCCCATTGATATCCCGCCATTTTCCTGGGGTCAATTGGCCCAATTTGATAGGTCCCATGCCAATGCGGACCAACCGTTCAACTGTTAGCCCAACCTCGGCCGCCATTCGCCGGAGTACATGGTTTCGACCGTCATGAATGTTGATATCTAAAACCGATCGACCTGGCTGGCCCTCGACCAAAGTGATCGAATCAACTCGAGCCATTCCGTCCTCCAGTGAAACCCCCTCTTTTAGGGCATTCATAACTTCTCGGCTAGGAACGCCTGAAACCTCTAGTAGGTAATTTTTAGCTAGACCATAGGAAGGGTGGGTTGCCCGATGAGCTAATTCCCCATCGTTGGTAAGAAGTAGTAACCCTTCACTTTCTCGATCTAACCGTCCGACATGGAAAAGTCGGTCACTTCTAGACTCCAAAAGGTCCCCTAAATTTGGTCTTCCATCTGGGTCAGACATGGTGGATAAAATGCCATACGGTTTATTAAGTGCGAGGTAAGTTTTGGTTGTTCTATATCGCAATGTCTCACCATCAACCATTACTTTACAGTTTTCCGGATCAAATTTACTTCCGAGGGTCCGAACTACTATTCCGTCGACTGAAACTCGCCCATCAATGATTAACTCTTCAGCTTTGCGGCGACTGGCGATACCCGCGTCAGCGATGATTTTCTGTAGGCGTTGCTCCATAAGGGCTAAGAGTAAGCCCCGGACTACTCAGTTAAAGAATCGAGTACTTCATCCAATGCATCAAGATCTGGTAAATGACCGGCCAACTCTGGCATTTCAGCCAAAGAAGGAATCCCTAGTCGCTCCAAGAAGTACGGAGTGGTCTGGTACAAAATCGCCCCTGACTCCCCTTCTACGCCCGACTCCTCAACCAATCCCCGGTTGACCAAAGTCTTCATAACCGCCTCAACGTTGACGCCTCGGATAGCCGATACCCGAGCCCTAGAAACTGGTTGCCGGTAGGCAACTACTGCAAGGGTCTCAAGTGCAGCCTGGGTCAATTTGGCTTGCTGACCTTCTAAGACAAACCGCTCTACCGCTGAAGCAGATTCAGGGTGGCTATAAAACCTCCACCCGCCAGCTACTTCGCGTAGCTCAAATCCGCGCTCCTCACTCAAGTAAGCCTGCGCCATCCTCTGTAAATGCCCCCGGATCGCCTCAGTTGGTATCTCAAGAACCTGGGCTAGCAAGATCTCATTTACCGGCTCATCGACCACCATCAAAATTGCCTCAAGTGAGCGTTCTACACCCTTGTCATTCCCTTTACTCATCCTTCAACTCCTTTAACTCCCCCATTTGGACACCCGGTAAACCCTGAACATTTGACCCTTCCTCATCCTCGGCCACGTAAATCGCATCAAATTCATCGGTTACCCAGATTTCTCCTTCATCGCTGCCGGTCCAACGGATATGCAATTCACCTAGAGCGGATAGTTGCTCAAAGAGTAAAACGCCCTCCTTGTAAAGTTCCAGTAGGGCTAAAAATCGCGCCACCACCACAAGGGTATTTTCGGCATCAGTGATCAGATGTCTAAAGGTCGTGGTCCTGGCTTGGCGCAAAATAGCCACAACCCGAACTGCTTCCTCCTTAACACTAACCAGAGGAGCATGAAGGTGGGCGACGCTAAAAACTGGCGGGCTCTTAGGGGTCAGTGCTCGCTGAGCCAAAGTCGCGAAACGCTCTACCCCAACTCCAATCAAAACTTCAGGTAGCAAAGCGGCGAAATACGGCTCCATCGCCACCAAACGCGGAAATCTCCGCTCCTCCTCGGTAATCCACTCCTGGAAGGTTGAAGCAATCTCTTTGTAGGCTCGATATTGCAGCAATCTGGCAAAGAGCAGATCGCGCGCCTCCAGCAACGCCAGATCCTCTTCATCCTCGATCTCACCGGATGGCAATAATCGAGCGGCTTTTAGATCCAACAAAGTTGCCGCGACCACCAAGAATTCAGTGGCGGTCTCAAGTTTCCAGCCCCCATCCATGCTGCGGATATGGGCGATAAATTCATCAGTCACCACGCTCAAAGCAACCTCAGTGACATCCATTTTGTGCCGTGAAATCAACTGCAAAAGCAGGTCAAATGGCCCATCAAAATTATCTAAATGCAGGATGAACCCTGGAATAAGCGTGGATTCGCTTGGGGTAACTCCAGTTTCACTCATGCGCGAACGGTAGCCGATTACTCGTTTAAAGGCCGCGAAGTCGGCGAGCAATAATGCTCGACTCCCCCTTTGCTTCTAAATCAGCGACAACAACTGCTAACGCTTCACGAACAATCCGTCCCCGATCAACAGCCAAGCCAAGATCTCCACGTAAAGTTAAACGCGCCTGATCTAAATCAAAAAGTTCCTCTGGTGATAAGTAGACGGTGATTTTTTCATCATGCTTTTGGCGGCCACTTGGAGCAGAAGTTCCGCGAGTGACGCGACGTCTTGGGGTTACCCGAACCGCAGTGCTCTTATCTGGTCGTTCCACTCCAGTAGGCGTAGCTGATGCAACGCGTGAAGCATTGGCACCGTGATCGGAGGCCGGATTTGATACTTCTGGAACAGCCGAAAGGGTGGTTGTAGTGGTTCGGAATAACTCCTCGGCACCAGGCAAACTGACGCGACGGCTCATCGTGATCCTCCTCTTGCAATAACTTCCCGGGCTAACCGCCGGTAAGCGGTAGCACCTGGAGATGATGATGCATAACTGGTGATCGGTTCACCAGCAGCTGTTGTTTCATTAAAACGCACAGTTTTAGAGATAACTGTGTCGAAAAGTAAATTTGGGAATGCTTCATAAATTCGCGCTAAAACCTCTTTGCTATGAGCGGTTTTCTCAAACATGGTGGCCACAATTCCGATAATTGCTAAGTCGGGATTTAACCTTTCTTGAATTTTTGCGGTGATCTCTTTTAACAATTTGAAACCACGAAGGGCAAAATATTCGCATTGCAATGGAACCAAAATTAGATCCGCTGCGGTGAGCGCGTTAACAGTTAACAATCCTAAAGATGGCTGGCAATCGATCAAAATAACGTCATATTCCAGGGCAAGTGGAGCCAAAATTCGCTTTAAACTCTGCTCGCGGGCTACTTCATTTACTAAACCAATTTCAGCGCCACTGAGCATGATGTCACTTGGGATTAGATCCATTCCAGGCACTGTGGTTTTCAAAAGTACATCATCAACACTTGCATTCCGATCCATCAACAAGTTGTAAATCGAAGATTCCAATTCATCAGTAATTACGCCAAGGCCAATAGATAAGGATCCTTGTGGGTCAAAATCAACTAATAAAACGCGACGACCGAGTTCTGCAAGTGAAGCCCCAAGACTGATTGTTGTTGTGGTTTTACCAACGCCACCTTTTTGATTTACAACCGCAATAGTTTTAGCCGGTCCATGAGTGTCACTTGCTGAAAATGCTTTTACATTGGCCACAGCTTTTTGCCGGCCCTTGAATAATTCATGAACTGTGACTAGATCCAGCTCTTTTGTCGATTTATTGCTCAAACGAGAAACCTCTCTAACGCTACTTCGGGGAGCCTAGAGCCACCCCTCCCGAGTAGGCAAGTGCGAGTTTGCTTCGGCCTCTTTTCACGCTTTCTTCAGGGTTTGATCTGGGCTCTTGGATGGGCGCTGGCATAGGCCTCACGTAGTCGATCAATAGTCACCAATGTGTAAATCTGAGTAGTTGAAACCGACGCATGACCCAGTAATTCCTGCACCGTACGAATATCAGCGCCACCATCGAGTAAATGTGTGGCGAATGAATGACGCATTGTGTGCGGACTGATCTCAATTTCGATACCCGCGTTTTTTGCAGCGGTTCGGATAATCTCCCAAGCACTCTGTCGACTCAACCGGGTACCGCGTTGATTCAAAAACAAGGCTCTTTCATTTCCGCTAGCTAACAAAGCTGGCCTTGAGCGTACTAAATACTTCTCCATCGCATCTACTGCGTATTTTCCTACCGGAACTATCCGTTCTTTTCCACCTTTACCCAATAATCGCAGAGAAGTGAGGGGATCTTTTACATCATTTCTATTTAAATCAATTAATTCACTTATCCGCGCGCCAGTGCTATATAAAAGTTCCACTAATGCACAATCTCGCAAACTTTTTGCAGTACTTCCATCGCCAGTACTGGCAATGATCAATTCAATTTGATTCACCGATAAAGCTTTGGGCAATCTTCGACCAGGAGTTGGTGGTTTAACAGATTGCGCTGGATCTAATCCCCCATTTTCACGGGAGATGAATTTATGAAATCCGCGAACGGCGATAAGGGTGCGTGCTGCGGATGTGGCCGAGAGAATTGCGTGTTCGGAGTTGCCATTTCTTAGAAAAGTTAAAAAATCTGAAAGGTCATTTTCATTTACTTGGGTGAAATCCTTAGATCTAGCGTTGGTGAACTCAAAGTATCGCGCTAAATCCCGAGCATAAGCACTCAAGGTATTTTGCGATAAACCTCTTTCGACCTGAAGATGATCTAAGTAAAGAGTGATCTCCAAACTCTCACTTGAAGAGGGCATCGGCTTTGGCGACATCGGTGACATCGGTGACATTGACGACATTAGTAAAGGGTAGATCCAATTTGCTGGCTTTACTTAACTTTTATGCGCTTTCGTCGCGAGTGCTGCTTTAACTAAGCCGACAAAGAGTGGGTGCGGGCGAGTTGGTCTGCTCTTAAATTCAGGGTGTGCCTGAGTTCCCACGTAAAACGGATGCTCACTTTCTGGCAACTCCACAAATTCAATTAAATTTCCATCGGGGGAAGTACCTGAGAAAACCAATCCAGCTGCTTCTAATTTTGGACGATAAGAATTATTAACTTCATAGCGGTGCCTGTGGCGTTCTTCTACTGAATTTAATTTATACAAATTGTGAACTATCGAGCCGTCTTTAAGAGATGCGGCGTACAAACCCAATCTCATAGTGCCGCCCATGTCCTGTTCACCGCGCAATACAGCTTCTTGGGATGCCATTGTTGCGATCACTGGATCTTTTGTATCCGGTGCGAACTCTGCAGAATTAGCATCTTTGATGCCAGCTAAATTACGAGCGCCTTCAATCACCATGCATTGCAATCCAAGACATAATCCTAAAGTCGGGATCTTATTCACCCGGGCATACTTCAAAGCGCCGACTTTTCCTTCAATTCCGCGAACCCCGAAACCGCCAGGTACGCAGATCGCATCAATTCCAGCAAGTGCAGATTTGGCACCAGCCTCACTTTCGCAATCATCACTTGGTACCCATTTAATATTTACTTTTGCAGAGTTTGCAAAACCTCCAGCGCGCAGAGCTTCAGTAACGGAAAGGTAGGCATCCGGAAGATCCACATACTTGCCGACCAGCGCAACTGTGATTTCCGCTGTTGGTTTATGAACGCGATCTAATAATTGATCCCAATCACTCCAATCAACATCCCGGAATGGCATGCCAAGGCGCCGAACCACAAATGCATCCAATCCTTCTTTATGTAAAACTTTTGGAATGTCATAAATCGATGGCGCATCCGATGCAGCCACAACCGCTTCTGCATCAACATCACACATAAGTGAAATCTTTTTCTTTACTGAGGCTGGAATCTCTCGATCTGAACGACAAACAATTGCATCAGGTTGGATACCGATGCTTCGCAAAGCAACAACACTGTGTTGTGTTGGTTTAGTTTTTAATTCACCAGAAGGTCCAATATAGGGAACTAATGAGACATGTAAGAAAAATACATGATCCCTTCCAACATCTTGTCTAACCTGTCGTGCGGCTTCTAAAAATGGAAGGGATTCAATATCTCCCACAGTCCCACCAATTTCAGTGATAATCAGATCGATATTTGGTGAGGCCGCTGCGCGCATCCGTTCTTTAATTTCATTTGTTATATGTGGAATTACTTGAACGGTATCCCCTAGATACTCACCACGGCGCTCTCTGGCGATAACTTTTGAATAGATTTGACCGGTAGTGACATTTGCGCTGCCCTCTAAATTAACATCTAGAAATCTCTCATAATGTCCAACATCTAAATCTGTTTCGGCACCATCATCAGTTACAAAAACTTCTCCATGTTGGAATGGGTTCATGGTTCCGGGATCTACGTTTAGGTACGGATCCAATTTCTGCATTGTTACTCGAAGTCCACGAGCTCTAAGCAACCTGCCCAATGAGGAGGCAGTTAAACCTTTTCCAAGAGATGAGGCGACGCCTCCGGTAACAAACAAATGTTTCGTCATGTGCGCTGGCGCCATGGACCACTATCTTATCGAACTTGCGTGCGCCCTTTTTCCATTTTCACTAGATCAAGCAACTCCCCAGCGTGTTCCTGAGCACTGGAAGAATCCGATAAACCGGTCATCATCCGCGCAATCTCGCTCACCCGTTCCGCGTTAGAGAGTAATTTGATATCACTAGAGGTCACCGACTCAGTAGAACTTTTCAAAATCGCGAAATGTTGATCTGCCCATGCCGCCACTTGCGGTAAATGGGTAACTACTAAAACCTGAGCGTGCCGGGCTAATAAAGCCAACCTTCGACCCACCTCGACCGCTGCTTTTCCACCAACCCCTGCATCAACTTCATCAAACAAGTAAGTAGGTACCGATCCAGCCTGCGCTAAAACTAATTCAATCGCCAACATCACTCTAGAGAGTTCGCCACCGCTGGCGCCTTTTTGTATCGGCAAAGCGGGCGCTCCAGGATGTGGCACGAGCAAAAATGTTGCGTCATCGCTACCGAAAGATCCGCAAGGTAGTAACTCTCCCTCATAAAGAACTGAAAGTTCCGAAGAAGTAGGTGAGATTTCGATAATTAACTTTGCATTTGGCATTGCTAGCGCTTTAATTTCATTACTACTTTCGAGACTAAGTTTTTCAGCCACCACTTTCCGTAATGCAGTTAATTTATTTGCCGATTTTCCTAGATCCTTGGAAATTATTGCTTTCCGCTTCTCAAGCTCTGCTACCGCTCCGTCGCCATCTTGTAGTTGAGCGAGAAGTTTGGCATCTGCATCGGCTCTAGATATCAACTCGGCTGCGGGATCCTCATATTGATCAACGGCAAATTTGCGGAAAAGTGCCGACAACTCTGAACGTCGCAAATTAATCGTCTCTAACTCTTGCGGGTTGCTTTCAAGTGAATCCAGTTGGCTAGAAATTGAACGCGTTAATTCATTTACTAAAATTTGAAGTTGGCTTATTTCGATCTTTAAATCGTCGATCTCTTTGGAATTCGCAGGTATGCCTTCAATCGCCCGTTTGGCTTGCGAAATTTGTACTAAGGCACTTGACTCATCTTCACCAAGTGAAAGATTCGCTTGTTGCAATCCAGTTGTAAAGGAATCAACATTTTCTAATTGATCTGCCCGCTCCCGTAAACTCTTAACCTCATTTGGAATCGGTTTTACTTTATTGAAATGGAGCAAAAATTCGTTTATCCGTTTAATCTCACTCTCGCGTGCTTGATTTAAGGATAAAATCTTTTCGATTTCGGAGATTATCGAGCGATACTCTTTAAATAATTTTTGATACTTAACCAGCTCTTTGGAAAGTTCATCTCCTCCAAAAAGATCAATGATTTCCCTTTGGCGTGAACCTTTAAGAAGCCTAAAAGTAGAGGATTGCGCATGCAAAGCGATTAACTCTTCACCTAAATCAGAAAGGGCGTTCAACGTTGTGGGCGCTCCACCTAAAACGGCTCGATTTTTTCCATCTCTAGAAAGTGTTCTAGTGATTAAAAGCTCCTCATCCTCGATATCACCACCGAGTTCTTGGGCTAAATCAACCGCCTTCTCATTCGGAATTAACCGAGCAGATAACGAAGCCTTGTCACTGCCATGTCGAATCGCACTAACATCGGCGCGGCCACCCATCAACAGTGAAAGTGCCGTCACAACCATAGTTTTTCCTGCACCGGTTTCTCCGGTAATTACCGTGAATCCAGGTTCAAGGTTTAATGTCGCATCCTCAATTACGCCAAGGCCACGAATATTTAACTCTCGTAAACCTTTTTTCACTCCCCGCGCCAACCTTCTACCGGTAATTTAAATTTTGCAACTAATCGATCTGCAAATGGCGCACTACCCAAACGGGCCAGATTAACCGTTTCATGATCCTTAGTTATCGAAATAGCATCACCCGATTTAATCTCTTCACTTCGGAATCCATCCGCAGTTAATAATGCTTCCTCTGACAGTAAAGTAATTTGGATCTTGGAGTTAGGTGAAACCACCATAGGTTTTGCAAATAATGCGTGAGCCGACAGTGGCAACAAGACCAATGCTGCTACTTCTGGCCAAACTACTGGTCCTCCTGCAGAAAATGCATATGCTGTGGAACCAGTTGGTGTTGCACATAAAACACCATCGCAACCCCATTTAGAAAGTGGCCGTCCATCGATCTCAAGGAAAACTTCTATCATTCTTGGAGTTTGTTTTTCGATCACAAGATCATTTAACGCCCACCCAGTGGAAATTACTTTTCCACCTCTATGGTGCGCAAAAGATAGAACCATTCGTGACTCAACAGTGAAATTTTTTGCAACGACCTGGTCGGCAATTTCACCAAGTGAATTCTTTTCAATCTCTGCGAGAAAGCCGACATGTCCTAAATTCACGCCTAATAGAGGTACATCACTTGAGCGGACCATCTCGGCGCTACGCAGAATTGTTCCATCGCCGCCAAGCACAATAACTAATTCAAAATCCTTGATCGAAGTCGAACTTTCACGAACTGGAATTCCAGCAATCTGCTCACCTTCGGTGCTTAATGCTTGGAAAACTGCAATATCGCGTGCTTGTAATTGCGTTGCAAGTGACAACGCTCCAGATCTGGCTTCTTCACGGGTTGGATTTACCACAAGCAAAACTTGTCTTTTCATTTTGGACCCTCTGCAACTGCTTTTAAAGCTTTTTCATGTGAGAACGGCGCTGCTCCAGATTGCAACCATAAGAAATACTCAACATTTCCAGCCGGGCCTGGCAACCTACTAGCAGTTATATCCACAACTCCTAAGCCATTTTCTGCCGCCGCAACTGCAACCTCTTCAATTGCACTAACGCGCAATGCTGGATCACGAACAACTCCGCCAGCACCAAGTTTGTCGCGCCCCACTTCAAATTGCGGTTTGACCATTACTAAGAAATCAGCAGTTGGAGTACTAACAGATTTCAACGCGGGCAAAACTAAAGTTAATGAGATAAAAGAAAGGTCTGCAACTATTAAATCAACTGGTTGACCAATCTGATCTAAAGTTATATGACGGACATTGGTGCGATCCAAAATCTTCACCCTTGGGTCCTGTTGAATCGGCCAAGCAAGTTGACCATAACCAACATCTACCGCAATAACTTGAGCAACTTCTGCTCGCAACAAGACATCGGTAAATCCACCAGTGGAGGCGCCTGCATCTAATGCCCGTTTACCCGCAACAATTAATTTTGGAAAATCCTCAAGTGCACCGGCTAATTTATGGCCACCTCTAGAAACAAAATCATCACGATCTGTTTCAACTGTTATCGAAGTTTCGGCGTCAACTTGAGTTGCTGGCTTAGTTGCCGGTATTCCCCCAACACGCACTGACCTAGCCTCAATTAAATCTGTGGCGTCCTCGCGCGAGCGCGCCAAACCCCGTCTTACCAATTCGGCATCAAGGCGAGAACGTGACACTTATTTACAAACCTTCAACCTGGGTCAGCGCTTCATTTAATTGATTGTGAATCTCTTCAAAAGAGTCGGCATGCTCTGGAATCGGTCGAGATTGCAATGCGGAAATCTGCTCTTTAATAAGTGCTAAATCTGGAACGGTCATTACTTCCCTGCTTTCGAACTCTTTTTTGTTGTTGACTTTTTGGCTGCTTTCTTAGTTGGAGATTTCTTGGCAACTTTCTTAGTAGCTTTCTTTGCTGGAGCTTTCTTGAGATTAACTTTCGCACCTTTACCAGTGACCTCACGACGTAGCGCTACCAACTCTTTACGCAGTTCGGTAACTTCACTTTGTTTTGCTAATCCAAGTCGTTTTACAGTGCGCTCAACCTCTTTTTCTACTTTATCGCGCAACGCTTCGCTACTCTCTTTGAGCCATCCACTCATTGCGGCTGCACTTTTTTCGGGATTGATTTCATCGCCTAATACCCGTGTGGCATAAGCTTTCAAAGATCCAAAAAGATCATTGGCTCCTGGCTTTGTCATCTACTTCTCGCTTCCTGTGCTGAGGGGTCCAAATCTGAGCGGCTAAAATAAATTACCGCTAGCCTTCCAATTTGATCCGCTACAAGCGCTAACGCTACCCGACCTTGATTCGCGAAAGGGTTGCAACTTCGATCTGGGTTCTACTTGCTACCCCAGAACCGGTTTGCCAAAATCGGCGCCTGATCTCACCAGCAACTTCTACCCATTCATCAGAGTGCAGTGAGAGTGCTCTTTTCCGTAAATTCGCGCTCCAAACCGCCATATCAAGGGTATCTACTCCAGAATCTGTTCGCGGGATGACTATTCGAAATTCAACCACTTGGTCACCACTTGGTAAAACTTTGCTTACCGCTTCCCCACTGACCCGACCCCTTAAATAGACCTCATTTATGGGTGCTGGCAATAAATCTTTTTTCATAACTCCTCCTGAATTTTGATTTAATTGCAATTACCTTGCGATCTACTTGCAATTAAAGTGCGATTAGGAAGAGATCTTTGTTGCCAGCACTGACAAGAAAAAGATTAACTATTAGTTACTTTTTATGCGCTCATTCGCATCAGTTTCTTGATTTATATCAATCTCAGCAGATTTCACAAACCATTTCTGGGCATTTTTGTGATCTCCATTAGCTTCCAATGCATCTGCATAGGCATAGCGCAATCTAGGCGCCCAAGAAGCGGTTTCATTTTCCAACTCGGCACATTTTAAAGTTGCTACAGCTGCTTCTGTTTGTTTCAAATCTCTTCTTGCTCCTGCTACAACAATCTTCATCTCTATCTGTCCATCAATATCTAATAATTTAACTTGTGGATCTTTCGCCATATCAATAGCTTTTTGTGGGCGGCCTATTCCTCGCTCACTATCTGCCAGAACGGGCCACATAGATCCATCACCTGAAATTCGATTCGCCGCGCGTAATTCGCGAACTGCAATTTCAAATTCGCGTGCGTGGTAAGCCGCATAACCAGCGACCTCTCTCACTCGACCAACTCGTCCAGCTCGAGCACT
>RGZI01000030.1 GCA_010031635.1 Actinomycetota bacterium
AATAAACACTGGAAGCGCGTTTACGAATGCGCAATGAGCATCAATTGAAACTTGTGCATAGAATTTTGCTGCATCTTCAGAACCAACAGGCAAGTAGCAGATTAATACATCTACTTTTTTCGCTTTCAGAGATGCGACCATATCAACTGGAGTTGCATCTGATTCAGAGATGGTTTCGCGGTAGTAGCGACCGAGGCCATCAAGAGTTGTTCCGCGCTCAACTGTAATTCCAGTTTTTCCAACTGTGGCAAATTTAATGGTGTTGTTCTCACTCGCCCAAATTGCATCAGCAAGATCAAGACCTACTTTTTTGGCATCAACATCGTAAGCGCCGACAAATTCAATGTCGCTGATGTGATAACCACCAAGGTTTGCATGCATCAAACCAGGAATCTCCTGATCGATCGCTGCATCCTTGTAGTAAGTAACTCCTTGAACTAATGAGTTGGCGCAGTTTCCAACGCCGACGATTGCTACTCTGATCTTGCTCACTGGGTTTTCCTTTCAGATTGGATCATTTCATCAAGCCACGCAATTTCACGGGTTGCTGAATCAAGTGAATGACGACGCCATTCACTTAAATACTTATCTATTCCAAGCACTTCACCATTTAACGGCGAGCGCTCGAGCTCTTTGGAGAGTACTTCTGCCTTATCTTTTAATCGGCGTCTGCGGGCTTCCAAAATTCGTACGCGAGATGTTCGCGATGTTGGTCCGAAAAATGCAAAGTGAACTCCGAATGCTTCATCTTCACTGGCATCAGCGTTTTCAGTTAACTCGGCAAATCTTTTTTTACCGGAATCAGTAATTGAGTAGGAAATCTTCGCCCGACGTGAACTTCCAGTTACGCTCTCATTTTCGGAGACCTCAATCAAATTACTTAATGACATCCGGCGTAATTGCGGATAGAGCGATCCAAATGAGAGCGCCCGAAATGGCCCCAAGATGGCCAGACACCGCTTACGTAATTCATAACCATGTAATGGTCCGGCTGAGAGCAGCCCTAAAAGGGTGAACTCCAAAGGCTCACTACGTGATGCCATTTGCAGCCCCCTTAGCGACTAAGTTACAACTGGATAGATCGAGTTGATATATCACCTTGCGCTATCTAACTACCCTGCTCACTGACTGGCAACTCCAACTTCATCCTCGGCGTGGCGTGCCATTACTGGGAGATTTGCCCTGATCAGAGCCTTACCCTTTTAAGTTGTTAGGCAGTATTAACCTCTAGAAGGGATCTAATGTCCTCACTATTCTCATGGAAGGTGCACACCTCAGGAGATGTAGTTGCTCCAGATGAGCGCCTCAGCTGGCCACGTACCATCGGTATCGGATTGCAACATATTGCCGCCATGTTCGGAGCCACTTTCCTAGTACCAATCATTACCGGCATGTCCCCAACCACAACCTTGTTCTTCTCAGGCATCGGCACGATGCTCTTCTTAATCATCACGAAAAACCGGGTGCCTTCATACCTTGGTTCCTCTTTCGCATTTTTGGCGCCAATCGCTGCTGCAAAAGCTGATGGTGGAATGGGCGCAGCTCTCGGTGGCGTAGTTGCTGCTGGTGTAATCCTTGCGTTGATCGGTTTGATCGTTCGCGCAGTTGGAATCAAATGGATTGAGTGGATGTTGCCTCCAGTTGTTACCGGAGCCATCGTTATGGTGATTGGTCTCAACTTGGCAGGTGCTGCGAAAAATAATCTTGCCGCAGGCCCACTAGTTGGAATTATTACTTTGGCCGCAATCGCACTTATCGCAGCCATTAGCCATGGATTCCTGGGTCGCATCTCTATCTTCGTTGGAATTGTGATTGGTTACGCAGTTGCACTTGGAATGGGCGATGTAAAGACCGATGGAATCAAAGGTGCAAAATGGGTCGCACTTCCAACATTTACTTCACCAACATTTAATGGCAACGCCATCATCTTGTTCCTCCCAGTAGTTCTTGTACTTATCGCTGAAAACGTTGGACACGTTAAAGCGGTTGCTGCAATCACTGGAAGAAATCTTGATGATGAGATCGGAAACGCACTTCTTGCCGATGGTCTTGCAACAACACTAGCTGGTGTTGGTGGCGGTTCCGGTACAACCACATACGCTGAAAACATTGGCGTAATGGCTGCTACCAAGGTTTATTCAACCGCTGCATACTGGATCGCCGGTATTGGTGCTGTTGTGCTTTCACTCTCACCTAAATTTGGTGCAGTGCTTAGCGCAACTCCTACCGGTGCACTTGGTGGTGCTGGTGTTGCACTATTCGGAATGATCGGGGTACTTGGTGCTCGAATCTGGATTGAAGCAAAAGTTGATTTTGCTAACTCCAGCAACTTGATCATCGTTGCATCTGCTCTTGTTATCGGAATCGCTGACATCTCATGGACAAAAGGCGATTTCACATTCAGCGGAATCATCAACGCAACTGTTGTTGCAATTGTTGGTTATCGAGTACTGCACTCACTTAGTAAAAGGTAAGTTAATAAATTAACCGCTAATCCATAAAGCGGGCACTTCCAGAAAATGGAGGTGCCCGCTTTTGTCGCTTTCTACGATACTTTTATCTCATGACCTTAGTGATTCCAACAAGGCTTCCTGAGTACTTTATTGCTGCCGTTGCGATCATTTTGGCGCCAGGTCCATCGGTGCTTTTCACTATTGCGCGAGCGATCGCTTGGGGCAGAAAGGTTGCCGTAATTACCGTCATTGGTAACGCTTCTGGATTTCTAGTCCTATCGATTTTGGTGGCTGTGGGAATCGGTCCAATAATTCAAAGTTCTGCAATTGCATATGCAGTAGTTCAATGGGGCGGCGGGCTGTATTTAATTTATTTAGGCATCGATGCACTTCGCAAACGAGCCGAGCATTCAACACAGATGCTTGAGCAAGGTTCAACCGCTCAGCCAAGTTCGCTGCAAACTATTAGAGATGGGTTTGTAGTTGGAATTTTAAATCCTAAAGGAATAGTTTTTTGCGCCGCCGTTGCTCCTCAATTTATTGATCGCGATCGCGGAAGTGTGGTTTTCCAATTAATTTTACTTGGTGCAATTTTTTCATTAGTAGCACTTGTTTGTGATGGCACTTGGGGCCTACTTGCTGGAACGGCACGGATCTGGTTGGCCACCGAGGTGCGTCGAATTGTTATTTTGCGCACTGCTGGAGGGGTCGTCATGATTGTGCTGGGTCTATTAGTTTTACTTTCTGCACTCCGCAACCACTCTTGATTTTAAATTAACCCTTTTAATCTGCTGGATCCGCGACTAGGATCCAGATATGTCTAATTCATCGAAAAAAATCACATCTGTCAAAGTATCCGCCGCACATTCAAATCCAAAGTGGGCCAAACAAGAGCGCGAAATCATTGATAAATTAAATGATGCCGCAGTTGAATTTGTTGCACGGTACTGCCGTCCTGATGGCACCTTGATTTGGCGTGATCAGTGGGGATCAATGGATGGATCTGATGATCCGTACGAAGCATTCATGAACTTGGCACTGTTTTATTCAATCGGTGGAAATGAACGGGTCTATGAATTAGCGCGGCAGATGTGGGACATGATTACTTGGCAGTGGACGCAATATGGACAGATTCACCGCGAGTTTGATGGCTACTACGACTGGATGCATCACGGTGAAGGAATGTTGTACTTCTACTTCTTCGGTTTAACAAAGCCAGAGAGTTTGGTTGACCGCCAACGTGCGCAAAGTTTTGTGAATATGTACAACGGAAAAGATCCAGAAGCACCAAATTACGATCCAGAGCACAAAGTTATTCGCTCCCCATTAAATGGAAGCCGCGGTCCACGTCTGCAAGTAACTCATGAAGATTGGCAGACCCACCGCACTGTTTTAGATGATTACTTAGCTCCCTATGAGGATCTAAAGAGCCATGACTTCGCCAATAAGAGATGTCATTGGTCAGATGATGCTGTTTATGCCGAAATTCTCGTGAAGATGAATGAACGGATGAACCGTGGAGATGTTCCACTTAATTTAAACGCCACAACTTTGATGACTCATGGTTATATGTATTCACATGATGATTCATTGAAACAATGGGTTACCGATTATTTAAATGTTTGGCATGATCGGGCTAAAGCAAATAATGGAATTCTGCCTGACAATGTCGGTTTAACCGGAAAAATTGGTGAGTACAACGACGGTAAATGGTGGGGCGGATATTACGGATGGCGTTGGCCACATGGTTACACCACCCTTATTGAGCCGCTAACTAATGCTTCTATGAACGCAGTTCTACTTACTGGAGATATGAAAAATCTGGATTTAGCTCGCTCACAGGAAGATTTCATCTGGTCACTTCGTAAAGATGTAGACGGCGTGACTAAATCTCCAATGAAACATTTTGACACTGGCTGGGATGACTTCCGGATGGTTAATCCACGTAACATGATTTATATCTGGACTACTTCAATGGCAGATGAAGATCTTGCTCGAATTGATCGGATGCCACGTGGTTCTGATTGGAATGAGATCATCGCACCGGGTGTTTCAGGTCTTGATGGAAAAACTGGACATGCAACCAAGCATTACATTGCAAATACCCTTTCTTGGTTCCAATATATGCGCGGTGAGATTCCAGATTATCCAGAAAGAATTTTGGATATGAACTTAACGCTGATTGATAATCAACTACACAAAATGCGTTCAAAGACTGGCGCTCCTCGCGGCTGGGATAATTACGATCCAGCAACATCAGATATTGAAGTTGGTTTGGACCTTCGTGTTGATGGTTACCAAATCCACGCTTGGCAAGAGTTCAATCCAGTTTACTTTGAAGGACTTGCGCAGATGATTTTTGGTGGACCAATGCATATTTCACATGGTGGTTTACAACATGGAAAGGTCCGGCCTTTTGATGGTCAGAAGCAGCGCACCGGACTTCCAGATGACGTCGCCATGATTGTAGAAAAAGTGAGTGCAACCTCTGTTGAGATGCAGGTTGCAAATATCAGTGCAAACGCATCACGCAACTTAGTGTTACAAGCTGGAACATTTGGAGAACACAACTTCACGAAAGTCAGTGTTGTCCAAAGTGATGGCAAGAGTGAAGATATTGCGATTAACGACAAGTGGTTTGAAATCGAACTTGGGCCAAATAGCGGCGCAACTTTGAAATTTACCCTTGATCGTTACGTCAACTCCCCTACCTATGAAACCCCATGGCAATCACGAAATGATTGGGATGCTGTTATAAAAGGTCGTCCTGCAGCTAATTTCAAGTAGGCATTGCTCCCGATGCGAATTCTAGCGATTGCTGCCCATCCAGATGATGTCGAATGGCAATGTGGTGGAACTTTGGCCTTATGCAAGGAGCGCGGAGATGAAATTATTATCGCGGTCGCCACTAATGGAAATGTTGGTACCGGAGATCCACTAATTACGCGCGAGATGATCGCCGCAACTCGCCATGAAGAGGCAAAAGCATCTGCTGCGATTCTCGATGCACATTTAATTTGGATGGATTTTGACGACGAATTCCTTACCGACAACCGTGAAACTCGTGAGCGGTTTATTGATGCAATTCGCGAAGCACGTCCAGATGTAATGTTTATCCATTCTGTCCTCGATCATCATCCTGATCATCGGCTTGCTGGATCAATCGCACGTGATGCGCGAATCCCGGCAAGTGTTCCTTTGGTTGTCACAAATTTTCCACCAACTGCCATACCTACCGTTTTTGAAATGGACACTGAATTAGGAAATCATTTCGAACCTGAGTTTTATGTTGATGTAACCAGGGTTATGGAAATAAAGAGTGCGATGCTCTCCTCACATAAGAGCCAAGCCGATTGGATGATGCATATATTTGGTACGGAATTTACTGAAAATATGTTAATTCAAGGAAGATTCCGCGGCGCTCAAGCAGGTACCCAATACGCAGAAGGGTTTAAATTGTTACACGATTGGCCGTACACGGGAGATGCTCGATTGTTGCCTTCGAAATAGGACATTCGCACCTTTTACATCAGCGGCAATTGACTAGGATATACTTTATCCGGGAATCTCTAAATCAAATACCGGAGAGATCTACGCTGTCGCATCTCGTGATGCTGACAAAGCTATGACCATCTCCCCCAAAGGTTTGATATATACAGATTATGACCAACTCCTAGCCGACCCTAATGTCGATGGGGTTTACATCTCTCTTCCAAATGCTTTTCACTTGCCGCTTGCGAACCGTGCAATGAGGGCGGGCAAACATGTGCTTTGTGAAAAACCACTTGGCATGAACGCGGCTGAGGTTCGCGAAGCGATGGCAGTTTCAAAAGAAACCGGAAAGATTTTGATTGAAGCATCTTGGAATCGTTGGCATCCACGTACAAAAAGAATTCAAGAGATTGTGCAATCCGGAAAGCTCGGCAAGTTAACTCGGATTCGTACCGCCTTTACTTATGATGGATTAGATCAATCCAATATCCGCCTCGATCCAACTATTGGCGGCGGAATCCTTTATGACTTAGGACCGTATTCGACAGTGGCTCCTTTATGGCTAACTGGTTTCCCAGAAGTGACTGAAATGGAAGTACAGACTGTTTGGCACCCAGGTGGTGTTGATGAAACAACTCGTGTTAATTACAAAGTTGGCGGAGTCCCTGCCGAAACGGTGACATCAGCAAACATTCCGGTATCGCTTTGGATGATTGTTGAAGGTACCAAGGGTTCGGTACGTACCGGAGGCTCTGACTCTTTTGTTTCACTTAACAACCCGAGTACTCTCGAAATTGAAATCCAAGGCAAGAAGAAGGTTGAACGTTTTGATGCCTGCGACCCTTACCAACTCATGGCTGATGCATTTGTACGCCACGTACGTGGGAAAAAAGATTGGGTTATGCCATTAGAGGAGTCATTACGTTTTGCCGAATTATTTGATGCAGCTTTTGCATTAATGGGAAAGCCAAATTAAGTTCGAGTACTCTAATGGGGTCATTCGGTGCCAAATGTATAGAGAGGTAGCTTTCTGTGAAACGCTTCTCTAGAAAATCTAAAGCCATGATTGCCTTTGCACTTTCAGTTCTGGTCATCTTTCCTACTGTTGCTCATGGCGAGATAGCACCAATATTTGATGCCGATGCCGGCTGGACAACCCCACTATCTTCACAAACTCCTGGGAATATGGCCGCACTTTTTATTGATAACAGCCATCTCTCCCGACCAGGCGTTTCCTATTTGGTACATAGTGGTTTAAATCCTGGAGCAAGTTCTATTGATCCAACCTGTACGAGCACTTCTGATGCCAAATGTAATTTCTCCTCGTATTCATTTCTTGCAACTATCCCTACTTGTATTTCGGCTACTGATGTTAATTGCTTAAGTGAAGTTGGGGCGATCGATACAACTGGGAAAAAAACGGTAGGAAGTTTTTCAAGATATCTACCTGACAAAGCGCAAAATGAATATGTAGGAAATCCATCTTGGAATTTGCCCTCAGGAACTGGAGCGAGCTTATTCACCATACCTGGAGTTGATAACCCAGCCGGTAACAGCTATCTAGTTGCCGTAAACATGGGTGGATCTGGTTCGCGAGTTTCTGGAAATGAGGGCATCAGGCTCAATGAATTCAGCGCCAGCATTGTTCCAGTGCAATTACTTAATGTTCCAGATCTTTTTTCCGGCACAGGTTGTGAATTAACTCCGCGAATTTGTAATCCTGGAGTACTGCGCTTAGTCCGTCCAGATGGAACGGTAACGTGGGGTCTTAGCGGCGGAACTGGCGGGGCAGGTAAGTATTCATGTGCGGGCATTTCTTGGGGAGAAAATATCTGCGCCCAGAAGCAGGTCTTTCCGGCGAATTATCGTTTCTATGTCAAAGTGCGTTTATCCCTGATGCCAACTGGATGGATGCACGGCCGGATATCTGAGCCAAATATAGATATCACCACTAGCGGAAAAGTAAGTGAATTAACCGTAACAGCTGCTCCAATTAAAGTTCCAGCTGTTTATAAAGGATATTTATGGAATGAAATGCCAGCAGTACTTCAAAATTTATACTATCCAACTTCAGGGCAATATAAAGGTGGTAACTGGTCATATTCGCAACGTTTGCTGAGTGCCACTGATGCATTAGATCCACTTTTACGGTCAATGACATCTTCTCCGCCAGCATCTGAAAATAATGCAATGGATGAACTATTGGCTTGGATACCGTTTGTGAATGACAAAGCCACCGCAATGCCTTCATATTGGTCTGTTAGATCCCTATCTGACTCAGAATTAAAATCGGCAAACTCTTGCTTCAAAAATCCAAATCAACTTAATGGAATCGTTACCACAAATTCAACGCAATACTCAGCAGGGCCGCCAGAATTTAACAAAAATGAAGGGTTTCTAAATTACAAAGTAGCCTCTCCACACTTCACCTCTAATGGAGAAGTTTTCAAGGGCTCCTACGATTTAGCCATGCGTTCAGATGTTGCAAGATGTATCTACGGTTTTTCCAAAGCACCGGTTAGTGCAACCGTTTCAATCGTAAGTTCTGATGGATCTCCTCAGTTTGCTTCCACTATCTTCAAGGAAGCCGACGGATGGGTTTATCTAAGTGCGAAAAATTTTGAGTACTCATCGCCAACACTAAAAGTAAAATTGCAACAAGATGCTCCGGTCGCTGTTGCTCAACCTGAAGTAAAAGTTCCAACCACCAAAAAAATCATCACAATTTCTTGTGCCCAAGGTAAAGCAATCAAGAAGATTTCCGGTATTTCACCTAAATGCCCTAAAGGCTATGTTAAAAAGTAGATTAACTTTTTAGTAGTTGCCTCTCATGAATTTTTTGGCTTGACGGTATATCAATCTCGGTGAAGGTTTTCATCGGTGCAAAATAAAAAATTTTACTCCGATTCGCTTGAATTTCGCAGAAATGAGAATGATTCTGTTTCATCGATATAATGGTATTTCTCCACATATGCTACTCCGTATTTTTTTTCTGCTGCTCTTACAAATTCACCTCGAATGAAGGCGTCTGCTTCTATTTTTTCACCAGGATGTAAATCCACATAAGTGCGGAGCATATTGTCCACTGGAGTCCTATGAATTTTAATTGCTTCGACTTTTTTCTCCATAACAGGCGTTATATCCACTATTCGATTTACCACTTGTGGACCACGGGCAACTAAATACTTTCTGGTTACAAATTTTGGCACTAAGCCCATATCGGTCAACTCAGGCAAATCAAGTTGCCTTCCAGATGTCCAAGATGCTTGTTCAACAGCATGTCCAGTTATGTAATGATCAGGATTTTCTTCATAATGGCCCCAAGGATCAAAAGAGATCACCGTATCAACTTTTAGAAATCTAAAAAGAGTAATCAATCGATGACGAATTTCAGTTAATTGACCATGCTCCAAGTAGTGATTTTTATAATCTAGCGAGTAGAGTTTTTCTAAACCCAAAAATGATGTAACTTCAATGGTCTCATTGTAAATTCTGAAGACTGTTTCAGCCATCGACAAGTCGTAGGAATCCATCTCATCATTGGTCGTCTTGATGAAGTATCCGGTATACCCTTCCGAGATTAATTTGAATATTAATCCGCCTGCAAATATTGCCAGATCGTCAGAGTGGGCAAATACTGCGGCAAAAACCCGGCCGGTATGTGGCTTGCCACCTTCCCACTTTTCAATTACCACTGGATGAGAATTTTCCTCCATCGCTTCCCCCTTGCTTGTAGTAAGCAGAATATGCTTCTTTTAATCACTTTGATATAGGCAAATCTTTTACCTAAAAGGTCTATTGACCTCAACCCACATCTAGGTAACGAAACTTTATAATGAATAGAGTTGATTGATCTGGCCTTTTCATAAATACTTGCTCATGCAGCGCATTCAGCGTTGTTCGCAAATAGGGGGGAATATGAAAAAACGCCACATTCTGGCTTCAATAATTGCAGCCTCAGCACTTGTAGCAAGTTCGCTAGTTAGCGCTTCCAGTGCAACTGCCGCAACAGGAAAGCTCGGTGATGTCCTCAAAAGAGGAAAACTAATAGTTGGTACCGGTACCGGAAACGCACCATGGCACTTTAAAGATGCATCAGGTGCACTAGTTGGCTTTGATATCGATATCGCGAAAATGCTTGCTAAAGGACTTTTCGAGGATGAAACCAAAGTCGAATTTGTTACCCAAACCTCTGATTCACGTATTCCGAACATTGTTGCTGACAAGGTAGACATTACTTGCCAATTTATGACAGTAACACCACTTCGCGCTCAATCTGTAGCATTCTCAAGCCCTTACTACCGCGAAGGCGTTGGCCTACTTCTAGCTAAGGGTGGCAAGTACAAGACTTTTGCTGAACTTCTAAAAGCTGGAAGCAAAGCTAAGATCTCAGTACTTCAAAACGTAAACGCAGCAGATATGGTTCATGCCGCGTTGCCAAAAGCTACTGTCCAGCAATATGCAGATGTTCCATTGATTTATAGTGCAATCGACTCCAAGCGTGCCGATGCAGCTGCAACTGATCAATCATCTGTTAGTTGGTACATTGCACAAAATCCAACTAAATACTTGGATTCCGGATATGGATGGTGGCCACAAACTTACTCTTGTGCTGTTCAACAAGGAGATCAAGTTTGGCTTAACTTTGTAAACCAAGTTCTAAATGAGGCCATGAGCGGCGTTGAATTTGCCACTTATCAAAAATCATTTCAGAAGTGGTTTGGGGTAAAACTACCTGAACCAAAAATTGGATACCCTCGTTAATCCCCAGTACTAAATTGAATAAAAAGAGAAAGGCTACGAGTTGAAGGATTATCAATATAATTGGGACGTCATTTGGCGTAACGTTGATAACCTTCTTTATGGACTTTGGCTCGACATTTACATGGCATTTGCCTCAGTACTTGCCGGGACTGTAATTGGTCTATTCGTAGCCTTCGCTCTGATTTCAAAACACGGCTTAATCAGGCGAAGTGCACAAACTTATGTGACGGCAATTCGCAATATACCGTTAATGATTATTGTTCTTTTTATCTACTTTGGGCTTCCTGACGCTGGCTTGGTTTTTGGTGAAATTGAATCATTTGTCTTTGCCTTAACTATTTATGCCGGCGCATATATAGCAGAGGTCTTCCGGGGTGGTTTAATAGCAATGCCCAAGGGAATTACTGAAGCTGGATTAGCTCTTGGTATGTCAAACATCAAGGTAAATATTTACATAAAGATTCCACTTTTAATTCGTTCGGTCATGCCGGCGTTAAGTAATAATTATATTTCACTTTTTAAGGATGCCTCGATTGCCGCAGTCATTGCTATTCCAGAGTTAACTTTCCAAACGAGGCGAATTAATCTTGAAACTTTCAAAACAATTGAAGCATGGTCCTCTGCAACTGTTATCTACGTAATCACCTGTTTTTTTATTGCCTTCCTACTACGGCGCGTTGAAAAACGCGTAGCGATTCCAAAGTAGGGGGAACAAAATGATGAATTTAAATACTGGATTTTGGCATGAACTTTGGATCAGTATTGATGATTTCGCTGTTGGCATAGGAGTCGCGCTCTCTGTTTCAGCACTTGCAGTCATCATGGGAACGGTTCTAGGAGTTGTAATTGGTCTTGGATTAACTTACGGCAATATTGTAATCAGAACTCTTGCTCGAATCTATGTTGACATAATCCGTGGAATTCCGGTCTTGGTTCTTATTTTAGCATTTTTCTACGTACTGACAATTTGGGGAATCAATTTAGATCCATTTCAAGCCGGAGTTCTAGCTCTCGGAGTTTTTTCGGCAGCGCATGTTGCGGAAATGACCCGTGGGGCCTTACAAAATATCCATTCAGGCCAGCGGGAAGCTTCCTTAGCGCTTGGTTTGACGTTCTCACAAACATTCATATCAGTATTAATGCCACAAGCGTTGCGTCAGATATTACCAACATGGATTAACACCGTTATAGAAACCGTCAAGGGGTCGACTCTTGTATCGATCATTGGTGTTGTAGAGATTACTCTTGTTACGCAGCAAATCATCGCTCGTAACTTCCTAACGATGAAATTTTATGCAGTATGTGCCTTAATTTACTTCTGCATCGGATTCTCAATTGAACGGTTTGGCAAATATATAGAAAAGAAAATCGCAATCAAATAATCGATTAAGGAGGCAGTATGAGCGAGAGAGTTCTAGAGATTTCCAACCTTCAAAAGTCTTACGGAGATAATCAGGTTCTCAAAGGTGTGGATCTGACACTAAATAAAGGCGAGGCTGTCTCGATTATTGGCTCAAGTGGGTCTGGCAAAACCACATTATTGAGATGCGTAAATCTGTTAGAGGAGTTTCATGGCGGTACAGTCAAAATAGCTGATAAAGCTATTGGCTATACCGAAACCAATGGTAAGCGAACGCGAATAAGTAATCGCGAAATCACAAAAGATCGTGCCCTTACTGGAATGGTTTTCCAATCTTTTAATCTTTTCCCACATTTAACCGCTTTGCAAAACATCACTCTCTCTTTAAAAAAAGTACAGAAGAAATCAAATGTAGAAGCATTAGAAATAGCCAATCACTGGTTAGAAAGAGTTGGTCTTCCCGATCGGGGAGATTCATTCCCGGGTCAACTCTCGGGTGGACAACAACAAAGAGTGGCGATTGCCAGGGCCATCGCTATGAATCCATTGATAATGCTTTTTGATGAGGTCACTTCGGCACTTGATCCAGAGTTGATCAATGAAGTTCTTGATGTAATAAAAGCTCTTGCAGGTGATGGAATGACCATGTTAATTGTTACTCATGAAATGCGCTTTGCTTATGAGGTATCTAAAAAAGTGATCTTCATGAATGAAGGTGTCATTGGCGTTGAAGGAACTCCCGATGAGGTGTTTAAAAATTCCAACAATGAGCGGCTTGTTGCATTCTTAAAGAACACCAAGTTTTAACTCAGGCGGAAAGATGCATGTAGCGGTAATAGGAGCAGGAACGATTGGTCTTACAACCGCTTGGTACCTGCGCGAAAGAGGCGCTCAAGTATCTGTCTTCGAAATGGAGAAGCCAGCAAATGGTGCCTCTTGGGGGAATGCCGGCCAAATCCTTCCAATAAAATCTGTGCCACTTTCCGAACCCGGTAATCTCAAATATGCAATGAAAAGTTTCTTCAAGAAAAGTTCGCCGATAACTGCCCCAAACACATTGGATGCCAATCTGATTCGTTTCCTTGCACATTTCATGCGAAATTCAACGAAAAAAAGACATTTGATGTCTGCTAATGAAATGTTCCAACTAGGTAAAAGTACATTCAATGAATTTGCGTATCTGGAATCCCATGGAGTTGATACAACTCGCACCATCGCCCCATTTACATCTGCTTTCTCATCACGAGTATCGGCTAATTCTATGATTGCTGAATTTCAAAGAATTAGCAAGACCTCTATGACAATGGATCTTGAAATGCTAGATGGAGTTGAATTACGAAAACGAGAGCCATTAGTTGAAGAACATTACGATTTTGGTTTACAACTGAATAATCAGTCATTTGTAAATCCACCTAAATTAGTATCAAATCTTGTAGCATCTCTTCAACTTTTAGATGTTGAAATTAAAAGTAAATCCAAGGTAAAAAATGTTGTCCACGTTTCTGGCAAAACGCAAGTACTTCTTGAAAATGGGAAAAGTGAAACATTTGACGCTGTTGTGATCGCAACAGGTGCTTGGCTCAACCGACTCACCGCTGATCATGGAGTACGGATGCCGGTTGTTGCCGGAATCGGGTACAGCATGGCAGTCGACGTGCCACACCAAACTCAAGGGATGCTCTACTTCCCCGAAGCACATCTCGCGACAACTAATTATGGTAACCGACTTCGAATTTCGACTTTCATGCAGATGGGTGACGTCGAAATCCCCCGTGATCCAAAACGTCAAAATAGATTGCAACAAATTGCACAAAATGTAATTCCACAAGCGGATTGGAGTTCTGTCTCAGAGTTCTGGTCTGGAGCTCGTCCGCTCTCAGGAGATGGCAAGCCGCTGCTTGGGGGTACCCGCACAGAGGGAATCTATGTAAATTCAGGGCACGGGATGTGGGGAATCACTCTTGCTCCTGTAAGTGCAAAATTATTAGCAGATTTAATTACTGGAAAGCGTGAGATTCCGAAAGCATTTAATCCGCTTCGATGATCTGAACCCAACAAGGAGGAGTTATGGATTTCTATAAGTCGTTAGGTATTACTTCGCGGATCAACGCAGCCGCATGTTATACAGCTCTTGGTGGCTCATTAATGTCAGCACAAGTACTTGCTGCTATGAACAGTGCGGCTAAATCATTTATCTCACTTCACGAGTTACAGCAAAAAGCAGGTGAGAAAATTGCCAAAATGACTAATAATGAAGCTGCATATATAACCACCGGTGCAGCCGCAGGAATTGTGCTCTCAGTTCTTGCAACTCGCAATCGCGGTGATTTAGTAGAGATTCAAAAAATTATTGATGGGAATGCCAAAGAATCAGAAGTCTTGATGTTTACTGGACACCGCATTCCATATGATGCAGCAATTCGCCTTGCCGGCTCCAAAATCGTAAGTGTAGGGGACGCGATTCAAACTTTTGAGTATCAACTCGAGGCAGGTATCAATCAAAATACCTCCGCAATTTTTTATTGTGCTGGATCGCATTTGGCAGCGCCTGTTTTATCCCTTGAAAAGACAATCAAGATTGCAAAGCAGCATGGCATTCCTGTGATAGTAGATGCTGCTGCCCAATTACCGCCACTTTCAAATTTCTGGAATTTTACAAGAGACCATGGTGCAGATCTGGTAATTTTTAGTGGTGGAAAGGCTCTAAGGGGTCCTCAATCAAGTGGCCTAATTGTCGGATCGAGCGAATTTATTGAAGCTGTGCGTGCAAATGGTGCACCATTCCAAAGATTGGGTCGCGCATTCAAAGCAAGCAAGGAAGAAATTGCCGGCTTAGTTACAGCAATTGAGATTTATGTCGCGAAAGACCATGAAGAAGAGTGGAATAATTGGAGTAAAGTTGTAAAGCTATGGGTAGATGAGTTAAGTACAATCAGTGTCATCAAAGTTTCTCGCGAGAATATCAATGAAGCAGGCCAGCCCACCCCGCGAGTTGCAATTGAACTCCCCGAAGAAGTGGCCCTCGAAGTAATAGATAGGTTACAAAATCTTGATCCGATAGTTGAGGTAGTCCACGATTCTCGCAAAATGATTTGGCTTAGCCCAGACTCGCTCGAGGCTGGCCAAGAGATTATTGTGATGGAACAACTCAAAAAAGCTCTTGCCTTTTTATTAAAACGATAGGGGTACCTCTACTAATGTGTATCCTTATGGCGATCGTTAAGTGCTAAGACCGTTGAGAGGTTGATTTTTATGCGCAAATTAGCGCTTGTAATTTCAATCTTTTTATTCACTTCTCTCTTTTTTCCAACTCAAGCAATCGCCGTCGATCCACACGGCCCAAAAGTAATTTATGGAGCACCCGTACGCCACACGCTTACTTCCTGTGCAACTAATCCTGGCGCAGCTGTTGCTTGTATCCAAAGCTTAACAATGACAGCTAAAAGTGGTGATACACCGATTGTTGGTGTGACGACAGATTTAAAGATTCCAGGTGATGAAAGAGTGGCAGATTCAGAACGCCCGATACCAGCACCTAGTGCCGGCGCAATTTCCGCAAGTAACGCACCACAAGTACTAAGCGTTTCTGAAAATTTGAACTGTCATTCCATCGGTACTGTGCAAAGTTTGCAGATAAAGATTGGC
>RGZI01000004.1 GCA_010031635.1 Actinomycetota bacterium
AAACAACTAGCGGAGCAGTTGCAAAGCCATACTCTTCAGCACCAAGCAATGCGGCAATCACAACATCGCGTCCAGTTTTAAGTTGTCCATCTGCCTGAACCACAATTCGATCGCGTAAACCATTTAACATCAAAGTTTGTTGCGTTTCAGCAAGCCCTAACTCCCACGGAGCTCCAGCATGCTTCAAGGAAGTAAGCGGAGATGCTCCGGTTCCACCATCATGGCCAGAGATTAAGACTACGTCGGCATGAGCTTTGCTAACTCCAGCAGCAACAGTTCCTACGCCAACTTCAGCAACTAATTTTACGTGAATTCGTGCTTTGTCATTAGCATTTTTTAAATCGTGAATTAATTGGGCTAAATCTTCAATGGAGTAAATGTCATGGTGAGGTGGAGGTGAAATCAATCCAACTCCAGGAGTTGAATATCTAGTTTTTGCAATCCATGGATAAACCTTTTGGCCAGGTAGCTGACCACCCTCACCCGGTTTAGCACCTTGTGCCATCTTGATCTGAATATCATCAGCGTTAACAAGGTATTCACTTGTCACGCCAAATCGTCCACTTGCAACCTGCTTAATTGCAGATCTCTTTGAATCACCATTTGCGATCTTCAGGTAACGCTCTGGGTCTTCCCCACCTTCGCCAGTGTTAGATTTTCCGCCTAATCTATTCATCGCGATGGCTAGAGTTTCATGCGCCTCTTGAGAGATGGATCCGTAAGACATGGCGCCCGTTGAAAACCGCTTTACAATCTCTGAAATTGGTTCTACCTCATCAATTGAGATAGCGGCTTTGTTTGAACTCTTAAAAGTAAACAGCCCGCGTAAAGTCATTAAATCTTTAGTACGCACATCAACTTTCGTTGTATATTTCTTGAACAGTTCATACTGTTTATTTCGGGTTGAATGTTGCAACAAGAACACAGTTTCTGGATCGAAAAGATGTGGTTCTCCATCTCGTCTCCATTGATACTCACCGCCAGTCAAAAGTTTTTTAGAGCCAGGAATTTCACCACCCGGTGGATAAGCAATGTGATGACGTGCGATCGCCTCATCAGCGACAGTCTCAAGATCTATTCCACCAAGGCGTGAGGTAGTTCCGGAGAAATACTCATCAATTAATTGATGAGACAAGCCGACTGCTTCAAAAACTTGAGCCCCGGTATATGAGGCAATTGTTGAGATTCCCATCTTTGACATAACTTTCAAGACTCCCTTGCCGAGGGCCTTGATTAAATTGCGTACAGCTTTTTCTGGAGTGGTTCCGGTAATTACGCCTTGATGTACAAGATCTTCAACGCTTTCCATGGCAAGGTATGGATTAACCGCTGCTGCTCCATATCCAATCAAAAGTGCAACATGGTGGACTTCGCGTACATCCCCAGCTTCAATTACTAATCCAACTTGGGTTCGCGATTTTTCGCGAATTAAATGATGGTGAATCGCTGAAGTTAAAAGCAACGAAGGAATAGGTGCATTCTCAGAATCTCCATCGCGATCTGAGAGGACAATAATGTGTGCACCATCTTTTATTGCATCACTGACTTCACGTCTAATCTCTTCGATTCGGGCACGTAATCCTTCCCCACCCTCTGAAACTTGAAACAATCCACGCACAATATGAGACGCAAATCCTGCTTGGTTTCCATCCGCATTTACGTGAATAATTTTTGCCAACTCGTCATTATCTATAACTGGAAATGGCAGTTGGATCTGGCGGCAGGAAGCAGCTGTTGGATCTAAAAGATTTTGCTCAGGACCAAGTGAAGCACCTAAGCTGGTAACTAATTCTTCACGGATCGCATCAAGTGGAGGGTTTGTCACCTGAGCGAAAATTTGCGCAAAATAATCAAAGAGCAATCTTGGTCGTTTAGACAAAACAGCTATTGGAGTATCAGAACCCATTGATCCAAGCGGCTCAAGTCCGGATTTTGCCATTGGCGCCAAAATTATTCGCAACTCTTCTTCGGTAAAACCGAATGCACGTTGTCTTCTTACCACGGATGAGTGTGGATAAATAATATGTTCACGTGCTGGCAAATCTTCTAACCGCACCATCCCAGCTTGTAACCATTCTCCATACGGAGCAGCGTTTGCTAGGCCATCCTTAATCTCTTCATCTTCAACAATTCGACCTTGCTCGATATCTACCAGGAACATCCGACCAGGTTGCAATCTGCCTTTACGTACAACATCCTCTGGTTTAAAATCTAATACGCCAACTTCACTGGCTAGTACAACTAATCCATCCTTTGTGACCCAATATCTAGATGGACGCAATCCATTACGATCTAAGACAGCGCCAATTTGGTTTCCATCAGTAAAAGTAACGCAGGCAGGTCCATCCCATGGCTCCATTAGAGCGGAATGGAAAGAGTAAAAATCCCGTCTTAATTGCGAGATATTTGTGTTGTTTTCCCATGCTTCAGGAATCATCATCAGCATCGCATGTGGCAACGAACGACCACCTAAATACAACAGTTCAAGTACTTCATCAAATGAAGCCGAGTCAGATCCACCTTCGGCAACAATTGGGAATAACCGTTTTAAATCACCAGGAATTAGATCACTTTCTAGCAAACTTTCGCGTGCCTTCATCCAATTTCGATTTCCTTTAACTGTATTGATTTCGCCATTATGCGCGATGTAACGATATGGATGTGCAAGTGGCCATGAAGGAAATGTGTTTGTCGAAAAGCGTGAGTGCACCAAAGCAAGTGGTGAATGTAAGCGCTCATCAGAGAGATCTGGGAAGAATTCTTCTAACTGTCCAGTTGTAAGCATGCCTTTATATACAAGTGTCCGAGAAGATAGAGATGGAAAATAAACAGCTAGCTCATGTTCAGCTCTTTTGCGAAGTGCAAATGCAAGTCGTTCCAGAACTAATTCACTTTCATTTTTTAAACCTGAAACAAAGAGTTGCTTGAAAATTGGCATTACTGATTTTGCCGTTTTGCCGAGAATGGAAGAATTTACTGGAACATCACGCCACCCAAGAACTTTTAATCCCTCTTCTTGAGCAATCGCCTCAATCCGCGCTATCGGCGCATCAGATGCTAAGAATGCGATACCGGCGGCATATGAGCCAACTTTTGGTAAATCAAAATCAGTTACGGCACGTAAAAATAAATCCGGAATTTTAATTAGAATTCCAGCACCATCGCCGCTATCTGTTTCAGCACCAGATGCACCGCGATGCTCTAGGTTCCGCAGCGCCGTTAACCCTTGCGCCACAATTTCATGAGTGGCTTTCCCGGTGAGGGTAGCCACCATCGCAACGCCGCAAGAATCCCGCTCATTTTCAGGGTTGTATAACCCAGAAGCTGGTGGGAAATTTGAGAATTTGCTTTTCATGCTTGCCATTAAATTTGCGCCTGTCCTTCTAGACTAGTAAGTAATTTCTTTAGAAGCGGGACAGCGCTGGCCCGAGACCGCAATCATAACCGAAAAATCTCCGGCTTGAGAACTCAAAAATTTAACAAGCCTTACAAGATAGTTGTATGGACCAATTGCCCAATTCCAGCAGTAACCGCCATTGCTAGTGATCCCCCGAGCAAAATGCGCACGGTTGGACGCAAAGCCCCTGTTCCAGCAATTTTTGCCCCAGCGATTCCGGCCGCGATCAGGCCCAACAATGTGATCGCCACAATTGTTGTTGTTCGCCCGTTTGGAGTTGGAGCGAACATTCCCAGCATTGGAATTAATCCACCCAATGTGAATGCTGCTGCCGAGGCTATCGCTGCTTGCGTAGGACGAGCCCTGGTTTTGTGATGTTGACCAAGCTCATCTCTTAGGTGTGCCGCTAGCGCATCATGATCATGCATCTCTTTGGCAACTTGCAACGCTAACTCTTTTGACAATCCCCGTGCAACATAAATTTCGGCTAACTCTTCGAGTTCGCCATCTGGATCTATAGCTAAGTGATCCGCCTCAATTTTGCGATCGGCGTCTTCAATATCAGTTTGTGAACTAACAGAGACATATTCGCCAGCAGCCATAGACATAGCACCAGCTGCGATACCTGCAAATCCTGCAGTAACAATTGCATTTGTTCCAGCCTGGGCCGCTGCTACGCCAATCACCAAACTCGCAGTAGAAACCAACCCATCATTTACGCCCAAAACCGCAGCTCGCAACCATCCAGAACGGTGAGTGCGGTGCTCTAAATTTCTGATGTAAACATCTTTAAGAGGCATGAGGCTAGATTATCTCTTTTGGCTTACTTTTCGCGCCACAAACCATGCGCTAAATCCAACAAAGATCACAAGCGAACTCCAAAAGTTTAGCCGCATCCCTAAAACATGCGCACTCGAATCAATCCGCAATACTTCGATCAACCCTCTCCCAAGGGTGTACAAAGCCACATATGCGATGAACAAAGTGCCTGCTTTAGCTCTTCCAAAAAATCCAGCCTTGTCAGCCATGATCAAAAGTATGGCCACAGCCACACACCAAAGTGATTCATATAAAAAAGTTGGGTGAAATGTTGTAAAGGCTGCGTATCCGTTTGGTCGACTGGCAATTGGAACTTGCAAAGCCCATGGGGCATTTAATGGTTTTCCAAATAACTCTATATTGAACCAATTGCCCCATCTTCCAACTGCTTGGGCAAGTAATACTCCGGGAGCCAGCGCATCAAGAAATACTCCAAAAGTTGGTAGTTGTGGCTTACTTTTTAATAGAGATCTAAATCCCACCCAAGCCCCAACAGTGCCAAGTGAAATTGCGCCCCAGATTCCTAATCCACCACGCCATATTGCTATTGCGTCTAAAGGGGAAGAGAAAGTGCCCCAAGATGTAATCACATGATAAATCCGCCCGCCAATAATTCCAGCGGGTACTGACCAGAAAGCAACTGTAGCTACATCACCAAGATCTCCACCACGATTTACAAATCGCTTATCACCAACTCGAACCGCAATAACTATTCCAGCGATTATGCAAAGTGCATAAAAATGTAAAGTTAAAGGTCCAATGCTGACTGCAGACAAATTGGGCGAGGGAATCGCAGCCCAATTACTCACTGGACTTTTACTTTATGCCAGCTGCGACTAATAATTTCATAAACTCTGGAGCAGAATAGTAAGCACCGCTAGCGCGATCAACTTCTTTTCCATTTATAAAAACTGTTGGAGTGGAATTTATATTTTGTTTTGAACCTTCGCTACCAACATTTCCAACCCAGCCGGCATACTTGCCTTTATTTACACATGCTTCAAATTCTGGACCTGTGACACCTGCTGCAGCTGCAGTGGCGATAACACCTTCATTGCTCCAGGCTCCAGAATTTTCAGCTGGTTGATTTTTATACATTAATGCGTGGTACTCAAGGAATTTCCCTTGGTCCGCAGCACACGCTGCCCCATTCGCTGCGTAAACTGATTCTGGACCTAAAAATGAAAGTGGATGGAAAACAATTTTTGCTTTCTTCTCGACAACAAGAGCCCTTAATGCGTCACCATTTGTTCCCTCAAATGCTTTGCAACTTGGGCATTGAAAATCTTCCCAGATATCAATTACAGGTTTTAAGTCTCCATTAAAAACAATTCCATAGCCATCTTTTACTGAGGCGGCAGTTGGAAGTACTGCTGTTTTCTTGCTCGTATTATTAAAGATAGAAATGCCTGCCCCTACGACAACAACTAACGCAACCATGCCAATAACTAACCATCTTGTTATTGGATCTCCTGAAGATTTGCCCTTGTTATCGACCATTCTCAAATCCTACCTTGACCCCGCCTCTAAAGCCCACTTGGTATGTGGTCGCCAATATAAATAAACCGCCAAAAGGGTAAGTCCGAAATCACGTAATATTTCTTGCAAATACTTAGTTTCTCCGGGGGCTACCTGACCGCCGCCGCCAAAACATCCACAATCAATAGACAAGCCACGCGCCCAGGCTGAAGAGATCGCCAAAATAAAAATAAACATTAGCGATCCTGCAAAAAAAGCTGATAGCCGAGTTGCGACTCCTAAAATTAATAACGCTCCCAAACCTACTTCAAACCATGGAAGTGCGTATCCAAATAGATTTGCAACACTAATAGGCAAAAGTTCATATGCCCGCATGGCAGCAGCGGCTTTATAAGGGCTGGTGACCTTTAATGCACCGGCGACAAGAATGACACCGCCAAGAGTTAAACGAACTAATAATCCAAACCAATTGAGTCGGGTCGGTGTAATAAACCTTGCTAGATTCATCGCGCTTGTCTTATTCCATCAGCCAAACTTTTCGTCAAAGTGGCTAATTCTTCCAAGCCTTTTTCAAAATCTGAATTTTCAAGTAGAACTTTAATTAAAGCTGATCCAACTATTACCCCATCAGCATAAGTTGCGACTTCTTTTGCTTGCTCTGGAGTCGAAACACCCAAACCAACGCACACCGGAGTTTGTACCGATTTGCGAATCCGCGCGACTAATTCTTTTGCCGATGATGAAACACTCGTTCTGGTCCCAGTTACTCCCATTAAACTTGCTGCATAAACAAATCCAGAACATGCTGAAGCAACTTGGCTTAACCGTTCAGGCACTGAACTCGGTGCAGCAACAAAAATGTTATTGATGCCGGCTCGATCACTTTCTCTGATCCAAGGATTGGCTTCTTCGAGAGAAAGATCTGGTGTAATGACGCCAGAACCATTGGCAGATTTAATCGCATCTGCAAATTTAGAAATTCCATATTGTTCAATTGGATTCCAGTAAGTCATCACAACAGCAGGAACTTTTAAATTCGTTGTGAATCCTAAAATTTCTAGAACTTCGCTGGCACCTGTACCGTTTGCCAACGCTATATCTGCCGCTTCTTGAATAATCGGACCGTCCATTATTGGGTCGCTGTAAGGAAAGCCGATTTCAACAATATCGACGCCATTTTTTACTAATACTTCAATTGCTGCCTTGCTTTTTTCTACGGTAGGAAATCCAGCTGGAAGGTAAGCAATAAATGCAGCTCTATTTTCGCTTTTTAACTCTGCAAGCCGTTCTGCTAGATGGGTCATTACGATTTCAAATCTGCAAAATAATTAGCTGCAGTCTCAACATCCTTATCACCACGTCCACTTAAATTTATTAATAGGGTCGCATTTGGGCCTAACTCATTACCAACTTTCATTGCACCCGCTAAAGCATGTGCGGTTTCAATCGCTGGAATAATTCCCTCAGTTCGAGAAAGAAGCGAGAACGCCTCCATCGCTTCTTTATCGGTAATTGGGCGATACTCCGCTCTCCCGATGTCATGTAAGTATGAATGCTCTGGACCTACACCCGGATAATCAAGGCCGGCTGAAATTGAATGAGATTCACGGGTTTGTCCATCTTTATCTTGAAGCATGTAAGAACGTGCGCCATGTAATACGCCAGGTCTGCCACCGCTAATCGCACTTGCATGACGGCCGGTCTCAATTCCATCGCCACCTGCTTCAAGCCCAATTAACCTGACGGATGTATCTTCAATGAATGGGAAAAATATTCCAATTGCATTTGAGCCACCGCCCACACAAGCAAGTACTGCATCTGGAAGTTTTCCGGTTAGTTCAAGTACCTGAGCCCTCGCTTCATCACCGATGATTCGGTGGAAATCTCGAACCATGGTTGGAAACGGATGTGGTCCCGCAACTGTTCCTAAAATGTAATGCGTATCTGCAACATTTGTTACCCAATCCCGCATCGCTTCATTTATTGCATCCTTTAGCGTGCGTGAACCTGAAGTAACAGGCACTACTTCTGCTCCTAGCAATCTCATTCGGGCAACATTTAAAGATTGACGCTTGGTGTCTTCTTCACCCATGTAAACAACACAATCAAGACCCATAAGTGCAGCCGCCGTTGCAGTTGCAACTCCATGCTGCCCCGCACCAGTTTCTGCGATAACGCGACTCTTACCCATTCGTTTAGTTAAAAGAGCCTGACCTAACACATTATTTATTTTGTGTGAACCGGTGTGATTTAAATCTTCTCTTTTTAAAATAATCCTTGCCCCACCGGCATAGCAAGCGAATCTTTTTGCTTCCGTGATGATGCTTGGCCTACCTGAATAAGTACGGTGCAGCTCATCTAGTTCAGCTATGAATGTTGGATCAGATTGGGTTTGGATATGCATTTTTGCAAGGTCATCAAGCGCTGCAACTAAAGCTTCCGGTACAAACCGGCCGCCATATTCGCCAAAATGACCTGTTGCGAAGACAGGCTTCTCCCCAGTTAAGTTGGCGGTATCGGCTGTAGTAGTCATGGCTATACCTTAGAGATATTCGGGGTATCGGCGCGATTTATAAAATCTCGGATCATCTGGGCTGGGTCTCCATCTTTAACAAGGGCTTCTCCCACCAAGATCGCCTCGGCGCCACTTTTGCGATAGGAAATTACATCAGCTAGCGAACTTATTCCTGATTCGGCTACTTTTACTACTCCTTCAGGGATCGCCAAGGCTAATTTATCAAAGGCGCCTAGATCTATTTTTAAAGTGGTTAAATCACGAGCATTTACCCCAATGATTTCTGGGTCAAGGGATAACGCCCTTTCTACCTCTTCAAGAGTGTGAGTTTCAACTAACACTTGCATTCCAAGTGATTTTGAAATTGCGAAGAATTCACTGAGTTGCAGATCAGATAATGCTGCAACGATCAACAAAATAATATCGGCACCATAAGCCCTTGCTTCAAATATTTGATATTCATCAACCGTAAAATCTTTACGTAAAATTGGAATATTGATTGCTGATCTAACGGCTGCTAAATCTGCAAGTGAGCCACCGAATTTGCGGCTTTCAGTCAAGACACTCACCGCAGTAGCTCCACCTGTTTGATAGCTAAGTGCTAGAGCTGCAGGATCCGATATTTGCGCAAGTGCGCCTTTACTTGGAGATGATCGCTTTACTTCGGCAATCACAGATAAGTTAGAACTTTGAAGTGATGGAAGTACATCTATTACTGGATTGACCTCAGATATCTTTGCAACTAATTCATTTAATTCAACTAACTTTTTACGTTCTGCTAAATCTTCTCTTACACCTTGGATTATTTGGTCTAGGACGTTCAAAATTTTACCGTTTAGCTTTCTGACCATATCCCAGTTGACGAAGAACTAAGCCGACAAAAGGGGATGCAACGGTCACAATAATTCCAATAATTGCAACATTTACATCTGCTACAACAAAAGCCACGCTTGCCACAGTTGAGCCGAGGATTGCCAAAATAGTTGTCACCCAGGCAGCGACTGTATGACCATGATTGTTATCCATTTGGCTCCTTCTGCTTACTCAGTTGCGGCTCGGTAACTTGGCTGCCTTGGCTTAATTCTAGAGGGTTGGATCCACCCCTTTATCCAAAGCGCGCCAAGGGTCTTGAACGGAGCGCTCGTATTTAGCCGGAAGCTTTTTTGAACCACTTTTACGCAGAAATCTGAAAAAACCTTTGAAAAAGGATCGCATCGCTTTCAATTTATTCAATTTATATAACTAAATTCTTTGCAGCAGCAATAGCGCCCAATACAGCCGCAGCCTTACTCAAACACTCATTATCTTCACTTTCTGGAATTGAATCTGCCACAATTCCAGCACCTGCTTGTACATATGCAATTCCATCTCTGATAAGTGCGGTGCGAATTGCGATTGCGGTATCAAGATTGCCGTTGAAGTCAAAGTAACCGATGCATCCGCCATACAAACCCCGCCTAGTAGGTTCTAATTTTTCAATAATTTCCATAGCGCGGGGTTTCGGAGCGCCTGACAAAGTTCCCGCTGGAAATACCGCTGCAAGGGCGTCAACTACAGATATCTCATTATTTAATTCGCCAGTTACTGTTGAAACAATGTGCATGACATGCGAATAACGTTCGACATTCATGAATTCAATTACCTCTACAGAGCCGGCTTTGCATACGCGGCCTAAATCATTGCGTCCTAAATCGACCAGCATTAAATGTTCGGCACGTTCTTTAGGGTCCGCGATCAACTCATTACCAATTTCGATATCTTCTTCCGCCGTAATGCCTCTGTGTCTAGTGCCGGCAATTGGATGAATCATGGCTTTACGATCTGAGATTTTTATCAAAGCCTCTGGACTTGAACCGACGATATCTACACCATCATGAAATCTGATCAGGTACATATATGGACTTGGATTATGCAAACGCAACATTCGATAAACATCAATCGAACTTGCCTCGCAAGGGGTGGAAAAACGTTGCGAAAGCACGACTTGGAATGCTTCACCAGATCTGATTTCTTCTTTTATTAACTCTACATTTTTTCTAAAATCTGCTGATGATGTGGCGCGAGTAAAATCAGCCTTACTTTTTTCACCGACAACGTCTACTTGTCCTGCCAATGGCGCCAAAAGATCTTCATGCATTTTCTCAATGCGCTCTACTGCATTTTCCCAAGCTTGATCAACTCGTTCACTCGTACCATCCCAATTAATAGCATTTGCAACAAGTAAGACTGTTCCATCAGAATGGTCAAATACCGCTAAATCGGAAATTAATTGGAAAGCCATCTCTGGAAGATGAAGATCATCTTTGGCTAAATTCGGTAACTTCTCCATCCTTCTGACCGCGTCATAACCAAGGTAACCAACTAATCCACTCGCCAGCGGAGGCAGTCCAGAAATCTCCGCACTTTTTAGATGAGAAGTTGTGATCCGCAATGCCTCTAGCGGATCTATACCTTCTGGTGCACCGGCAGGTTTGCTTCCTTTCCATACTGCTAATCCGTGTTCTTCAGTTAGCGTTGCTTGACTATTAACGCCAATGAATGAATATCTTGACCAAATCTTTCCATTCTCAGCAGATTCAAGTAAAAAAGTGCCAGGCCGTTCTTGAGCTAACTTCCGATATAAAGATAACGCTGTTTCGCCATCGGCTAAAAGTTTGCGCGTTACTGGAATAACATTATTTTTTTTAGCAAGTTCACGAAACTCTTCTACTCTCATTCTGAAATCTCAATCTCATTTGAGAAACATGAGTGGGTTCCGGTATGGCATGCGACGCCTTTTTGATGCACCCGAAGCAATATTGCATCGCCGTCACAATCTACTGATGCGGAAACAACTTCTTGCGTATTCCCAGATGTTGCGCCTTTAACCCATAATTCATTTCTACTTCTGCTCCAATAAGTTGCTTTGTGACTTTCTAATGTTTTTTCAAGAGCCTCACGATTCATCCATGCGAGCATCAAAACTTCATTGCTTTCATCCTCTTGAACTACAACCGCCACAAGGCCATTTTCGCGATCAAGTAATTTCGCTAAATCAGCGGAGATTTTCATCTGGCTATTCTCCCCCATCTGAGGCCATTCCCGCATTTGCCCTTCATCGGATCAGATATCCAGCAGAGCGTAAGAAATCCTTGACCTGTGAAATCCGATAGACCCCAAAGTGAAAAACGCTCGCCGCCAGAAGTGCATCTGCACCAGCATCAATCGCCCGTGAAAAATCTTCAAGCGCGCCTGCGCCACCACTGGCAATCATTGGGGTGGAAATATGTGGTCGTAGAAGTTGGATCATCTCTAAGTCATAGCCCGCTCGCGTGCCATCAGCATCCATTGAGTTAAGTAAAATTTCTCCTACGCCCAAATCGCAAGCTTGCTTAACCCATTCAATTGCGTCAATCCCGGTGCCCCGTGTTCCTCCGTGAGTTGTAAGTTCAAAACTGCTTGCAGTTGCACCTCGTCTTGCATCTACTGATAAAACTAATACTTGAGCTCCAAAATGTTGATTAATCTCACTTAACAGTTCAGGTCTTTCAATAGCTGCGGTGTTAACTGAAATTTTATCTGCACCGGCTCTCAACAATTTATCAACATCAGCCACTGTGCGTACCCCGCCACCAACAGTTAATGGGATAAAAACTTGTTCAGCAGTACGACCAACAACATCATAAGTGGTCTGCCGATTGCCGGTACTTGCACTGATCTCAAGAAAAGTTAATTCATCTGCACCTTCGAGATCGTAAACCCGAGCCATCTCAACTGGATCCCCGGCATCTTTCAGGTTTGTAAAATTAATACCCTTTACAACTCTTCCTTCAGTCACATCTAAACACGGAATAATTCTGATCGAAGGATTCACTATTGACTAACTTTCGCTAACGCTTCACCCAGAGTAAATGCACCTGCGTATAGGGCCTTACCAACGATTGCTCCTTCGACTCCTATTGTCGTTAATTCTCGAAGTGCTTCAAGGTCAGCAAGTGATGAGACTCCACCACTTGCAATAATGGGACGATCAGTCACCGCTGCAACTTCTCTTAATAATTTGATATTTGGCCCCATCAATGTTCCATCTTTCGCTACGTCAGTTAACACATAACGTGCACAACCATCACGATCTAATCTTTCAATCGTTTCGAAAAGATTTCCACCTTCAGTAGTCCATCCACGTGCAGCAAGAGTGTGTCCACGAACATCAAGTCCTATCGCAATCCTCTCGCCATATTTAGCAATTACTTGCGCAGTCCAATCCGGATTCTCTAGCGCTGCAGTGCCAAGGTTTATCCGAGCACATCCAGTTGCCAATGCCCGTTCAAGGGATTCGTCGTCGCGAATTCCACCAGAGAGCTCAACTTTCACATCTAGCACGCCAACAACCTCAGCCAGAAGCGCGGCGTTACTACCAATTCCGAAAGCGGCATCAAGATCTACAAGGTGGATCCATTCCGCGCCAGCGTTTTGAAAATCTAATGCTGCATCTAGTGGGTTTCCATACTTTGTTTCATTTTCAAGGGCTCCTTGCACCAAGCGAACTGCTTGGCCATCTTTAACATCAACAGCAGGTAAAAGAATTAAGCGCATTTTGCTAACCAATTTTCGATCAATTTAGCACCGGCATCTCCAGATTTTTCAGGATGGAATTGCGTAGCACTAAGCGGACCATTTTCAACAGCAGCAATAAATTTTCCACCGTAATTGCTCCAACTTACTTTCGCTTTTTTCAATGGTGAGTGCGGATCTTCTTCCCAGTTTTGTGATGCAAAAGAGTGCACAAAATAAAATCTTTCTTTTTCTACGCCAGCAAATAGTGCGCTTTCTGGTGCGACGTCAATCAAATTCCAACCCATATGTGGAAGTTTTGGATCTTGCAATTTAGTAACGGTCCCATTCCATTGCCCTAATCCTGGAGTTACTACGTCGTGCTCATCACCAAATGAAAAAAGAGTTTGTGCGCCTACGCAAATACCCAATGTTTGTAAATTCTTAGTCATCCGAGCATCGATAATTGCATCTGCTCGATGCTTGAGTAGACCTTCCATACAAGTTGCGAAAGCGCCAACCCCTGGAATGACTAAGCCGTCAGCATTAATGCATTTTTGAAAATCATTGGTGACTTCAACTTGAGCACCATGCCTTGAAAAAGCCCGCTGAGCAGATTTAATATTTCCAGAACCATAATCCAAAATTGCTATCAAAGAACGCCCTTGGTTGAGGGAACTCCAGCTACGCCATCAAGTCTGACCGCATCGCGCAATGCACGCGCAACCGCTTTGAATTGTGCTTCCATTACGTGATGGGCATTTCGTCCTTCTAAGACGCGGATATGTAAAGCGATGTGAGCTTCGGCAACCAATGACTCCCAAATATGACGCGTCAAAGTGGTGTCGTAAGTTCCAATCAATTCAACTATTTCAGGTTGACGGTGGACTAAGTAGGGCCTTCCAGAAAGGTCAACTGCAGCGGTAACCAGAACTTCATCTAGCGGGACTGTTGCATCACCAAACCTCCTGATGCCAACTTTGTCGCCGAGTGCTTCACGCAACGCTTGTCCAAGTGCCAAAGATGTATCTTCTACGGTGTGATGTGAATCAACTTCAACATCGCCTTTGGTAATTACTTTCAAGTCAAAGCCACCATGCTTACCTAATTGATTTAGCATGTGATCGAAAAAGGGAACTCCAGTTTCTATCTCAATTACACCAGTGCCATCCAACTCCAATTCAACATGAACTGAAGATTCTTTTGTGGCCCGTTTTACGATCGCTTTGCGGCTCATTTTTCCCCTTTCAATACTCTAAGAATCTCACGAAGTGCTGCTAAGAAGCGGTCATTTTCACTTGGAGTTCCGATAGTTACCCGTAGGTGTCCCGCGATCCCTACGTCCCGGACCAACACCCCAACCTTTACCAACTCTTGCCAAACCTGCTTCTCGTTATCGATCGAAAAAAGCAAGAAATTAGCAGAGCTGGGAACAACTGTTAATCCAAGATTCTGCAACTCCGCCACCACTTTATTCCGCTCAATTTTGAGTTGCTCAACTTCAGCTAGTAATTCACTTTGAAATTCAAGTGCCACTTTGGCTAGAAGTTGGGTTGGAGTGCTCAAGTGATAAGGCAAACGTACTAATTGAAGTGCGTCAACAACTTCTTTACCAGCGGCCAAATACCCCACCCTCACACCTGCGAATGAAAATGCCTTACTCATCGTACGAATTACCACTAAATTCAAATACTTACTTAAAAGTTCAATAGTTGAAGGCTGCTCTGAGAACTCTGCATACGCTTCATCAATTATCGTCAGTCCTCCGACTTGCGCAGTCGCCTCAATAATTTTGCGGATATCAGAAATTGCCGTACTGGTTCCAGTTGGATTATTTGGTGTAGTTATAAAAACTAATTTAGGTTTTTGAGTTGAAATCTCTTTTAGTGCAGATGAAAGATCTATACTAAAATTACTTAAACGCTCTCCAGTGATCCAATTTGTTCCGGTGCTTCTGGCGATATTTTCATGCATTGAATATGAAGGTGTGAAACCAAGAGAATTTACACCTGCTCCAGCAAATGCCAAGAAAAGGGTTTGGATAATTTCATTACTTCCGTTTGCAGCCCAGATTTGATCGACACTTAAATTGACGCCAGTGGTCGAACTTAAATACTTCGCTAACTCTGATCTCAGTTCAATTGCATCTCTATCGGGATATCTATTAAAATCTTTTGCAGAATTAGCTATCGCCTCTGAAAGTTTTTTTACTAAGGCCGGTGATAAAGAAAATGGATTCTCATTTGTATTTAACTTAACTTCTAGCGGCAGCTGCGGAGCTCCGTATGGTGATTGATCCTTTAGATCTTCGCGTAATGGCAACCAGTTCGGCCAATCTAGGGGGGAATCGTAATTACTCATGATTTACCATTGGATGTGAATCGAGCGCTCATCGCCTCGCCATGGGCTGGAAGATCCTCTGAATTTGCCAAAGTAATTACATTCTCGGCAATATCTTTAAATGCTTGCTCGTTGTACTCAACAAAATGAATTCCGCGCAAAAATGTTTGAACTGACAACCCACTTGAATGGCAAGCACATCCCCCGGTAGGCAGTACGTGATTTGAACCTGCGGAGTAATCGCCTAAGGAGACTGGAGTGAAAGGTCCAATAAAAACCGCACCTGCATTGCGGATCAACTTAGCAACATTTACTGCATCTACCGTTTGAATTTCTAGATGTTCTGCTCCATACGCATTTACAACCGCTAATCCGTCTTCTAGGTTTGCAACAATCACAATTGCAGATTGAATTCCATTGAGCGCCGTACTTATTCGTGCACTATGTTTTGTCTTTTTAACTCGTGAAGCAAGTGCTAATTCAACTTCATCGGCAAGTTTAGTGCTAGTAGTTACTAAGACTGCAGCCGCAATTGTGTCGTGCTCGGCTTGACTGATTAAATCTGCAGCCACATTTTCTGCATCGGCCGACTCGTCAGCCAGAATCGCGATTTCAGTTGGCCCAGCTTCCGAATCAATTCCAATCAGACCTCGTAAAGCTCTCTTTGCTGCAGCAACATAAATATTTCCAGGACCGGTAACAATGTCAACTGCTTCGCACCCGGCGCCGTATGCAAACATTCCAATGGCTTGCGCTCCCCCAACAGAATAAATTTCATCAACTCCAAGAAGTGCGCAGGTTGCTAAAATTGTTGGGTGCGGATATCCACCGAAATCTTTTTGCGGAGGTGATGCAACTGCAAAAGATTTGACTCCGGCAATTTTTGCTGGAATCACATTCATCATCACACTACTTGGATAAACGGCTTTGCCACCGGGAACATACAGTCCAACGCGATCGACTGGAATCCATCGTTCAACTACATAACCACCCGGGACGACATCTGTTTTCTTTTCATTACGTTTTTGGTCATTGTGCACTTTTTCAATTCGCTTTATAGCTTCGACTAACGCTTCCTTGATTTTAGGGTCTAATTCATCAAGTGCCTTCTGAATTATTTGTGCTGGTACTCGCAATTCCGGAATTTTTACGCCGTCAATTTCAGCGGTAATCGCGATAACTGCCTTTTCTCCCTCATTTTTAATTCGCTTTAAGAGCGGCTGCACAACCACAAGAGCGGCCTCAATATCCATCTCGGCTCGTGGCAATAAATTGCGAATATTGGCTCTACTGAAATCTTGATTTCCAGTCAGATCAATTTTGCGGATCAATCGATCTGTTGTTGTACTCACCTGCTTACTCTACCGAACCAATTCGGTCGGAGGTCGGAACAATTGATTGCTAAACCAAACAAGCTGGTCCCAATAATGCTTTTAGATCAGCGCTTAAACTCGGAGAAACGCTCACCCGCAAGCCATCATCGATCTTCATGACGGTACTACTCGTTGGGCTGTCCAACTTGAGGTGGACCTCGGTAGCCCCTGGGTGAGAGCGCAAAACTTCTTTCATTCGATCAATAATCGGAGGAGTGCACCTGGCGAATGGAAGTGAAACTATCAGCGGGCCACGACGTTCTTGGGATAAATCTGGAAGTGATAAATCCAGAGCCATGATTCGCGGTGTGTCTTCGCGTCGGTCAACTCTACCGCGCACAACTACTACTACATCCTCTGAAAGTGAAGTTGCATGTTGTGAATAGGTACTTGAAAAAAACATCACATCAATTGCACCAGCTAAATCTTCGATAGTAACGATTGCCCAAGAGGCGCCCGCCTTAGTAACTTTTCGTTGAATTGATGTTACCAATCCGCCAATGGTCACAATGTCATCATGACCAACTTCATCACCTGATATTTCGCTGATCGGGCGATCCACTAACGCTGCCAACGTCGATTCGATTCCAAGCAACGGGTGATCTGAAACGTAAAGTCCAAGCATTTCGCGTTCATGTGCAAGCAGTGTTGCTTTATCCCATTCTTCGATCGGGTACTTCAACTCTAATCCAGTGACTTCATCACCTGTTGTCGAACCAAACAAGTCGTATTGTCCGAGTGCTTCAGCTCGCTTTGATTCAACCACGCTATCTAACGCTTCTAAATAAATTGCCATCAATCCACGTCGGCTATGACCTAGAGAATCAAATGCTCCGGCTTTAACTAAAGATTCGATAGTTTTCTTGTTGCAAACATTTCCATCTACTTTTGCTAAAAAATCATCAAATGAGGTGAACTTGCCTTTTTTAATACGGGTGGCAGCAATCGATGCAACCACTCCTTCGCCCACATTTCTAACAGCAGCTAATCCAAACCGGATATCTTCGCCTCGAGGTGTGTAATCAGCATCAGATTCATTTACATCTGGTGCTAAAACTTTAATTCCCATCCGCCTTGATTCATTTAGATAAAGGGCGCTCTTATCTTTGTCATCACCAACACTTGTTAGTAGAGCGGCCATGTACTCCGCTGGATAATTAGCTTTTAAGTAACCCGTCCAATAAGAGACCATTCCATATCCGGCGCTGTGCGCACGGTTGAATGCGTAATCAGAGAATGGCACCAAAATTTCCCAAAGCATTTCAATTGATTGGTCTGAATAACCGCGCTCACGCATTCCAGCTTGGAAAGGGATGTACTCCTTATCGAGAATCTCCTTTTTCTTCTTTCCCATGGCTCTACGGAGAAGGTCTGCGCCACCAAGTGAGAATCCCGCTAATTTTTGCGCTATTGCCATTACCTGTTCTTGGTAAACGATCAATCCATAAGTGTCCCCTAATATCTCTTGCAAGGGCTCGGCAAGTTCGCGATGGATTGGCAAAACCGGTTTCCGTTTATTTTTTCGATCTGCATAATCATTGTGAGCATTAGCGCCCATTGGCCCAGGTCGATACAAGGCTATAACAGCCGAAATATCTTCAAATGAATCTGGGGCAAGTGAGCGAAGTAATGATCTCATAGGTCCACCATCGAGTTGAAATACTCCAAGGGTTTCACCGCGAGCTAACATTTCAAAAGTTTTTTTATTATCTAAAGTTAAATCTTCTAATTTGAAAACTTCATCCTTATTCAACTTAATATTTCTGAGACAATCATCTAGAACAGTTAAGTTTCTTAACCCTAAGAAATCCATTTTGAGTAAACCAAGTGCTTCACATGCACCCATATCAAATTGGGTGATGATTGATCCATCAGCTTCACGTCTTTGAATTGGTATCACATCAAGCAAAGGTTCTTTACTTAAAATTACTCCAGCGGCGTGAACTCCCCATTGCCGTTTTAACCCTTCAAGTCCTTTTGCGGTATCTATTACTCGCTTTATATCTGGATCTGCGTCGTACAAAGCGCGCACTTCGCCAGCTTCTACATATCTATCATCATCTGGATTGAAAACTCCAGCAAGAGAGATTTCTTTACCCATCACTGATGGAGGAAGTGCTTTAGTTACTCGCTCACCTATGGCATATGGATAACCCAACACTCTTGTAGCGTCTTTAATTGATTGCTTTGCTTTAATAGTTCCATAAGTAATAATTTGGGCAACGCGTTCTTCACCGTACTTCTCAGTTGCATACCTAATCATTTCGCTGCGGTGACGCTCATCAAAATCTAAATCGATATCAGGCATTGAAATCCGCTCTGGATTTAAGAAACGCTCAAAAAGTAAGCCGTGCTTAATTGGGTCAAGGCCGGTTATCTCAAGTGCATAAGCGACAACTGAGCCGGCTGCCGAGCCACGTCCTGGACCAACTCGAATTCCCCGATCATGTGCATGCCGTACTAAATCTGCAACAACTAAAAAATACCCTGGGAATCCCATTTGGCACATGACAGAAACTTCAAACTCTGCCCGCGCTCGATGCTCTTCTGGGACACCATCTGGGAATCGTTTCAGTAAACCACGGGCCACTTCCTTAGCAAGCCATGACTCTTCCGTCTCCCCTTTTGGTACTGGGAATTGTGGCAAGAGATTTTCACCTTCACGGAATGAGATTTCACAACGCTCGGCAATAAGTAAGGTGTTGTCGCAAGATTCTGGAATTTCTTTAAATAGTTCTCGCATCTGTGCTGCTGATTTTAAATAAAACTCTCCGTTTTCAAATTTAAATCTCTTTGGATCAGCCAAAGTAGATCCTGATTGAACACACAACAGAGCTTCATGTGCCACGCTATCTTTTTCATAGGTGTAGTGCAGATCGTTAGTAGCTAATAATGGTAATTTCAAATCTTTTGATAATTTTATTAAATCTTCACGAACGCGGTTTTCAATTGAAATTCCATGATCCATTAATTCCAGAAAATAATTCTCTTTACCAAAAATATCTTGGTAATCAGCTGCAGCTCGCTTGGCTTCGGCATATGCACCCATTCGTAAGCGCGTTTGAATCTCGCCACCAGGACAACCAGTGGTGGCGATTAGTCCAGTTGAGTACTGCGAAAGTAATTCGCGATCCATCCGCGGTTTGTAGTAATACCCTTCAAGAGATGCCAATGAAGATAATCTAAATAAATTATGCAGTCCCACATTATTTTCGGCCAAAATTGTCATATGGGTATAAGCGCCACCACCAGAAACATCATCTTCGCCACCTTCAGCCCATTTAACCCGTTTGCGTTCATGGCGTGATCCAGGAGCGACGTATGCCTCTATACCAATGATTGGTTTTACTCCGGCATTTTGTGCTTCTTTATAAAATTCATAAGCGCCAAATAAATTTCCATGGTCGGTGATTGCAATCGCAGGTGCTCCAGAAACAGCTACCTCTTTAACTAACTCCTTTACCCGCGCAGCTCCATCAAGCATCGAGTACTCACTATGTACATGTAAGTGCACAAATTGTTTAGAGGGGTCTGTCTGAGATGCCACTTGCTTAGACTCAGATGCAGGAGTGCTCACGACGGTTGAGATTATCGCTTTGGGGTGCCGGCAACGCGCAAAAGCCCAAGAGCTGCTTCCAAGTCGGCCGGATATTTAGAGGAAAATGTCACTGACTCCCCACTTGCTGGGTGGGTGAAATTTAACCGAACCGCATGCAGCCACTGTCTACTCAATCCCAGCCGGCTCGCCAACGTGGGGTCGGCTCCATACATGAGATCTCCAACCAATGGGTGACGCAAAGCTGCAAAGTGAACTCTAATTTGGTGAGTGCGGCCAGTTTCCAATTCAATCTCAACAAGTGTTGCTCCAGGAAAAGCCTCAACAGTTTCATAGTGGGTAATGCTGGGTTTCCCATCAGCAACAACCGCAAATTTAAACTCTTCGCGCGGGTGGCGATTTATAGGTGCATCAATTGTTCCCCGAGTTGGATCCGGATGGCCTTGCACAACGGCGTGATAAATTTTTGAAACTTCGCGAGCCCGAAATTGTTCCTTAAGACTTGAATAAGCATTCTCAGATTTTGCAACAACCATTAACCCTGTAGTGCCAACATCTAATCTGTGCACAATCCCCTGTCTTTCAGCTGGACCTGAAGTCGAAAGTGCAACTCCCCGGCTTGCGAGAACGCCAACAATTGTTGGCCCAGTCCACCCAACGCTTGGATGTGCAGCAACACCAATTGGCTTGTCGATAATAAGTAGGTCACTGTCCTCATAAATTATTTCAAGCTCTGAAACATCGGTAGCCACAATTTCAAGAGGTACTCGCACAACCGTACTGATCACAACTTCAATTAAATCGCCAGCGTTAACTCGATGAGATTTATTTACTTCGCGACCATTAATACTGATGGCGCCATTTTCCGCCATTTCTGCAACAGCGGTCCGTGAAAATCCCAACATTCTTGCAAGTGCACTGTCTAATCGTTCCCCATCGACGCCTTCTGGGGCGCTAATACTTCTTACTTCAGTTTCACTCATCTTCAACTACGACCGTTCGAATTGGAACTTCGCGCCATGATAGGAAAATCATCAAAGCTACTGAGGTCACTATAAATGAATCTGCAACATTGAATAACGGCCACTTAGGTAATCTGACCCAATCAACAACTTCCCCTTGCATAAATCCTGGTGCTCTAAATAATCGATCTGCCAAATTTCCACAAATTCCACCTGTGAGTGAGCCAAAGCCGAGTGCCCAGAGTGGGTGCGAAATTCTAGGGATGTACCAAATAATTGCTACCAAGGCACAGATTGCAAGCATTGTCAGAACCACTGTTAGGCCAGTAAATGAACTGAAGGCAGCCCCTGAATTTCGCGCAAATTCGAGTCGTAGAAAATTTCCAATAATCGATCGAGAACTTTTTCCTTCAAGCGTGTTTGTTGCCCACTTCTTAGTTGCTAAATCTAAGATAAAAATAAATAGGGCAGTTCCACTAACGATTTTTATCTTAGTATTGACTAACGTCTTTCCTCTTTTTGTTTGCAGATCATGCAAAGTGTGGCGCGAGGGAATACTTGCAATCGTGCTTTACCAATTGCATTTCCACAATCTTCGCACTTTCCGTACGAACCAGCAGTTATTCGATCGAGTGCGTGCTCAGTTTGCATCACCATATCTCTTGCGTTGTACACAAGTGATATTTCATGCTCACGTTCAAAAGTTTTTGCGCCTGCATCTGCTTGGTCATCTCCGGCACCATCACCTGAGTCTTGCAATAAATCTTCTGCTTGCGCTTCAGCAAGTACAAGTTCAGCACGCAAACGAATTAATTCTTTTGATAACTCAACTTTCATCTCTTTCAACTCGGAATTGCTCCAAGGCGCTTCAGTTGCTGCCGCAACAAGTGGAGTAGGAATGTCGCGCAAAGGTTTCAACGTTCCAGCTTTGGATGTTCGCTTCTCAATTTTCGCTGGTGGCGGAAGAGTTAATCTTCTTTGAAATCCATCCGCGGCAGCTGTTGCTGCTGCATTTTTCGGCAAATTTTTAGGTGGTTCGACAACTGTGGGAACCGGATTATCTTTTTTAGGAAATGGCTTTCCAGGGGCTTTTACCGCTGCCGCTTTTTTGACCGGTTTAACCAACTTAACTGGCTTAACTGGCTTAACTGGTTTAACAGGGGCTTTTTTTACCGGTTTGGCTGGAGCTTTTTTTATTACTTTTTTTACCGCTTTTTTTACCGGTTTAGCTGGGGCTTTTTTAGCTGGTTTGCTCCCCTTCACAGATTTTTTGGCTGGTTTAGCTGGTTTAGTTGGCTTGCGCTGCTTATTTGTGCCCATGGCGGCACAGGTTAGTCCTGTGGAGGTCAATGAGCCATTACTAGCCTTTCGACTCGCTAGACTCCCCCTCGACGCTGGCACTCACTAGCGTCAAACGTACTGATCAGGGCGATCACCCTGGGAGCGTTCGGAAGATTTATCGATATTTTGCGCGATTACTTCGTAATTTCGCAATATTGTTGATGAGGTAGAACCGGTTGAGTTAAGAGGTTGTCTGGCCCGCAAGCGGCATTGAGATGCAGCCATCGGGTTGGGGAACAAGGTGGGTGGTACCGCGCATCGCGTAAGTGAGCGTCCCTCCAGATAGCTGATTTAACTATCTTGGAACGAGGAGCCTGATGAACGCGGATAAAGGTAAATCTTCAGGGGAGCTGACGCACACCAGTTACACAGCCCTGTCTGCCCAAATTGATTTACCATCAATGGAACATCAAATCCTCGAATTTTGGCGCACTGGAGAAATTTTCGCCAAGAGCACCGCTGCTCGCGATATTCCGGGTGCCCGGGAATGGACTTTTTACGAGGGTCCTCCGACAGCAAATGGATTACCTGGAACTCATCACATTGAAGCCCGCGTATTTAAAGATCTCTTCCCGCGGTTTCACACAATGAAAGGTGCATTTGTTCCGCGTTTTGCGGGATGGGATTGTCACGGATTGCCGGTTGAACTCGCTGTTGAAAAAGAATTAGGTTTCACCGGTAAATCAGATATTGAAAAATATGGTGTTGCAGAATTTAATGAGAAATGTCGCACATCAGTACAACGTCATGTTGGCGCTTTTGTTGAAATGACAGAGCGTATGGGCTTCTGGGTTGATTTTGAAAAAGCTTATTGGACTATGTCACCCGAATACATAGATAGTGTTTGGTGGTCAATCAGCGAGATTTGGAAAAAAGGACTTTTAGTTCAGGACCACCGTGTCGCACCGTACTGTCCGCGTTGTGGAACTGGATTATCCGATCATGAACTTGCACAAGGCTATGAAAATATAACTGACCCTTCTGTATTTGTTTCATTTCCGATTACCTCTGGCCACTTAGCAGAGATTGATGCCAAATTACTGGTTTGGACTACAACTCCGTGGACACTAGTTTCAAATACTGCAATTGCTGTGCATCCAGAAGTCAAATATCTAGTTGCAAAAACTGAAGAAAATGAAATCTATGTAGTTGCGGAACCTTTAGTTAAAATCCTGGGCGAAAATCTGCAAATCATCGAGGAGATTTCTGGAAAAGATTTAGAACATACCAAATATAAAAGACCCTTTGATTTTGTTGAGATACCAGAGGCTCATTTTGTGGTACTGGCTGATTATGTGACAACTGAAGATGGAACTGGCTTAGTCCATCAATCACCCGCATTTGGTGCCGAAGATTTGATCGTTTGTCGCAAATACAATTTGCCGGTAGTTAATCCCATCGCTGGCGACGGAAAGTTTCTAAGTGAAGTTCCAGTTGTTGGAGGTATGTTTTTCAAAGATAGCGACAAAGTATTAGTTAAAGAGTTGAAAAAGCTTGGGGTCCTCTACAAGCATCTGCAGTATCAACACTCATACCCGCATTGCTGGCGGTGCCACACCCCATTGATGTATTACGCACAACCATCTTGGTACATCCGGACTACCGCAATCAAAGAAGCGCTGATGCGCGAAAACGCAAGTACTGATTGGCATCCAGAAACCATCAAGAGCGGAAGATATGGTGATTGGCTTGAAAATAACATTGATTGGGCGCTCTCGAGAAACCGCTATTGGGGCACTCCGCTACCAATTTGGCGATGCGATGAAGGCCATCTTGAATGCATTAGCTCTCGAAAAGAATTAAGCGCGCGGACAGGCAATGATTTAGATGAATTAGATCCACACCGTCCTTTTGTTGATGAGATTTATTTTGATTGTCAGCAATGTGGTGGCCAGATGAAGCGCGTACCTGAGGTAATCGACTGTTGGTATGACTCAGGGGCTATGCCTTTTGCGCAATTGGGGTACCCGCACAAAGCTGGCTCAATAGCGGAGTTTGAAAAAACTTATCCCGCTGATTTCATCTGTGAAGCGATCGACCAAACACGAGGTTGGTTCTACACAATGATGACCATAGGAACATTAGTTTTTGATAAATCCTCATACAAAACTGTGCTCTGTCTCGGACATATTTTAGATAAAGATGGTCGCAAGATGAGCAAGCATCTTGGAAATGTTTTAGAGCCAATGCCTTTGATGGATAAACATGGGGCTGACGCCGTACGTTGGTACATGTTGGCTGCTGGATCACCTTGGGCATCTCGTCGCGTCGGTCATGATGCTATTTCTGATGTAGTCCGTAAAACTTTATTAACTTATTGGAATACCGTTTCCTTCCTAACTCTTTACGGAAAAGCCGCTGATTTCAAACCAACAGGTGTATTGAACTCTGAAAATACTCTTGATCGTTGGATAATTTCACAACTTAACCGCACCATCGACGAGTGTGATCGCTCTTTCACAGATTTTGATTCACAAAGCGCAGGTCGCGCCTTGGCAACATTTATTGATGAATTATCAAATTGGTATGTCAGACGTTCTCGTCGCAGATTTTGGGACGGCGATGCACAAGCACTAGAAACTTTGCACCATTGCATTAAATCACTTACTTTAATCATGGCCCCAATGGTGCCTTTCATCACGGAAAAAGTTTGGCAAGATGTAATCAAAGTTGTCCAACCAGATGTAGCTGATTCAGTTCACTTAGCTGATTGGCCAATCTTCAATCAAGGTTCAGTTGATCTAGCACTAGGTGATGCAGTAGCCGCTACGCGCAGATTGGTAGAGCTTGGTAGGGCTGCCCGCGCCGAGTCCGGAGTAAAGATTCGGCAACCTCTTGGCCGGGCACTCATCTCTGGTTTTGCCAGATTAAGTCATGAATTACAAAGCGAGATTGCCGATGAGTTAAATGTCCATCGAATAGAAGATCTATCGAGTGCTGATGGCGAACTTGTTGATTACTCAATTAAGGCAAATTTCCGAACCCTTGGTACTAAATATGGTGCAAATGTACAAGAGATTGCAACTGCATTGTCAAAACTTAACGCCGCTGATGTTGTGGACAAAGTGCGCAGTGGCCAGCCACAAATTATTCTCAGCAATGATTCCAAATTTGAAGTCAGTGAAGAGGATCTAATTATTACTGAGACTCCACGCACTGGGTGGGCGGTGGCTTCTCATGATGGTGAAAGTGTTGCCATTGATTTAACCATCACGCCAGAGTTGCATCAAGAAGGTGTTATTCGCGAGATTATTCGGGCCATTCAAGAGGAACGCAAAAATGCTGGTTTTGATGTCTCTGATCGGATCAAATTGATTTGGAATGGTTCGCCTGAAGTTAGCGACGCCCTCGAAAGCGGAATAAAACTTATTTCGGAAGAAGTTCTAGCTTTGGAAGTTGCCAAAGATCCATCCTTGAAATTTGCTGATGGGGAGCTAGAACTAGGGTTGAAACTTTTGCGGCTATAGAAGAACGACAAAACGCATCAAAAGTTGAACTCCAAAAAATAGCAATACAAATGCCAAGTCAATATTTACTGATCCGACTCGCAGTGGTGGTATAAATTTACGTACAAATACCAATGGTTTTTCAGTAACTGTAAATATGAACTCTACAAGTACTAGGGCGATTCCTTTTGGACGCCAATTTCGGGCAAACATCTGTACATAATCTAAAACCAAACGAGCGATTAATGCGATTATAAATAGTTGCAGAACTGTGTACAAAACTAAACCAAGCGCTGCCATTAGATTTGATTAACTCTGATTAAAGAAGCTCGCCTCTGCGGCAGCTACTTTCTCTTCAGGTGAAACTTTTACATTTGGTGGTGACAAGAGAAAGACGCTCTTTGTTACTTTCTCAATAACTCCACGATGTCCGAAAACTAATCCAGCTGCAAAATCAACTAAACGCTTTGCATCTGCATCATCCATTTCAGTTAAGTTCATAATCACAGGGGTGTATTCACGGTAATGCTCCCCAATTGTCCGCGCATCGTTATAACTACGTGGATGCAAAGTCACGATCTTTTCAATTGGAGCATCCAGGTCTAGAGCTAGAGCTGGTGCTTGAGTTGCTTGAGTTGAAGGGTGCACTAATTCAACAGAACGACGGCCACTTGAAACTAGATTTGGCATTACTGGGCGTGGACGAACAGCTGGTGCAGATTTAGGAGTTGAAGGCGTGAAACTCTCTTCACCTTCACTTCCGTCATCAACAAGTCCAAGATAAAGGGCCATTTTACGTAAGGGACTCGACATGACTATAACGATACCTGTCTTATGCGCGTGATCCGAGGATTGAACTGCCAACTCTTAAATGTGTCGCGCCGGCTGCGATCGCTGCGGCAAAATCACCACTCATCCCGGCAGAGATCCAATCAGCATCTGGAAAGGCCCGTAAAAAAGTCCCGCTAATGGTTTTAAGTGCAGTAAAAGCCAATTCAGGGGCGACATCTAATGGCGCTACGGCCATTAATCCTTGCAGTTTTAATCCTGAATACTCCTTAACCTTTTCCCCTAATTCAATCAACTCCTCCGGCGCTACTCCCCCACGGTCTGGTCGAATCGGAAGATCTAAAGAGAGTTGTAAAAGCAGTGAGATTGGTTTTTCTAACTCTATGGACAATTGTTGTAGCGGCAGCAAGTATTTTTTTTGATCAAATGAATGAATGAAATCTGCCCAAGTTGCAATTGATCGTAATTTATTTCTTTGTAACTGTCCTTGAAAATGCCACTTAACTTCTTTTTTCTCATCATCTGCGACGTGATTTTTGAACTCTTCAACTTTAGCCTTAGCCTCTTGATCTCGATTTTCGCCAAAATTTCGAATTCCTAAGTCATAAAGATGCACAACGTCACTAGCTGGAAAATTTTTTGTAACAACGATTAAAGTTATTTCAGATCTCTCTCGATTGCTCTTTTCGACGGCAAGGCAAATCTCACGTTCTACCGCAGCTAAATTTTGAGAAATCTCATTTCGTCTTGCGCTACTAGACATTAACGTCTTCCGTGCACCACTACTCCGGCTTGGCGGCCGGTGAGCTTGTCTCGACGGTATGAGAAAAAAGATTGATCTTCATGAGTGCAAACACCATTCCATTTTCCAGGAATTTGCGCAGTGGACAAAATAGAGATGATTGCTTTTGGGATATCAATACTTGGAGCAGATCTGCGCGTCTGACTAGCGGCTATCGGCATGAAATCTTCAGCTTCATCGCGCATTTCCTCTGAGACTTCATAGCATTTTCCACAAATAGTTGGACCAATCTGAGCGCTAATTCCAATAGCACCCATGTCGCGCATTTGAACCAATACCTTGTCAACAATATCTGCCAATAATCCTTTGCGCCCCACATGTACAGCAGCAGAAACTTGCTTGCTGGAAAGTAAAAGTGGAGCACAATCTGCAAACATTACAGCTAGGCCATAATTTAATTCCCTAGTGATCAAAGCATCGGCAGTTGGAGAGATTAAAGGGTCACTTTCTTTATCAATTATCGCAATTTCATTTCCGTGAACTTGCTCCATAAAAAACAATTTTGCAGGAGCAACTTCAACTTTTGCGGCTAATGCTGCACGGTTTTTTGCAACCGCAACAGGATCATCCCCGACATTAGTTGACAAATTGAAGGTAGCAAATGGTGCCGCGCTAGCGCCACCATTTCTATCGGTGTAGTAAAACTTCATTTACTTGAGGAAATCTGGGATATCCAACTCTTCAACTGATCCGTCTTCTTCAAAGACAATGCGTTTACGTTCGCGCGGTGGAGCAGTAGTGATTGAGGCTGCGATATCAATTGGGTCACTCTTTTCATTACTTGAGGGTACCGCTACTGGAGCTGCCGCAGAAACACTTGGTGGAGGTGAGATAATTTTTGTAGGTTCTCCACCTTCAAACCCTGCGGCAATCACAGTCACCCGCACTTCATCCCCCAATGCATCATCAATTACAGTGCCATAAATAATATTTGCATCTGGATGAGCCGAAGCTGCTACTAATTCTGCAGCCTCACTTATTTCAAATAAACCTAAATCAGAACCTCCAGCAATCGACAGGAGTACTCCATGTGCACCATCTATTGAGGCTTCAAGTAATGGGCTGGCGATAGCACTCTCGGCGGCACGAGTTGCACGCGCTTCGCCACGAGCAGAACCAATACCCATTAATGCTGATCCAGCATCTTTCATAACGCTGCGAACATCTGCAAAATCTAGATTGATTAAACCAGGCGTAGTGATCAAATCTGTAATTCCCTGCACACCGGCAAGCAGTACTTGATCCGCGCTTTTAAATGCTTCGAGTGCGGTTATGTTGCGATCTGAAATCGACAAAAGTCGATCATTTGGAATCACTATTAATGTATCGACTTCTGCACGTAAATCTGCGATTCCTTCATCTGCTTGAGAGGCACGACGCTTGCCTTCAAAGGTAAATGGTCGAGTAACAACGCCAACTGTTAGTGCTCCTAATTCGCGCGCAATTTTTGCAATGATTGGTGCACCGCCAGTTCCAGTTCCACCACCTTCACCTGCAGTTACAAAAACCATATCTGCACCACGTAACACTTCGGTAATTTCATCAATATGATCTTGCGCAGCCTGTCTTCCAATATCCGGAGATGCACCTGCGCCAAGTCCACGAGTTACCGCACGTCCGATATCTAATTTCACATCAGCATCGCTCATCAATAAAGCTTGAGCATCAGTATTAATCGCAATAAATTCAACACCTTTTAATCCAACATCTATCATGCGATTAACTGCATTTACTCCGCCTCCACCAATACCAACTACTTTGATAACTGCTAAATAATTTTGTGGTGTAGCCACGGAACGTCCTCCTTAACGAAACCTCACTCTCTAGTTGAGAGTGAGTGAGTTCGCAAAACCTGGCTGAAGGTAGGGGGGAATTGCTCTGGCTACAAACACCTAGCAAATCTTTTTTTCTGTGTCGCGAACTTTAGTAAAAGAATTTATCTAACAGTAGGAGCTAAAGGTGAGGAGATATCAAAAATTTTGACTCTCTTATTCTTAAGATCTGCCAAAAGTGCATTTAAAACCTCAATTTTCAAATCCTGCTCTTGTGTGCCGCCCCAGATTATTTGTACCCCTAAGGTCAAATTGAAAGTTATTGAATCTCGGGTTTTAGCGTCGATAGAAATCACTCGCTTTTGGATCTTTGGGGGCAGGGAATGAAAGACCCGCAAAGTTTGAGTAAGTAATAGCTTGGATGTTGAGGCCCTAATAATTGGTACTCCGCGCGGAACTTGACTCACTTTTGCAAAAGTCACTCCTGAGGAATCTCCCACAAGGTACCCGCCTCCAGGAGCCGTAACCGCTATTTCAATTTTTCGCAGCTTCAAATCGATGACTACCGTGCCTGGCAATTTCCGATTAACTTTTACATCCAATATTTGCGGAAGAGCAAGTAACTTTCTTTTTACAGCAGTTGAATTAACACGTGCCATGGGCTGCCCTTTTTTAATTCCACTTAATTTTATAATTTCCTTCACAGACAACTTCGAAATATTTTGCGATTTGGTAACTCCGGCAACCTTAATTTGATCTATGTTCATTAATCCTGACCATCCCAAGAGATAAGCCAAGAGAGATACTAAAACAACAGCGCCAATCAAAAATATTTTTTTACGATTCATCTGAATTGGCTGCTTCAGCTAATCTCGTGAGTATCTGCATTCCAAGTGAGGTCACATCTCCGGCGCCCATGGTTATGATCAAATCATTTGCATTAGCCGCAGATACTGCCAACTCAATCGCAGTCACTATGGAGGGTTCAAAATCAACTTTGGTTCCCAATGCTCGGATCTTCTCGGCGATTACCGAGCTGCTGGCGCCAGGAATGGACTCCTCGCCTGCACCATAGATATCCAATAAAATTACTTGATCTGCATCTGCTAAAGAGGATGCAAACCCCTCAGTAAACGCAAGCGTGCGTGAATAACGGTGCGGTTGAAAAATAACGATGATCTTTCCCTCTTCAACAACCTCTCGGGCCGTGGCAATAGTTGCGCTTACCTCGGTTGGATGGTGCGCATAATCATCAAAGACTCGAATATCTCTAACATTTCCTTTTAACTCAAATCTACGACGAACCCCCTGAAATTTGGAAAGTCCAAGGATCAATTGATTTGGATTTAAGCCTAAAGCCAATCCAGCGGCTAATGCCGCCGTGGCATTTAGAACATTATGCCTTCCTGGAATATTTAAACTTACTTCACCAAGTACTACTCCTTGCCAGGTAATTCTAAAAAAAGAACCATTGGCAGCTGTCGCAACGTGGGAAATGCGCACTTGTGCACTTTCGGATTCTCCATAAGTAATAAGATTTAGATTCAGTTTCTTATCTGATTTGACTGAATTAGCTAGTTCATTTCCGCCAGCATCATCTATACAAATCACTAAGAACTCATTTATCGAATTAACAAAATCAAAAAAAGTTTCCTGTAATTGTTTTTTAGAAGAAAAATGATCGACATGGTCAATTTCGACATTTGTAATTATGGCCCCAAATGGGTTGTAAACCAAAAAAGAACTATCAGATTCATCAGCTTCTGCTATAAAAATATCCCCATTGCCATGATGTGAATTTGAATTTGAATCATTTGGGGTCCCTCCGATTGCGAATGAAGGATCAACTCCACACTCTTGAATCGCAACTGCCAACATTGAAGTTGTTGTAGTTTTTCCGTGAGTCCCGGCAACTGCAACAGATCTGTAGCCTTTCATCAATTCACTCAAGGATTGCGCCCGTGAAAGTACGGGAATACCCGATTCCAACGCTGCCTTCAATTCGGGATTACTTACTTTTATAGCAGCAGATACCACTACTGTTTTTGCCCATGAGATGTTATCTAGATGGTGACCAATTTCAATTTTTGCACCAAGTGTTCGCAAACTTGCAATAACGATGGAGTCTTTTGCATCGGAACCTGAAACTTGCACTCCGCGATCCAAAAGTATTCTCGCGATAGCACTCATACCCGCACCCCCGATGCCGATAAAATGCACGGGTTCATTTAGCATTAAAACTCCCCCTTGTGCGAATCCAAAATCTTTTCAGCAATTAAATCAACAAAATCTGCAGCAGCAGACAATTTAGTACTTTTATTTGCAATAGCATTGTTTGAGAATTCCACAAATGAGTTATTAATTTCTAATACTGTTGATAATAAATTATCCGAATTGCACTTACTGTTTAGTAGGATTTTTGCACTTCCACGGGTGACAAATTTCTCAGCATTTACTACCTGTTCGCCATTACCAACCGACAATGGAATAAACACTGCTGGCAATCCCATAGCTTCGATCTCTGCACAAGTTCCTGCCCCTGCTCTTGCAATAATGAAATCTGCTGCCAAATAAGCCAACTCCATCGTTGCTAAGTAAGGAATTGGTTTATAACCAGCAGAATCTATTGCCTTGACATTACCCACGCCAACCAAATGCAAAATAGAAACATTCTCATTATTTAAGCGCGTGCTGATCGCAACTACCGCATCATTAATCTTCTGTGATCCTAGAGAGCCGCCCATAACTAGTAAAACTTTTCCCTCAGAATGCAACCCCAACTCTTTACGCGCTGCTGCTTTAGCTAAAATTAAATCTGGTCCAGTCAGTTTTGCCGCTTCGACAATTCTATTTCGCATCGGAAAACCAACAACATGTTGATCATTCCAATTGTTGATCGGGTTGAAAACTGCGACTACTTTCGCCCACTTACGGCCAACTCGATTTGCAAGTCCCGGAACTGAATTAGCTTCATGGATTGCGGTTGGAATGCCGAGCATTCGGGCAGCTATGTATACCGGAGTTGCAACATAACCTCCAAAGCCTACGGCTAATGTTGCATTTCGCAATAAAAATAAGGATTTAATTATCGCCGCGCAAAAACGGGGGAAGAAAGTAAGTGAAGCCAAATTTATCTTACGTGGAAAATTAGCTTTCGGTAAATATTTGATTTGATAATTCTCCGCAGGCACAAGTTTTTCATCAGCTCCACCTTTTGAACCAATAAAAAGAATATCTGCTCTGTTAAATCTTTTTTTAATTTCATTTGCAACTTCCAGGGCAGGCAGTACATGGCCGGCTGTGCCACCCCCGGCAATTATTACCTTCATTTTTTTCCCCGGTTAAAGACAAACAATGGTGGTCGCTTATCTAAAATCGCTTTGGCACCTGGCTCGCGTCTGGCTGCCCCAGTTAGGAAACCTAAAGCCATCATCGAACTAATTAAAGCCGAGCCTCCATATGAGATAAATGGCAATGGCACACCAACTACTGGAAACATTCCAATAACAGATGCAATGTTGATTGTTGCTTGAACGCTTATCCATGCAACTATTCCGGCAACCGCATATCTGGTAAATGGGTCCTTGGTTTTAATTGCCACATTTATCCCAGCCCAAACAAAAGCTAGGAATGCTAACAAGACTAGAACTGTTCCAAATAGACCCATCTCTTCGCCTATGACCGCAAAAATAAAATCAGTGTGGGCTTCAGGACCAAGATTTCCCCACTTCTGGCGGCTTCCCCCTAGACCAACTCCAAAAATCCCACCAGAGGCTAACGCCATGATGCTATGGGCTGGCTGCCAACCTGCACCATGATAATTGTTTTCCGAAAAAGGGTTTAAGAATGAACTAAGTCTTGCCAATCTAGATTGCTTAGTCATCAATGCACCAAATAATAAAACTGCTCCGACAAAAGATATACCGAGAAGATGATGAAATTTCATTCCTGATAAAAATAACAATGCCATCAAAATTGCTGCCAGAATTAAAGTGGTTCCCAAATCTCCACCTAGAAGTATTGGAGCTGTTATCAAACCAAAACCCATAATTAATGAGTAAACCGCACGTTTTTTATCAATTTCACCTTTCTCAAGTCGCGCTAATACTTGAGCGGCCCAAATAGTGATTCCAAACTTTGCGATTTCACTTGGTTGAATGGTAAATAATCCAAGATTAATCCAATTTCGATTGCCATTAATTTCAATTCCAATTCCAGGTATAAAAACGGCGATCTCAAGTCCAAAAACTAAAAACAACAAAGCTGGAATTAGCCGCTTCCAGGCTTTTGGTGGAATTTTGAAAGTTAACCACATCGGAATCAGGCCAATACAAAACCACATAAATTGCCGACCCGCAATTGAAAATGAGGATCCAGAGGTGAAATATGAACGAATTCCAGAGGCTGACAAAACCATTATCAACCCTAATACGATCAAAACTCCTGCAGAACCAAGCAGCCAATTGTAAGCAGCAGTCGGATTGGAAAAAATATTATTTTTCACTGCCAGATTATTTTTCTTCATTTGCTACTTCCAATTAATTGTTTAACTTTTTCAGAAAATAATTCTCCTCGATGTGCATAAGAAGTAAATTGGTCCATAGAAGCGCAAGCCGGTGCTAATAGAACTACATCTCCACTTACTGCTAACTCCATGGCCTTTGAAATTAAATTCTCCATCAGTTTATCGGCTGAAATGCCATCAATTAAATATTTTGGAATTTCTGGAGCATATTTAGCAAGGGCATTTGAAATCAACTCTCGATCGGTGCCGATTAATAGAACCGCCTTTAGTCGATTTGATTTACTTTTTACCATTTCATTCATATCTGCGCCTTTGGCTAAACCACCTGCTATCCAAATGATCGATGAAAAAGCTGCGAGCGAAGCATTTGCTGCGTGCGGATTAGTCGCCTTTGAATCATTTATCCAGCGAATGCCAGCTGAATTTTCAATCTCTTCAATCCGATGATGTCCAGGAGTAAAATCTCTCAGACCCTTGGCAATCGATTCTGCATTTACTCCACAACTTCGGGCTAACGCCATAGCCGCTAACGCATTGGAAACATTGTGCGGCGCTTGTGGATTTATGTCAGAAAGTTCTGCAAGTGCGATCGCCTCTTGCGGATCATCAACAAAGGCACGATCAACTAATAATTCCTCAACTACCCCAATCTCACCTGGTCGTGGCGCATCGAGAGTGAATTTAACTACTTTGCGTTCACCTTCGAAGTCGATGCTATTCAATTGTCGATCATCACGATTAATTATGATCTGACTTGCACCATCGGTGATGCGTTTCTTGGCCGCTAGATACTCAGGAAAAGAGCCATGCCAATCTAAATGATCATCAGCGATATTTAAAATAGCGGCACTTTGGAGTCGTAGATGTGTCGACCAATGCAATTGGAAAGAGGAAAGTTCAATAATCAAATAGTCAACTTTATCTTCACCAGTAATTACTTCAATCACTGTTTTACCTATATTGCCACATGCCACAGCTTTTTTTCCATCAGCAAGAAACATAGACTCGGCCATACTCACAGTTGTGGTTTTTCCATTAGTGCCAGTGAGCCCAATCCAAATTTTAGGTCTAGTGCTTTCCTGATCAATTCTCCACGCGTATTCAACTTCACTAATTACTTCGCAACCACTACTTAAAGCGCGAATTAAGACAGGATGATTTGGCTTCCATCCGGGAGATGTAATAATCAATTTTGGCAGGATTTCGGGTTGATCAAAAGTTACTTGGATATTGGCAATCAAGCTAATTTCACTTGCTTTACTTTGCATCGCTGCCGAAGCATCTTCTTCATATACTAAAATCTGCTTACCTAATTTAGCTAATGCTTTAGCAGTGGCTACTCCGGTTACCCCTAGCCCTGCAACCAAGATTTCTTTTTCCATTTAGCCAGCAACCCAATCGCCGTAAAACAAACCTAATCCAGCAGCAACACAAAGTCCGGCGATAATCCAAAAACGAATAACGATTGTTACTTCACCCCAGCCCATTAATTCGAAATGATGTTGCAGAGGCGCCATGCGAAATAGACGTTTTCCTTTAGTTACTTTGAAATAACCAACTTGCAAAATTACTGACAAAGTAATTATTGCAAATAATCCGCCAATAAGAGTTAATAAGAGTTCAGTTCGTAAAGTTACGGCTAATCCTGCTAGAGCGCCGCCTAACGCAAGGGCGCCGGTATCTCCCATAAAAATTTTTGCTGGGCTGGCATTCCACCAGAGGAATGCAAAAGTTGCACCTGCGAGTGCTGCTGATAAAACCGCTAAATCCAGTGGGTCGCGAACTTGATAACATTTTAATCCAGGCGAAATGTTACAACTTTGACCAAACTCCCACACACCAATCAGCACAAATGCCAAAAAGCTCATGACAGATGCACCGGTAGCTAGTCCATCTAATCCGTCAGTTAAATTTACTCCGTTACTTGTAGCCACAATCATCAAGAAAACCCAAACAACTACAGCGAGAGCGCCTAATTTAAGCGAGGTGTCCCGGACTGTAGATAAATGTAATGAAACAGGATTTAATCCAGTGTCATCCGGAAAATTTAAACCCGCCCAAGCAAAGGAAATAGCAAAGAGACTTTGGCCAAAGATTTTCCATCTTGCCCGTAATCCTAAAGAGCGTTGACGTGAAACTTTAAGCCAGTCATCTAGAAAACCAACAAAACCTAAACCTAACATTAATGCCAAAACTAAAAGTGCAGATACTGTCGGTTCTCTGCCGGTAAGTAAATGTGAAATAAAATAGGCAAAAACTACTGAAAATATGATAACTGTTCCACCCATAGTTGGGGTGCCGCGCTTGGTGTGATGTGTAGTTGGTCCATCATCTCTTATAAATTGCCCATAACTTTTCTTAACTAAAAGTTTGATTGCAAGTGGCGTAGCGAACAAGGCAAACAAGAAAGCGAGCGCACCAGAAAGTAAGATTCCTTTCATGAGCGGTTATCCTTCACTTTTATCAATAGGTAAGTCATTTAAGTCCCCAATTAGAAGTTCTGCTAATTTTTCTAACCCCTCAGCTCTAGAACCTTTGATAAGTATCACATCTCCGGCTTCACTTCCCGTTGCTATTTCCCGTGCGCTCTCAATATTTTCAACTAATAAAATTTCAGTAGAACCTAACTCGATTTCGCCCAAGTATTCCCGCGTGCCAATGGCCACCAAATGATCAATCTCTAAATCAATGGCTTTGCGACTAACCTTGTGATGTCCTGAAAGTGAATGTTCACCCAGTTCATGCATCTTTCCTAAAAATGCCCAGGCTCGCCCACCTCGCTCTTGTGCAAATAGACGCAGCGAATCAAGGGCTGCATACATGCTTTCCGGATTCGCGTTGTAGGAATCGTTAATAATCAACCTTCCTGCTATTTCATGTAATTCCATGCGCCATTTGCTCGAACTCTCGGCTGTTGAGAGCCCTGCACTGATTTTGTCAATTGGCATATTAAAAGCAGTTGCAATTGCTGCGGCAGCCAACGCATTTGCAACTTGATGTCTACCTGCTTGTCTAAGTGCAACGCTTTCACGACCAAAGGAAGTAACTAAATCAAAATGAGCAAAACCTTCGCGAATTTCAATGTCAGTGGCTCTGATATCATCATTTGATCTTTCACCAAAAGTCATGACTTTTGCTTTTGTTAAATTCTGCATATTAATTGTAAAATCATCGTAAGAACCTAAAATTGCAGTTTTGGCTGGTTCTAAGTTAATTACCATTTCACTCTTTGCAGTAGCGATTACCTCTTGTGAACCAAAAACTCCGATATGGGCACTACCTACCCCAAGAACAACTCCAATGTCTGGAAGAAATCTTCGCTCAAGTTTGGCGATGTCTCCTACATTTCTTGCTCCCATTTCTAAAATACAAAATTTGGTATTTTCATGACATTCTAAAATCGTAATCGGCACACCTAAATCATTATTGAATGAAGATTTTGGTGCAATGGTTTCACCGATCATCGATAATAAATGCTTAGCTAAATCTTTAGTTGTAGTCTTTCCATGTGAGCCAGTTATTGCGATCACATTCATTCCAGGAATCATGTGTCTTACATGAGCGGCTAATTTTGTAATAGCTTCAACAACATCTACTACCACGATACAGCTCGGCCCGACTTCACGGTTGCAAATAACTACGCCCGCTCCGGCCGAGAGCGCCTCAAGAGCAAAATCATGACCATCTACCTGTTCACCTTTGAGTGCTAAAAATATGCCATTTGGAATGATTTCTCGAGAATCAAAAAATGCGGGTCCAGTAATTAATTTTTTCCCGTCTCCTACTACTTGTCCGTCAACTACTTCTGAAATTTGAGAAATTGTTAATGGAATCATTTTGTGGACCTAGCGGACCTAATGGCATTTTTTAATTCCACTCTGTCATCAAATGGATAAATTTTTCCCATAATCTCTTGACCAGTTTCATGGCCCTTGCCGAGTATTAACACACAATCATTTTGTGATGCATGACCTACTGCTAATTTAATTGCTTCTCGCCTATCAACGATTACAAAATGATTCTCTTTTAGTTCAATGCCTTGATGCATCTGAATAAGAATTGAAAGGGGATCTTCACTTCTTGGATTATCACTTGTAAAGATCGCTATATCCGCACCTGAAATTAAAGAGTTACCCATTAGCGAGCGTTTTGTAGTATCCCTGTCTCCACCACACCCTAGTACAGCAATTATTTTTCCTTTTGTAGTTCCCCGAACCGCTTTGAGGGCCGCAGTTACTGCATCTGGAGTATGCGCATAATCAACTATTGCAGAGAAGGTTTGGCCAAGATCAATTGATTCCATTCTTCCTGGTGCGCCTCTTGCCGTGTTAAGTGCATCAGCTGCAGCCAATGGATCGATTCCACTTTCTACGGCAAGAGCAAGTGCCATCAATAGATTGGCACCGTTGTAATCTCCAATTAATGGACTCTCAATTGAAAGCAAAATACCGCCAGGCCCGGTGATAGTAAGTTGAACTTTAGAGTTATTTGAAGAAGTTTCGATAATTTTCCAATTGGCTTGATCATTATGTGTAGAGACTGAAATTTTTTCAATTTCGGTCTCATCAAATAAACGTTTTCCCCAAGGATCGTCAACATTTATAATCGCTTTTTCAGCAAAACCAAATTTAAATAACCGACTTTTTGCTTGATAATAATCTTCCATATTTTTATGGAAATCTAAATGGTCTTGACTCAAGTTCGTAAAAGCCACAACTGAAAATTTACTTCCATCAACTCTATTTAGAGCTAAGGCATGACTAGAGACTTCCATCACCACATTTAAATTATGTCTTTCTCTCATAATGGCAAATGTTGATTGTAATTCAGGAGCTTCGGGAGTCGTTCGTATTGTTGGAAAAACTTCATCGCCAATCCGGGTTTCAACAGTGCCGATCAATCCAGAAGTTCTGTTGTTAAACTCCCAAATTTGTTGCAATAGATAAGAAGTTGTCGTTTTGCCGTTTGTTCCAGTTATTCCAATTACATTTATAGCACTGGAGGGGTTTCTATAGAATTTATCAGCAATTATTCCTAGCCAAAATCTTGGATTTTCTACACGAATGACTGGTACCTGAGTTTTGATTTCCACTGACGAGTCGGTAAGTACAGCGACTGCTCCATTTGCGACTGCCGATTTAACAAATTCGGCTCCATGTACTTTTAACCCTGGAAGCGCTACAAATAAATCCCCTGCAATAACATCATTTGAATCTAGCGTGAGTCCTTGTATCATCAGATCCTTATTTACTGATGACGCTTCTGAAGATCCAATTAAGTTTGCGATTTCACTCAAAGTAAGTGAATACTCTAAAAGCAAATTTGATCGCATCTTAAATCTCAATTCCTGACTGATGCCGCAGCAGTAATTTTTTCTTGCTTTTTTAAAGTTGCTGCATCTAATGGAAATGGTTCATTTGTATTGCCTGTAGGTGCTACCTGATAACTCTTAAGAGCGTAAGACATGACTTCTTTGAATATTGGACCACCCAGAAACCCACCCCAGTGCATTCCCTTTGGGTCTTGAATAGTTACGCTCATAACAAAACGTGGCTTATCTGCCGGTGCAAATCCAATAAATGAAGCGGTGTAACCACTGTAGCAACGGCACTTGTCATTAAATCTACTTGCAGTTCCAGTCTTTCCGGCGACTCTATACCCTGGAATCTGAGCACTCGGAGCAGTTCCACCTTCAGCAACAACACTCTCCATCATCAAACTTAAAGTGGTCGCAACATCTTTATCAATTACTCTCACACCAGAATCATTTATCTTCGGTGTGTAATGACCATTTTGATTACTAGTTCCAGCAACGATATGAGGAGCGGCGCGAACTCCACCATTTGCAATCGTTGCAAAAACGCTTGTCGCTTGAATGGTGGTAAGTGAATAACCTTGCCCGAATGCCACAGTTGGTGCGGTAGATCTTGACCATTTGTTTACTGGACTAAAAATTCCAGGACTTTCTCCGGGTAATCCCATATTTAACTGTTGTCCTATGCCAAATTTAGTTAGATATGAGTAAAGAGTGTCTTCGCTCATCTTTTCGCCGATTTGAATTGTTCCAACGTTACTGGATTTAGCTAAAATTCCAGTAGAAGTTAATTTCCATATGGGATGTGATTCGTGATCGTGAAAAATTCGATCGGCCCTTTTTATTGTGTAAGGGATTGTGAAGAGTGTGGTGGGATTAATAACTTTTTCTTGAAGTGCAGCGGCAAATGTCATGACTTTTCCAGTTGAACCTGGCTCATATGCTTCTTGTACGGCTGGGATCTGCAACAGATTTGATTTAGTCACATTAAATTTATTTGGGTCAAAGGTAGGTGCAGTAGCTAATGCCAAAATTTCGCCAGTTGCTGGATCCATTACAACCGCTGTGATCGATTGCGCACGAGTGCTTTTGGCGACACTTGCTATTGCATTCTCAGTAATCCATTGTAAATCTCTATCAATAGTTAACCGAATATTTGTGCCAGCTTTTGCCGGTATTAAAGATTGTCGTGCTGATGGGATTGATGGTCCTTTGCCACTTGCATAAGTTAAAACTCCATCAGTTCCAGTTAGAACAGAGTTCATCGAAGCTTCAATACCGCCGCCACCAACGCCTTCAGAATTTACAAATCCCAAAGTATTTGCCGAGAGAGTTTTGCCTGGATAATCTCGTTTAAATCCACGTTGGGTAAAAAATCCGCCAATCCGTTCTGACATTGGCTTGCCTGAGTTGTTCAGAGCAATGACTTCTTTAATCTTTATCCATTGTGCTGGAGTAATATCTTTTGCCACATAGACAAATTTTCTGGTACCAGTTAATCTACTTTGGATTGCGCTAGTAGATGCATTGATAATTGGTGCTACTAACTTTGAGGTCACTCTAGGGTCTCCAATTAAATTTTGATCAACAACCAGATCTAACGCATCGATGCTGCGTGCCAAGACATTTCCATTACGATCTATTATCTCACCGCGTGGAGCTGGCAAATCTACAGTTTGATTTAATTCACTCGCAGCTTGCTGGGCTCGCCCTTGTGCATTTACTGCTTGAACATCAACTAATCTAACAAAAAAAGATAGGAAGATAATAAGTACTAAGAAAAATGAGATTCGCAATCTGCCTTGGGCCATACGCAGCGGACTCATTCCTTCGCTCCTTTATCTTTGGCAACAACTTCTTCTACTTTCGGTTGATTTAAGATTAAGAAATCAGGGGTGCCACTCGGAACCATCCCCAGGAGTCGTGCCTTTTTTGCTAAGGATTCTGGTGATGAGATGCGTGCTAAATTTTGAGAATTTGCTTCTTCAAGGTCAGCTAAGTGAATTGCTTCAAACTTAAGTCGGTGTAACTTGATGGAATCTTGATTAAGAGCCAAATTAAGACCCATGACAGCAACTAATGCAAAAATCATGGCTCCAAAAATTATTGAATTAAATGCTACTTTTGTTACGGACCTTCCTTCGCTTGGTCGCAGATCAGCAACTAGGCGTAAAACAGGATCTGGCAATCTATGTAGGCGAGGAATGGAATTTATTGAATTAGCTGAAATTTTTCGCGCAGGTGAACTTTTAAGAGCGGTTATCGCCATTAGGCAGCCACTCCCCCCACTTTTTCAATTGCGCGTAAACGCACTGAAGTGGCACGCGGATTTTCGGAAATTTCAACCTCTGATGCACTCTCGCTCTGTCTGGTTAGTAAGCGATAGTCGGCTGGCGTTGGCTCAATTGGCAATCCATGTGGGACAGATGATGTTGAAACTGCAGTAAAGGCACGTTTCACAATTCGGTCTTCTAACGAGTGGTAGGAAAGCACAACCATTCGGCCGTTTTGATTTAGGATATTTAATGCTGCTGGAATTGCTCTTTCAAGTATCGAAATCTCATCATTAATAAATATCCGCAATGCTTGGAATGTGCGTTTAGCGGGATGTCCACCAGTTCTGCGAGTTGCAGCAGGGATACTTTCGCGAACTACTTCAGCCAAGCGACTGGAATTTGTAAATAATTCAACTTCGCGTTCTTTAATGATGCGATCTGCAATTCGAGATGCAAATCGTTCTTCACCATACTCGCGAAAGATTCGTGCTAACTCTTTTCCGCCAAATGTATTTATAACTTCAGCAGCTGTAATTCCATCTGTAGAATCCATCCGCATATCAAGTGGTGCATCCTGTGCGTAAGAAAATCCACGCTCCGGCTCATCAAGTTGCATTGATGAGACTCCTAAATCAAAAAGAATTCCATCAACTCCGCTGTATCCAGCAGCAGCGATAACTTGTGGCATCTGATCATAAATAGCGTGGATTAATGTGATACGCCCATCAAATTTCGCTAATCGAGTTTTAGCATGATCAATTGCGGTTAGATCGCGATCAATTCCAATAAGATGAATATTTGGAAAGTGAGTTAGTAATTCAAATGAATGACCGCCAGCACCGAGAGTTGCATCTACAACTAATGCATTATTTTTCGTTAGCGCAGGGGAAAGTAGCGCAAGTGATCGCTCAAGTAATACTGGCTGATGTAACACTTCACTCCCCTCTTTCTGGTCTTACTTTCTTTCTAAAACTCCCTTGATTCGCTAGCTCGAAACTTTGGACACCGCCGCCGGACGGATTGATCGGCGCCGGGGAAGGGGCGTCGATGCGCTATAGCTAGCCGCGGCAGTGACCGAAGTTTCGAGTTAGAAAAATCCTGGGAATACCTCCTCAGATACATCTGCGAAGCCCTTTTCGCGATCTGCGAGGTAGGACTCCCAAGCGGTTGCATCCCAAATCTCAACGCGAGTATTTGCGCCAATTACGACGCACTCTTTGTTGAGGTCGGCATAGGTACGTAGAGACGGGGGAATCGTCACTCGACCTTGCTTATCGGGAATCTCGTCATGTGCTCCGGCAAACATCACGCGCATGTAATCGCGCGCAGATTTAGCGGTAACTGGGGCTTGGCCCATTGCTTGAGTTAGTGAGGCAAACTCTTTTGCGGGCCATACATAAAGGCACCGTTCTTGGCCTTTGGTAATAACTAGGCCGGCAGCTAATTCATCGCGGAAACGGGCCGGAAGGATTACCCGCCCTTTTTCATCGAGACGGGGTTGGTAAGTACCAAGAAACACTTGAAACCCCTTCCCCACTTTTAAAACTTTTTACGCCAGAACACCTGGTCTTGAACTCAGCTATTGGCGTTAATCCCCCACTTTACTCCACTTATCTCCACTGTCAACCACCTTCCCCCCTTAATCTCCCCTTTTCACCCCACCCCTCCAACAGGTCATCTGGCCGACCTGGCCGATCTGGCACTTATTGAATTCGTGCCCGAACCGCCTTGCCCCTACCGTTAGGACATGGCCAAAAATCTTGATCCGAAGAGTTTCCGTGCCCTCATGAGTGGCTGGATAACTGGGATTGCATTAGTGACCACTAAAGATGAAACAACTGGGCGAAATATCGGAATTGTCTGCAACTCTCTAACTTCGGTTTCGCTGGATCCACTTTTAATTTCTTGGTGCGTCGACAAAAAAGTTAAATCATTTCCAGATTGGGAAAATGCAAAACAATGGAATGTGCATATTTTGGCCGCGGGCCAAGAGGATTTAGTAAAGCGATTCACCGCTCCAGTTGCAGACCGTTTTGACGGTCTAGATATTTCTTTTACAGATTATGGAATACCGATTTTGCCAAATGTCGAGACTTATTTCACTTGCAATACTTTTGCCAAGCATGAAGCTGGTGATCACTTAATTTTAATTGGCGAAGTAATCGATTATCAAGATTCTATTACTCAGCCATTGACATTTTTCCGCGGTAAATTCTTACCCGGCCCACATGCTTAATTAATCTGAGCTAATAACCTGAATTATTATCGCCGAATTGCCGCTTTTCCCATCGTTGTTCAAGTTTTGACATCCAAGATGATTTAGCGCCTTTGATTTTTCTGCCTCTAATACCGTCATTCATCGACGGCTGGCGAAAGCCAGTTATTAAGCGATAAATTCCAAATAATGAAATAACAAAACCAAGTACTCCTACCGGAATTGTTTGTGATATCAATCCGCCAAACAATGTTGCAAAACCAATTAATAGCAATGAAAGATTTAGCAAAGTTGAACGTGATGTGCGGGTGCGCGCTCCAGTTAAAGTTGAAACTAAACGTGGATCATCTTTGGCTAACTGCTCCTCCATTTGCGCAAGCAAGCGCTCTTCATGCTCTGATAGTGGCATCTCACGCTTCCCTTCCAACAATTCGCTCAACTACCAAAATCATAGTAGGTCAACCTGAGCCCGGCAGATCTGGGGGCTCCAGGAGTCTGGCCGGAGCTACCGCTTCGCCTCCAAAACGATCTCGAACAGCATCAATAGCCGCCTCCACCTCACTCCAACCTTTGTCGCGGGCCCCTAATTCCGGCTGGGCGGCTAGCGGCTGGCCAGTTAATGCCACCAACCCCTCCAGCCTGATGCCGATCAATCGCACTCTGGCCCGTTCCAAATTTAAGGCCAGATAGAGCGCCTTTGCTTGGCTATAAATCTCTTGTGTCGCGCTGATCGGCAAAGGCAAAGTTTTGCTTCGAGTAATTGTGGTGAAATCTCCAAAACGTACCTTTATAGAAATTGTTCGCGCCATAAATTGCTCATCACGCAATCTTCGGGTTGCCCGATCGGTCACGCGCAACAACTCTCCTAAGATTTCTTCTTGATTATCTAAGTCGCTAGAAAATGTTTCTTCTGCACCAATACTTTTTTCCGGTTCATTTAAAACTATCGATCGATAATCGCGTGCCCAGGCCAATTCATAAATAGTTGCACCGGCGCTCTCACCAACAGCTCTGATTAAAGTAGCGCGTGAAGTATTTGCTATATCGCCAATAGTTTTTAATCCCAACTTGCTTAAGATTTCTCCAGTTTTCTCGCCCACTCCCCATAATTCATTTATTGGAAGTGGATGCAAAAAGGTAAGTGTTCGATCTGGTGGTATCTCTAACATTCCATTTGGTTTACATCTACTTGATGCTAATTTTGCAATCAATTTAGTACTGGCAATTCCGACCGAACAAGTAATTCCTTCTTGGCTTTCAACTTTTTGGCGAATGGCAGATCCAATCTCACGTGGTGTGCCAAGTAAGCGTTTGGCTCCAGCGACATCTAGGAATGCTTCATCTACCGATATTGGCTCTACTAAGGGTGTGAAGTTTCTAAAAATCTCCATAACTTTTTCAGATACCTCGCTGTATCTGCGCATATCTGGTTCAACAAAAATCGCATGAGGAGCTAACCGCCTGGCTTGCCCAATAGGCATAGCAGCTCTAATTCCGAATTTTCGGGCCGCATAATTTGCTGAAGTAACAACAGATCGTGGCCCTGTTCCGACGACAACAACTTTTCCACGCAACTCTGGGTTATCTCGTTCAGCAACAGATGCAAAAAATGCATCCATATCAATATGCAAAATTGTCGCCTGTTCGGCTTTTATTTCTTCCATATCAGTGATGAACTGGCTCCTTTCGCATACTTGCTTGATTAATCAGAATACTCAAGTAAGCGCGGACTGCTTCGATATCTTGCCCGCTATCTCGCCAGATTTCATAAACCTCGCCTAAATCCCAAGCGCAATGCGCCCTGACTGAAACCCCACGCGCTCCGGTTCTGCGCAGAAAACCATAGACCAGCAACAGATCAGAGTTATAAAGGATGCGCGCTGAGTGAATCTGCGTGCTTTCAAAAAAAGTTGAGTCACTACAACCACTTCCATCTTCTAAACTCAAAAAAATCGTACGTTTTCCAGAGCGAACGGGTGGTGATTGCAATGCAACTTTAACTCCAGCCAAAAAAATTCCAGTATTGGTACGGAAGTTAAGAAAATCTTTAACTCTTACTGCACCTATCTGATTTAAAAGTTTTGCATAAAAAGAAAGTAGGTGACCACTTACATCAAGTCCCAAAATCTCTATCTCGCTTTTAACCTCTTCAGCTAATGTCAATTTAGGCAGACCGCTTGGTGTCAATGTTGGGGCGTCGAAGAAAAGCGAACTCTGCGAACTCCCAATCTGTTTTCCTTTATTCCATTTTTGGATATCTGAGTAATGAAGCAAAAGATCTCTTCGAGTTAACTCACTCTCTTTGTTTATTTTATATAACCGATCAAAAGCCCCTAAGTGAATAAGACTTTCTGTTGTCTTGGTGCTCGCTCTTGCCCTAAGGTGAAAATCAGATATATCTAAGTAAGGCTGTCCTTCAACAATACTTTCAATTTCATTAGAAGTAATTCCATGTAAATCAGAAAACGCAAGTTGTATCCCATATTTAGATACATCTCTAACAACTCTGTACTGCTCTTTAGATTTATTTACATCGACATTGAGAAGTTCAACCCCAAGTTGACGAGCTTCATCCAATAGCAATCGTTTTGGATACATTCCTGGGTCATGGGTCAAGATTCCAGCGATAAAAGCAGCTGGGTAATGAGTTTTCAACCATGCTGATTGATAAGTAGGAAGTGCAAAAGCGGCAGCATGGGCTTTGCAAAAACCAAATGAAGCAAATGCTTGTAATACCTCCCATACCTCAACCGCAACTTGCAATGAATATCCACGCCCAGTAGCAATTGGAATAAACCAATCTTTGAATCTTTCCTGTTGATCAAAATTACTCAGAGCCCGGCGATACTCATCTGCTTGCGCAAGACTCACTCCAGTCATTTTCGAAATAATCCGAATTACTTGTTCATGAAATACAACGACCCCTTGAGTCTCAAGTAAAATTTCATGCAAGGAAGGATCAATTAAACGTGGTTTTGAAAAACCTTGACGTGCATTTAGAAAAGGGGTGATCATGTCGCTTTTCACTGGACCTGGGCGAAACAGCGAGATATCAATAATTAGATCATTGAAAGTTTCTGGGCCAAATTTTCCAATCAGCTCACGTTGTCCTGGGCTCTCAATCTGAAAGATCCCAAGAGTTCGAGTTGTTCGTATCAATTCAAAAGTCTTAGCATCATCAAGTTCGATTTCATCAAGATCAATATCTCTCTCATCTACCCGTTTGATTTCACTTAGCGAGTAAGAGATAGCAGATTGCATTCGAACACCTAAAATATCTAACTTAAGCAAGCCAACAGCTTCGACATCATCTTTGTCCCATTGCAACATTGGATAGCCAGATCCACTTAGTTGAGCTGGCGCCCGCTCTAACAATTTACTATCTCCCAAAATTACAGCGCATGGATGCATTGAGATATTTCGCGGCAACCCATCTAAACGTTGCGCCAAGCCAAGAGCCATTGCTATTTCATTGGAAGTTATTTGAATATGACGGAGTTCTGGTAAATCTTTTATAGCGGCATTGATATTACGGGCCCGTATGTGCGGCATTGCTTTTGCTAAAGCATCTACCTCTACCGCTGGCAAGCCCATCGCGGCTCCAACATCACGAATTGCATGTCTTGCTCGATAAGTTTCGAACATACCAACAGTAGTCGCCCGAATCACTCCATCTTTATTATATTTTGCAAACACATCCTCATAAATTTCTAACCTGCGCGCTGATTCTACATCTATATCTATATCTGGAAGAGCTGAGCGAAGTGGTGAACAAAATCTTTCCATTAGTAATCCATGTTTTAATGGCTCAACTGTAGATATACCAAGCAAATAGCAGATTAAAGATCCAGCACCACTTCCACGCGCAGCTACCCTGATTCCTTTACTGCGTGCTGCCTCAACTATGTCAGCCACTGCTAAAAAATATGGTTCGTATCCAAGTTTTTTTACTGTTTCCAATTCATCTCTTAATCGTGAGATCGCTTTCGGTAAATCATCTCCTTGATACCTACTGTTTATTCGCCCATCACATCTATCGAGTAACTGTTTTTGCATTTCTGCTACTGAATTTGCATTAACTGTTTGGGCTTCAGGTAAGTGAATTCCTCCCAAACCAATGTCATCACTTGGTGATAAATATGCTCGTTGTGCCCATTCATAACTTTCTTGTAGCAATTTTTTACTGTCATACTCCCCTGCTGCTTTAGAAATCTCATCCGCTACATACTGCATCTCTAATTGGCTTTTTAAATACCCCTCACTAGTTTTACGTTCAACACTTTGCGCGCTCAATGGCATCAATTTTCTAGCAGCATCTAAAATATCAACCACAGGTCCATCTTCACGATCGAGCATTCGCACTGAATTACTTATTACTGCAGGAATTCCCATCTGATTCGCAAAGAGTAATGATCGTGCAGCATGTGCAGTTGTAAGTTCTCCTTCTCCAGGAGCTAAATGAGATACAACTTCAATAGCAATTGATCTGGGTTGCGCTAATTCACGCCATCTATTTAGCGCAGCTTTTGCTTGATCAATACGACGGGATGCTAAAGCTCTTCCTACATCTGAATTTGGACCCAGCAATAACAAAACACCTGCACTGTGTTGTGCAAAATTCTCATAAGTTAAAAGTTGTTCTTCTACTCCAGATACCATCTTTACTAAATTGCGCCATCCATGATTTTGTGAAGTTGCCATAACTGTTACGCGCGAAAAATTGTTCTCAACAAAATTGCCACCTTTTGCTGGAGTTGAAGCAGCTTTTGTTTTACGCGTTGGTGCAACCTCTAAATTGCATCCAATAATTGGAGTGATTCCAGCGCGCTGACAAGATTGAGTAAACCTAATTGCACCGGCGAGCGCATTTCTGTCTGTAAGTGCCAAAGCTGGCATGCCAAAAGTTGCTGCGCGCTCGACTAATTGATTTGGTTGAGCGCTTCCATATTTAAATGAGAAGCCACTTGCTACTTGTAAATGCACATAAGGGATTGCCGAGTTACTCATCTTCAGCAGCACTCTTACTTATCGCTTTACGTACCTGCCATTGCCCACTTAGCTCATCACGTTCGACATGAAAGGTAATTAACATTCCTTCTGGTGCGGCTTCAACTGCCCAAAAAGATTTTGCT
>RGZI01000031.1 GCA_010031635.1 Actinomycetota bacterium
TCCACCGATTGCCCACCCTGCAACCATTGCAATCACAGGTTTTGGCAGACGTCTAATTTGAATTTGTAAATCTAAGACATTTAATCTTCCGATTCCCTTTTTGCCTAGCCTGTCTTCACCAAGGTATCCGTCATCACCGCGAACATTTATATCTCCGCCAGAACAAAATGCTTCACTTCCAGCACCGGTGAAAATTACAACGCCGACTGAGTGCTTTTATAGGCTTGCTCACAAGACGATAGCCTAGAGGCGTGTTGCAAGTGAAGCGAGCCAATCTTTTTGACCCCATGCTCGCGCGTGAGCAGATTCACCAGGCGTTGGCTGGAACCGGCCCCACACTCCTGATCTCTTCAAGTGCAAAATTTGCTCCTGAGAACGAGAGCTTCAAATCGTTATTGAATGACCACTCGGAAAGCGCTGAACAAATTGCGATCTTGATTGAAACAAGTGGCAGTAGTGGTACTCCAAAATTGGTTGCCTTGAGCGCCCAAGCAATTAGTAAATCTGCAGAAATTACTAACCAATTTTTAGGTGCCGAGATTGGTGACAGATGGTCATTGACTTTGCCACTAAATCATATTGCTGGCATCAATCAATTAACTCGCTCAATCAATTTGAATTCTCTTCCCGCTCCAAATGATGGAGAAGGGGCGCAATTTATTTCCATCGTACCTACACAATTACATCGAGCTATCCAAAATAGAGATTCTCTATTTAACAACTTGCTTGTGGCTAAAAAAGTCTTAGTTGGTGGAGCTCCTATTTCTGAAAAATTAATTGATGAAGCGCACGAATCTGGAATCGCAATTGTTACAAGTTATGGAATGACTGAAATGAGCGGTGGATGTATCTACAACTCACTACCTCTTCCAGGAGTGGAAATGCGGATTGCTGCAAATGGCTTAATTAATCTAAAAGGTCCGATGATTGCTACCTCATATTTTGGTGATAAAGAATCAACAAGAAAACATTTTCAAGCAGGTTGGTTTATTACTTCAGATATTGGTGAAATAGAAAATGAAGAACTGAAAATTATTGGTCGAAGTGATGATTTAATAATTAGCGGTGGAGAGAAGATTTCCGCTGTTAAAGTGGAAGCACTCATTCGTTCGTATTACCCAGATTTAGAAATCATTGTCATAGGAATATCGGATATTGAATGGGGTCAAGCATTAAGAGTTGTGGTTACCGGGGAAAAGCATGGGTTGACTCTTGCGCAGATTCGCGACATCGTAGGAGTGCAGATTGGACGTTTTGCAGCGCCTCGTTCACTTCTGTATCTTGAAAAGATGCCGATGATCGGAATAGGTAAACCAGATTTAGTACTTTTAAGAAGTGCTCAAGCTACTGAGGAGATGTGAGTGGCAAAAGCGAATGAGTGGATTCAAGGAGCAAGACCGAAAACTCTTCCGGCAGCAGTTGCTCCGGTACTAGTTGGTACCGCCCTTGCATTTCCAAATCCAAATTATGTAAATGCACTTTTAGCCCTAATAGTTAGCCTGTCACTTCAAATTGGCGTCAACTTTGCAAACGATTACTCGGATGGAATCAGAGGCACTGACGCTGAACGTGTTGGCCCACTGCGATTGGTGGGAAGTGGTTTGGCGAAAGCAAGCGCTGTTCGTAACACCGCTTTTAGCTGCTTCGTAATTGCTGCAATTGCCGGCCTCTATCTCTCCTCGCGCTCCTCTTTGTGGTTAATTTTAATTGGTGCGCTAGCGATTGGTGCCGCTTGGGGATACACCGGAGGTAATAATCCATACGGGTATCGAGCATTAGGTGAAGTTTCAGTTTTTTTATTTTTTGGAGTGGTCGCAGTTCTTGGTACTTATTATGTGCAGAGTCAAAAAATTACTTTCCTAGCAATCTGTGCCTCTTTTCCTATTGGAGCCTTTGCTTGTGCAATTTTGGTAATGAATAATTTACGCGATCGCGCTAAAGATTTAGAAGTTGGAAAAAATACTCTCGCTGTACTCCTCGGTGATCGTGCAACTCGAATCCTTTATCTCTCACTACTCATGAGTGGGGGGTTAATTGGTGCACTTACTGCAATATCAAGACCATGGGCTCTCTTAACTATTATCACTCTTCCAGTAAGTATTTCCTTAGCAGTAAAAGTCTTAAAAGGTGCCGGCGGACGAGATCTGATTCCGTTGCTGCAACGTACAGCCTTAATCCAACTGCTCTTCGCATTTATATATTCGGTGGGACTGGCAATTAGTGCGTAAGATGTACCCATGACCCGCTTACTTCCTTTATTTCTGATTTTAGCTGTCAGTATTTATTCATTTGTAGATTGTGCGCGCACCCCGCAAGAATCAATCCAGAAACTTCCAAAATGGGGTTGGATTCTGGCAATTTTAATTGCTCCTTTTGCCATAGGTGGTGTCGCGTGGTTGTTATTAGGCAGAGATCGTGGATTAGGTGGACCAAAAGGTGGACGCGGTAAAATTATTCCACCTGATGATGACCCAGATTTCTTAAGAAATCTCTAAAAACTTTTTATAAACCAGAGTACGTGTGCCGTCCCGCGCCCCAAATATTTACATAGACGTAATTAAATAAAAATGTTGAGCCGGCGAATAGGCATAACCATGCGGCTCGCTTTCCTTTCCATCCCGCAGTCACTCGAGCGTGCAAATATGCCGCATATGCAACCCAAGTAATAAATGCCCAAGTTTCTTTTGGATCCCAACCCCAATAACGACCCCAGGCGGCTTCGGCCCAAATTGCGCCGGCAATTACGGCAAATGTCCAAAGTGGGAAGACCAAAGCAACTAGGCGGTATGAGAGTTGATCTAAGTCAGTCAAAGTTGGAAGTTGCTTTGCCCAATTAGGTCGATTCTCATTTCCGTCTTCATCTTGATACCGGTCCATGATCAAGTAAGTCGCCGCAACACAATTTGCTAACAGGAATACCCCGCCAGAGATAATTGCAGCACAAACGTGAATAACTAGCCATGTTGATTTTAAAGCTGGAACCAGCGGGGCAGTTGGAACATAAAGCAATGTAACTGCTGTTCCTAGAGTCAGCAGAACGGCAAGTGTCACCACTAATCCCAGCCATTGCACCTTATATTTTCTTAGCGTTATTAAATATGCAAACAAAAATGCGAGCGCGCCAGTAATTGAGAACTCATACATATTCCCCCAGGGAACCCGCCCCGCTGATACACCACGAGCTATTACTGCGCTTAATAAGAAAATAAATGCCAGAATTGCTAATGCAATTCCAATTCTTCCCGCTTTTGTATATTTAATATTTTGAGAATTTAAAGATTCGTTGGTCAAAGGTTCTACCCGAAAAGACCAAGCTGTTTGAAAAGCAAAAGAGATGAATGCTATAAAAATAATTCCCATTGAACTGTAAACAAAATTATTTGAAAGTGTTGCCCAATCAGTTTTATTCATCATCACCCCTCTTTTCATTTAATACTTTTACTAATTCGTCAATTTCTTGGGAAAGACCAGGAGACCTGCTTAGGCCAGCGATTTCAACAATTATCCCTGAACTAGACGTATTCTCGCCTATAACTGTTCGTATCCATATTCGCCGCCGGCGCGCAAAAAGTGAGATTAGCAACCCTAGAATTGCGAAAATCGCCCCGAACAGTGCAAATGGTTTTCCAGGGTCGCGCACAATCTGCAAATTAACCCAATGGGTAACCCCATCAAAAGTAATACTTCCGATATCACTGGGAAGTTCCCAAAGTTCACCAGGGGCTAATGATTGCAATCCAATTCGATTCATTTTTGCAGTATTAATTCGATATACCGATTGCGGCACTCCTTTATCTAAACCTAAATCGCCAAGCCATGCAGACATCAACAACCTTGGATTTAAAGCCTCGGGATAAGAGGAGAAGCCGCCCCTGATTTTATCTCGTTCAGCAGTTGGCAGAAAGGAACCAACAATTCCTAATTGGGTGGGAATCAAATCTGGAACTTTAATAGCGCCGATAGAAGTCAGATTAGCGTCTTGCGGTAAAAACGGAATTGCACCGCTCAACACAATCTTCCCAGTGTTATCTCGCACTGTAACTTTCGGTGAGAAACCATTTGCTTGTAAATAAATACGAGTTGCTCCAAAAGTAAGTGGCTTATTAACTTTCACTTCGACCCTGCGAGATTCCAACTTTCCGCTTTCGGTCACATCAAGAATTAAAGAGTAATCAAGTGGTGCATTTGTCAATGGATCGTAAACTGCTGTGAATTTCAAAACTTTTAAAGTTACTGGTGGAAGGTCAGATAATCTAAAAAATCTTCCTGCCGAAAGTGAATCATAACTTGTTGCAACATTTATGAAACTCTCTCCTTCATTCACGATTGCGCTACCGCGCATGCCACCAAGTGCACCAGTAGAAACTCCAATTAAAATTCCAATTAAAGAAAGATGAAAGAGTAAATTTCCAGTTTCTCTAATGAACCCTTTTTCTACAGCAACTGAAGCATCACAATCTCTTATTCGATATCTGCGCTTACCAAAATGAGCTCGTGCAATAACTAGAATTTCTTCAGCACTCTTTCGACTTTCAAATTTCCTAAACTCTTCTAGTCTTACTAAATTTTTTGGAGTAAGTGGAGGTAAAGCCCTAATATTTTTGAAATGCTCCCAGGTCCTTGGGAGGACACATCCAATCAGCGAAATGAAAAGCAACAGGTAAATTGCACTGAACCAGGTTGATGAGTAAAGATTAAATAGTGAAAATCGATCAAACACTTTTGCCAAAGTTGGATTATTCACAAAATATTGTTGTACTCGAGTTGGGTCTTGGTTTCGTTGTGGAATTATTGAACCTGGGATCGAAGCCACTCCCAATAACAGCAATAATATCAAGGCAGTACGCATGCTCGTTAATTGACGCCACAACCAACGCAATAACCCAACAGTTCCTAGTTCGGGAGTTTTTATCTCGTAGCTCATTAGAGTGCCGTAACAAACGCTGATGAAAATCCTTGTAACCAAATTACAATATCAACCCAAATGCCAGTTATTTGGGCAACACCTAATAAAATAAGCATTACTCCACCGATTCGGGTAATAATCTTTGGAGAAATTTTGCGAAATATCTTTGTACTACGTTCAATTCCGAAGCCAGCAATTAAAAATGGAATTCCCAAGCCTATGCAATACCCAAGCGAGAGAAATGCACCGCGTACTGCAGAGGATTCAGAAAATGCCAATGTCTGAACTGCTGCAAGTGTTGGTCCAATACATGGAGTCCAGCCAACAGCAAAAAGCACACCTAGGAATGGTGCCCCTGCTAAGCCCCAAGTCGTGACAATTTTTGGTCGCCACTGCAATTGATTTGGTAACGCTCCAAGAAAAGCTAACCCCATCAAAACTGTAAATACTCCTAATATTTTTGTGACCAAACTTTGCTGCTCAAGCAACACATTTCCAGCACCCCCAAAAAGCGCACCGTATGAAATAAAAACTGTGCTAAAACCCAAGATAAACAAGATAGTTCCCCAAAGGATTCGACCGCGTGCCGCTTTTGCAGTTAATTCAACTCCAGTTAACCCTGTTGCATATGAGAGGTATGCGGGGACTAATGGCAATACACATGGTGAAAGAAATGCTACGATCCCTGCAATAACCGCAATAGGAAATGCAATCAGGACAGATCCATTTAAAACTTGTTCAGTTAATGAAGTTGCAAGGACAATCATTGTGCACTCTCATTGTCTATTTTTTTAATTAGTTCTGATAATGACGCAATAGTTATAGCTCCCGAAATTCTTGCTGCTACTTTTTTATTTTTATCTAAAATTATTGTTGTTGGTATAGCTGTAACCGGTAATGAGTTCCTAAATTCTAAAAGGATTGCATCATTAGCAATAGTTGGATATTGAATTTTAAATCGACGCGAAAAAGCCAGTGCCGAATCTTTTGAATCTCTGGTTAAAATTCCAATAAATTGAGTATTTGGGAACTTTTCGGAAATTGCTTGCAGAGCGGGTGCTTCGGCGCGACAAGGTGAGCACCACGAAGCCCAAATGTTTATAACTGTGATTTTGCCTTTTTCAAGAAAAATACTGTCACCCAAAAGTGATTTTCCTTTGATCTCTGGAGCCAGTGATCGATTCTCTTGTGCTACAAAAGTTACAACTCCATCTCCGGCAACAAAAGATTCCTCACTTACTGATGTCCCACCAGATCCACATCCTGAAAAAATTAAGGAAGTTAAAATTAAAGCCGCAATTGAGAATCTAGTTTTCACTTATTCTTAGGAGGAAGTAAATCTTTTGCTGGTTCACAATATTCAACATCCTCAATCACCCCATCAATATTGAATACAAAGGTAGTTACTGATGCTAATGAGCACTCTCTTTTGCGTGGGTCATGCAATAAAGATCTACCTTGTACATGTGAACGAACGATCCAAATCGGAAGTTGGTGAGATACGCAAATTGCTTCAGCACCAATTGCATTATCGCGTGCAGAATAAATTGCCGCCATCATTCTTTCAATCTGTTCTTTATACGGCTCGCCCCAAGAGGGACGCCATGGGTTCCATAAGAAGCGCCATGTTGATGGACGGCGCAAAACTCCATCTCCAACTGAAAAAGGTTTTCCTTCAAAAACATTGGCAGCTTCAATCAATCGTGGATCAGTAGTAATCGAAATTCCATGAGCGGCGACAATCGGTGCTGCCGTCTCTTGTGCTCGCTCAAGTGGTGAGACATGTATCGCGCGAATCGGACGATCTTTTGACCAGAGGGCAACAGCTTCCGCCATTTGAAGACCGCGGTTGGATAGGTGCCAATTTGGCTGGCGTCCGTATAAGACTTTATTTGGGTTTTCGACTTCGCCATGACGAAGCACATGTACCCGGGTTTTCATGAGGGAAATCATAGTGAGGTCGAGATTGGGGTAGCGTTGGCAAGTTATGTCACCTCAATCACCCAACTCGCACCCAACCAGATCTCTGGCTCAGGAACTTCGTGCGCGCGATGATGAGCAGTTGAGAGTGCTTTTAGCCGCAAGAGGCGATCTTTTGTCGCCATTACCTACTGATATCTCGGCTCTGGCCTCCCGAGCGAGTGCTCCCCCAAGTATTTCCAGAGCATTAGATTCCCTAAATCTTTGGGAGATCCAAATCTTAGAAGCTCTCGTTGCACTGCCAGAACCAATCACGATTGAATCAGTAATTGCTGCCACTTCAGCCGATGCCAAATTAGTTATTAAAAAACTGATTTCACTTGCGCTGGTCTTTCCAGATGAAGATGAAATAAGAGTTCTCAACGCGATACGCGATTCAGTAGGAAATGAACCAACTGGACTTGGACCGGTCCTTGGATTGTTGAGTACAAAAGCTATCAAGAAAATTAAAGATGCTCCAGAAAATGCGCAGACAGTTCTTGATCGCTTAACTTGGGGACCACCAAGAGGCAGTGTTTCAGATATTAAAAAACCCGGAGTCGCCATCAAATGGTTACTTGATAATGATTTACTCTTGGCTGTAGATAGTAAAACTGTTGTACTACCTAGAGAAATTGGAATGCATCTTAGGGGCGGAAAAATTCACCGTGAACTTCAAAATAAACCACTCGAATATCGTGGTCGAGAATTTACCCAAAGTGAAATAGATAAAAGTGCGGTTGGGGCAATTATCACTTTGCTGCACCAAATTGAAGAGTTAATGAAGTTTTGGGCAGGAGAACCTCCAGCAATTCTAAGATCTGGTGGTATCGGTGTAAGAGAAGTAAAGAAGGCGGCCGATGCTCTTGGTGTAGATGAGAATTACCTGATCTTCATCGCTGAACTTTCTTATATTTGTGGGCTAGTTACCGTGGATCGCGAAGAAGAATTACTCCCAACTTCTGCATTTGATCTTTGGCTTAATTCAACTCATGACGAGCGTTGGCAACTCATAGTAAATGGATGGTTAACAACTTCACGAGTTAGTGGATTAGTCGGAAAAAGTGAAGCGAGATACATCTCCGCACTTGGTCCAGAGATTGATAGAGCCGCAGCTGCAAACTTACGAGCATTATTTCTTAAGTTAGTTGCTGAGATTTCCCCTTGTGCGCCTGACTTAATCGCATTGTCACAAAGAGTTCGATGGGAGCGGCCACGACGTGGAGTTGGATTACACACCGATATTGCAAATTGGAGTTCACTAGAAGCTGAGTGGCTTGGAATTACCGGACGGGGTGCCATCTCTTCATTTGGTTTGGCAATTCTGGCCGGAAAAGATGATTCGGGTTTAAGTAAAGCCTTACCAAAAGAGATTGACCATATTTTGATTCAAGCAGATAACACCGCAATTGCGCCAGGTCCGCTTCGCCTTGACCTTGCCCAAGAACTTTCGCTAATCGCAAATGTTGAGAGCAAAGGTGGAGCTACTGTCTATCGATTCAGTGAGAACTCGATCAGGCGGGGATTAGACAATGGTCGTAGTAGTGATGAAATAAATATATTTCTTACTAAAATTTCGAAAACTTCAATTCCGCAACCTCTCGCATATTTAATTGCTGATGTTGGTAAGCGACATGGAAAATTAAGAGTGGGCATTGGTTGGAGTTCATATATTCGGTGTGAAGATGAATCAGTTGTAAATGCAATACTCGCTGACAGACGGACTGCCCATTTGCAATTACGAAAAATCGCACCACAGGTTTTATTTACTGAAATCGACACAGAGGAAGCTGTGAATACTTTGATTGAAGCTGGTTTCTTGCCTGCAATTGAGGGAAGAGATGGAGCACTTGTCACACGCAAAAGATCTGCAGCCCGGGCAATCTCAAAAACTCGTCCACCTCGAGTCATCGGAGAATATGAAATTCCGCGCGATGAACTTTTGACTGCGGCACTTCGCGCATTGCGCGCTGGTGATCGTGCTTCAGCGAAACGAAGTGGTGTTCCAACCACTGTTGCAAGTGCCACTCCAAGTGAAACGATGGCTGCATTAACTGTTGCCATTAAAAGCAAGGAGACGCTAGTTATTGGATATGCCGATTCTGATGGCGGAGTCAGTCAGCGAATCATTGACCCGATTCAAGTTATGGCAGGCGTGCTCGTGGCCTACGACCATGGCAATGATGAAGTGTTGCGATTCCCAGTTTCACGGATAAATGGCATCGCCTTAGTCGAATAGGGCAGACTTAGCACTTGGGAAAAAGGGGTAGTTGATGAGTTCGCAAGTTTTGGAACAGCTCGAGCGATTAGTGCGCTGCCAATCCCCAACTTCAGATTTATCAGCATGCAAAGCAGTCATAAATCTAGCCGCAGAGATTGCTAGTGAGGTTTTAAATCAGCCCGCACAAATTTGCGAAATTGAAAATCGCCCAGTTTTTTGGTGGGGTGATGAAAAGCCGGAGATTGTTTTGCTTACTCATCTCGACACAGTTTGGCCGATCGACTCATTTACACCTATTTGGGAAGTTAAAGAAAACCGAATCACCGGTCCTGGCGTTTTTGATATGAAAGCCGGATTCATTCAAGCACTTTATGCACTCCGTGGCATCAGCGGATCTGTTGCTCTAATTGCAACAACGGATGAAGAAAGTGGATCTCATTCATCTAAAAAACTAATTGAAGATTTATCACGCAACGCCCGAGCTGTTTTAGTTTTTGAAGCATCTATGGATGGTGCAGTAAAAATTGGAAGAAAAGGTAGTGCTGATTTCAAAGTTACAGTTAATGGCAGAGCTGCCCATGCTGGACTAGAACCAGAAAAAGGTATTAACGCTAGTACTGAACTTTCACAATTGGTTTTACAAATTGCCAAGTTGGAAAATCCAGAATTTGGAACAACTGTTGTCCCAACAACTATGTCTTCAGGAAGTACTACTAACACTGTCCCAGCACTAGCGTCTGTAGATATTGATGTACGTTCATATAAAGCCGCTGAGTTAAATCGAATTTCTAAGGCGCTATCAGATTTAGTTCCACAAAATTCAGAAGCTAAAATTACTGTCACTGGACAAATTAACCGTCCGCCACTTGAGTTAACTTCAACTCAATCGCTATTTGAGCGGGCCAAAAAAGTTCATGCCGATTTAGGAAGACCTCCTTTGGTTGGCGTTTCTGTTGGTGGAGTTAGTGATGGAAATTTTGCTGCAGCTGTGGGAGCCCAGACCCTTGATGGATTGGGTGCGATTGGCGGTGGAGCCCATGCTCAAGGAGAATGGGTTAAGGCAGATTCCATTGATTCGCAAATTACATTTATAAATGCATTAATTACTGATCTTCTTGAGAGGCCTTAATAATGAGCGAAGGTCCACTAATTGTTCAGAGCGATAAAACTCTGCTGCTTGAAATAGACCATCTGTTAGCAGATGAATGCCGCAAAGCGATAGCTCCGTTTGCAGAATTAGAAAGATCTCCAGAACATATTCACACATATAGATTGACAAATTTAGGACTTTGGAATGCGCGCGCTGCTGGTCATGATGCAGAAGCGGTAATTGATATTTTATTACGTTATTCACGGTATTCAGTTCCGCATGCATTGCTGGTTGATATTGCGGAAACCATGGATCGTTATGGAAGACTCCGGCTTGAAGCCCATCCTGTACACGGATTAATTCTGACCTCTACTGATGCTGCAGTCTTAGAAGAAGTACTACGTGCAAAAAAAATAGCGCCGATGTTCGGTCCACGAATTGATCCTGAAACAGTTGTAGTTTTTGCAAGTGAACGTGGGCGGCTAAAACAAAGTTTGTTGCGTCTTGGTTGGCCGGCTGAAGATATGGCTGGATATGTTGATGGTGAAGCACATCCAATTTCACTTGTAGAAAAAGATTGGAAATTGCGCACTTACCAAAAAATGGCAGCTGAAGGTTTTTGGCATGGAGGTTCAGGTGTAATCGTTTTGCCTTGTGGCGCCGGTAAAACCATGGTGGGCGCTGCGGCGATGGCACTAGCCAAGGCAACAACTTTAATTTTGGTAACAAATACAGTTGCCGCAAGACAATGGCGGAATGAGTTGCTGCTTAAAACCTCACTTACTGAGGATGAAATTGGCGAATACTCAGGAACTAAAAAAGAAATCAAACCAGTCACAATCGCCACTTATCAAGTGCTGACAACTAAAAAAGGTGGGGTGTACGCGCATTTAGATCTATTTGATTCACATGACTGGGGATTAATTATTTATGATGAGGTTCATTTACTTCCTGCGCCAGTCTTTAGATTTACAGCAGATATCCAATCTCGCCGGCGCCTTGGCTTAACCGCAACACTTGTTCGTGAAGATGGAATGGAAGGTGAAGTCTTTTCACTCATTGGTCCAAAACGATACGACGTTCCATGGAAAGAAATTGAAGCTCAAGGTTATATTGCCCCTGCTGAATGTATTGAAGTGCGCGTTAATTTAACTGATGCGGAAAGACTTCTTTATGCAACTTCTGAACCAGAACATCGTTACCGAACATGCGCAACAACGTTAACCAAAACTAATGTCGCAAAATTTATCGCTGAGAAACATAAAGGTGAGCAGGTTTTAGTCATTGGACAGTATCTTGACCAACTTGCGATACTTGGTGAGACTCTCGGTGTGCCAGTAATAACTGGAGATACCCCTATAAAAGAGCGCGAATCGCTATTCCAACTATTTAGGGATGGGGAAGTTAAGACTTTAGTTGTTTCCAAAGTTGCAAATTTTTCAATTGATTTACCTGAAGCCACAATTGCTATTCAAGTATCGGGAGCCTTTGGATCACGTCAGGAAGAGGCGCAGAGATTAGGCAGAATTTTGCGACCAAAATCAGATGGTCGAGGAGCACGTTTTTACACGTTAGTTGCTCGGGACACTATCGATCAAGATTTTGCGCAGAATAGGCAAAGATTTTTGACTGAACAAGGTTATGCATATCAAATTGTTGATGCAGATGACATTCTCTCCGGTGATAATAAATTAGGAAACTAGCGCTTTCCTAAATCTTGTTTCATTAAGTTTAAAAAAATCGTGGTTTTCACCATTAATTAAAATTACTGGAACTTGTTCGCCGTATTTTTCTTCTAACTCTATATTTTTATCAATGTAAATTATTTCGATCGTGAATGATAACTCTTGTTGAATTAGGACAACTTCATCTTTCATTACATCACAAAGATGACAGCCATGCCGAGAATAAATAGTAACTTTAGCTGTCATTTGCTAGAAATTATCCGATCAAGCAACTCCTGTAAAACAAATGTCAATTCAGTTTTTGCCTTAGTTGAGTTTTCTTCAAAATCTTTAAGGAACTTCTCGATAGCTCCTTCTGAAATTGGACCAATTAATGGACCGTACTTGTGAGCAAAATTTTGTTGGACGAAATCACCAAGTGCACGAGCCAAATCACTCCGCAGATCAGATAGCTCGGGCTGCTTACTCTGATTTTTTTGCTCTTTGGCTGCCCGTTTAATTCCTGCGCTAGCCAATTCTTCCGAATTCACTTCAAGCTCCTCTTGAGTCCAATAAAACTGCTACGGTTTTTCCATGAAGCGGGCCAAATCGATAACTGTAATTGTAGGCCTGCTCGCTACCTTGCTGCTACCGCTGGCACCCACAGCTTCGGCCTTAACAACCCAATCAACTATCGCGCCTTTACAGGTAGTTTTTGCTGGTGCTACCACAAAGTTAAGTGCCACTTACATTCCTTTTAGTGATGCAAATTTAGATCCTAAATCTAAATTTGAAGTTAATTTTCTTACCGAATCCAGAACGCCTTGGCCAGAGCCAGCTAAAAAGACATTTTTACGCGCAACTCAAATCTGGTCATACCTTTTCGAATCCAATGTCACTATAACTGTCGATGCTTACTGGGCACCACTTGATCGCGGAATACTTGGAAATGCCAGACCTGGTGGTCCCAAAGGTGGTGGGTACTTTAAAGATTTTCCTGGTGCCCCTGAAAAAAATCTCTGGTACCCAGCTGCGCTTGCAAATTCATTGGCCAGTGATAAAAAAGATCAAGATGAATTAAATGCCGAGATAACCGCCCGTTTTAACTCAACCCCTTCTAACGTAAATTGGTATTACGGTACCGATGGGAAAGATGCTATTGGGCAATTTGATTTCTTAAGTGCGGTACTGCACGAATTAGGACATGGGCTTGGCATTATCTCTACTGAAACCTTTAATGACCGTTTTGGTACCTTTGCAAATGACTCACCAAGTATTTTCGCGGGATTTGTCGCAAATGAAGCAGGGCGCAGATTGTCTGATCTTTCAGCCACGCTTCCTGAATTCGCTACATATGTAACATCACCGCTCTATTGGGTTGGCTCACAAGGAACATTGGCCAATAACGGTACTAAGCCAAAACTTTACGCACCCGCTCAATACAAAACTGGTTCTTCGGTTAGCCACTTGGATGATGAATTGTTTCCGAAAAGTGCAATTAACGGATTAATGAGTTCCACTATAGATATGCAACAAGCAATCCATGATCCAGGACCAGTGGTGATTGCAATGCTAAAAGATATGCGTGGTAAAACCCCTGTAACTCGAATTAGCGAAATTCGCAATCTACACACCATTGCTGGAAATAAGGCAATTACTTTGTCTTTTGATCCACCAGAAGAAGCACTCAGGCAAGACATTACTTCCTACCAAATAAAAGTTTATCCTGGAAATCAAATTATTACTGTTACTCAATCGCCAGTAACGATTCCAAAGCTGTCTCCTGGATTGCCTTATTACTTTGGCATTACCGCCATTTCAAATGGCTTCCAAAGTAAAGAAGTTACCTCATCAGTTGTTGTTCCTGAGGACACGTGGGTTAAAAAAGTAATTGATTCAAATGCCGATGCTCAATTTACAGTTAATGCAATTTACTCAGGAAAGCAAAGTTTAATTTACACGGATTCAAAAAGTGGATACTTAATTATGAATCAATTTGATGGTAAAGTTTGGAAGCGACAAATTGTAGATGGAGATTCTGCTAAATCAGGAAAACGCATTAATAACCTAAATGGGCGCCTTTCTGCTTGCGTAACAGATCCAGGAAAGAAAGAGAAGTTACACATCTTTTATACAGATACGGTTCTGAAAGATCTATTGCATGCCACTTATGATGGGAAAAAATGGAGTTATGAAACAGTAGACGGTGATGGGCCTAAAATTCAAGATTATCGCGAAGCTATTCGAACAAAAACTGCAAGTAATGTAAATGTTTCAAATGCCTGCGTCGCAACTACTCAAGGATTGCAAGTATTTTATCGAGATGACTCGCAAGGAATTTTACTAGGCGCCACATTACTTAAATCTGGTTGGAGTTATGAAATAGTAGATGGTGATAAATTAACTGGTGGCCGAAGTGAGGGTGACGCTGCTTTCCATCTTGCCGCAGTATCTACTGGGAAGAAAATTCATTTACTTTATGACTCGGTTCTGGCTTCCCCGGAGAAGAAACCCATTCAAGGCGATATTCGCTATGCAACCAGAAGTAGTGTTTCCCCACTTGACTGGCAATACACAACGGTCGAAGCGGGCAAACGTGAGATACCTGTCGCCGGTTTTGATTTAGGGCTTACCGTAGCTGGTTCGGAAATTCGTGCCATTTGGTATGCCTCTTCTGCCGCAACTATTTCAAAAGCTGATCGCATTCACTGGACTGATTTAACTGCTCCAGGAATTATTTCGGAATTTGTTCCGACATCAAGCCCGGTTTCGCCAATTTCACTCACAGCAAGTACTGCAATTTACGGGTGTGAAGATCGACTTTGTTCCTTAGATTTGACCACTAAGAAAAGTACTCTTGCAAATGACACTGCTATTGATAAGAGCATTTCAGCATCTTGGATTAAAATTAAAAGCAGAGATTACGCCTTTGTAAATATTGATGGCAAGGCAACTTTGCTTACTAACCCACTAAGTTAGTTAAGGTCTCAGGTTTACTTAATTTACTTAATTATTTAGCGTTACGTCGTTGAATTCTGGTGCGCTTTAGCAACTTCTTATGTTTTTTCTTAGCCATTCTTTTACGACGCTTCTTGATTACTGAACCCACGTATCACTCCTTTAGAAACTTTTTGTAATTGCCGGTTGAAGAATTTTAATTAGGGTCAGAGATTACCCTGTTGGAAGAGGAGTTCTAAATTGTAGATATTTGCCCCTAAATCCCTAAAATGGGAGCTGGGTCAAGACAAATCTGCCGTCGGCGGCACGAGTTGCCACACAGGTTCCCAGGCCAGGTTGAGATCGTAAGCCAAGGATTTCGGCACTTAGCGGAATGCGTCCTCCTAATACACCTGATACTGGCTCACCCTTTTTATCAAATTGGTACACCACGACATCCCCCGCTTTGGCTTTCAAGAGTGCGTTGGCTTGTGTGGTTAGCACAGCAACCACCGATGAATTGTTTACCGCTGCAGTTGCTCCGGCATACCGTTTACTCCATAGCACCGAACCAGTGCTTGAGAATTGGGAAATTACTGCCTCCGTTAAATTTTTAGTTGATGAGCTTCCCCCAACGGTTAGATTTCCCGCAGCACTTTCCCAAGAACGAGTTGCACCTACGCCATTACTTCTGACGACTTTTAATATCTTTCCATCTGCCGGTGAAACATTCAGAATGACTCCATCTACTTTTCCAACTACCGGTTTGTTCGCAAGTAGATCTGAACTATTACCAACCAAAGTTAGAGTTTTATCTTTATTTAAGACTCCAGAAGTTAAAGTAGTAGCAGATTTTCCAAAATAAAATTTTGTTCCAAATTCACCTGC
>RGZI01000032.1 GCA_010031635.1 Actinomycetota bacterium
ATCTTGAGATGAGAATACCTGCTAATGCTTTTCCGGAACCACTTTCATCTGGCGTGACCTATTTGTCCTTCACTGAAATCAGTGAAAATTCAAGCAAAAGTGTTTCGTATTTATTAGAGGGTGCAGCAGAAGAGTTTGAATTAATCATTATTGATCTACCAAGGCATTTTTCGGAGTTCACAAATTCACTAATTTCAAAAATAACGATGCTAAACCTAATCGGAGTTTCTGGAATCGAATCAGTGAGAAGTTTAAATAGATTAAAAAAGAGTTTAATGGATCTTGAAATTAGTAATCTTTTATTACGGACCACTCGGACTTCAAACTTATCCGCGAAAGAGTCTTCGCATCAAATGGGTTTTAATACCTTTATAAAATTGCCTGAATCAGAATCTGTCCAAAATCTTGAAACTTATGGGGTACTCCCACCTTCAAAAGACGCGCTAATGAAAACTTTACAAAATTTCGTAAGCATAAATCTATGAGTGCTGAGATCTTTCAGAAATTACAAAATGATTTCGCCGGTATAAAGGAGTTAGCTGGGGCAAATATTCTCGAGAAAATAAGGGATTCCGCACCTTGGCTTTCAGAGGCGCAGTTAGCGAAAGAAAATAGAAATTTTCATAATTGGGTTAATGGATACGGTCCACTTCAGGAAATTCTTAGCGATCGACAGATAAGTGATCTATTTGTCAATGGTTCGGGATCTGTCTGGATTGATCGAGGCTTGGGCTTGCAAAGAATTGAAACTGAGATTGGTAATGAAAAATTATTACGAGAGTTTATAAATTTCTTAGCATTACAGCGTGGTCGATTATTTGATGACGCCCACCCATTTTTAGATGCCGAACTCGAACCTGGTTTGAGGTTACACGCAATTTTATCCCCGCTAGTCGAAGGAGGTATTCACATTTCGATTAGATCAAATCAAAGTCGAAGTGGGTCTAGTAGTAATTGGCTTAACTTAGAAGTTAGTAAGTATTTATCCAAAATAGTAAAAGCCAAAAAATCGTTTTTGATCTCTGGTGGAACAGGTGCTGGGAAAACAACTCTCCTGTCCGCTATGTTGGAAATGGCTGAACCAAGTGAACGAATATTAATTTTGGAAGATACTCATGAACTGCGCATTAATCATCCGCATGTAGTTCAGATGCAAAGCAAAATGGCTAATAGCGATGGGACTGGAGAGTGGACGTTGCAAGATCTAATTCGTCAGGCGCTTCGAATGCGTCCAACAAGAATAGTTATGGGTGAGGTTCGTGGTCGTGAAATTATTGATTTCTTATTAGCTCTAAATACTGGCCATGAAGGGGGCTGCGGAACAATTCACGCAAACTCTGCCAAGGATGTCCCTTCACGCATAGCTGCGCTTGGTTTATTGCATGGTGTTTCCAGAGAAGCAATGCACGCACAACTCGGTAGCGCTTTTCAATTATTGATTCACCTGCATCCAATCAAAGAGTTCAGATCCATCCAATCTATTAATATTGTAAAAGAAGTATCCGGAATATTAAGAATAATTCCGGCAATTACCATCGATTCAGATTTAAAAATTAATTTTGAAGATGGATTTAAAGAATTTGAACAGATGCTATGAAAAATATTTTGTTAGTTATTTTTCTATTAATATTTATTTTCTCACTCCCATTTCCACCATTTATAAAGATACTTAACAAGAAGGGCGAAGTTGCCAATCTAGAGGCTTTAGAATCTTTAAATATTTTGATTGAAGAGATTGAAAATGGGATTCCGTTATTAGAGGCTTGGTCCGTTTCGCGAAATGGAGAGAATTTTCTAGAATTAAGTGAAGAAAAAATTGATAATTTAGATTTCAAGACTATTGTGAAAATTACTAAGTTAAGTGCAAATTCTGGAATAGCACTGGCGCCACTATTACGGTCATTTCGAAATGAATTACTAGCAAAGAAAGATCTCAAGAGTTTAATTGAAATTGAGGCAGCTTCCGCAAAAGCGACTACAACACTTTTGGCCGTTCTGCCGGTACTGCTTTTGATCTTGGCTCAATCAACTGGATTAGATCTCGCAAATACATTACGCCACTCCATGATCGCCCAAATTTCACTTGCACTTTCAATCGTATTACAACTTTTAGGTCGTTTTTGGGCGAAACGGATCATAAATGCGATCCAATAAAAGTGCACTCTTATTTTCAGCCACTATCGTTTTACTTTCCCCAAAACTTTTTTTACTTTCCCCAGTTATTTATTGGTTTACATTAAGATTAATTCAATCATTACCCTCTAAAGAGCAAGCACAATCTCAACTTTCGGTTCGAGCAGAACTTCCATTTTTTGGCCAAATTTTGGCGGCCTTAATTACTGCAGGAGCAAACTTGCTAACCGCCCTCGAAGTAGTTGCCCCATTGTTAAACTCTGATCTCTCTCGCCGAGCATTTAGAAGTATTGATTTACTAAAAGTTGGGGCATCCCCAGCCCAGGCATGGCGCGAGTGGAAGGATGATCCGGCTACCTGTGAATGGGTGGGAGCATTAATCCGAGCCCAAGAGCGAGGCAGGCCCATCGGACATTTACTCAGAGTAAGTGCGATCTCATTAGTGGAAGAACGTTCAAGAAGAGCGCGAATGCAGGTAAGTAAACTCGGAGTAAAACTTTCATTGCCTATTGGTATTTGTTTTTTACCAGCATTTATTTTTGGGGCGATAGTGCCAATCGTAATTTCTTTCTTTTCGACTCTTAAATTTTTTTAACCACAACTAGAAATAATCCCCAAGATCGATTTTTAATGTGGCAAAAATTCCTCAAGCAGGAAAGTATTCGCATTCCAAAATCAACAAAAGAAAGTGAGCACCGATGACCAAAAGTTTGCACCGCATTAAAAGTTTGGCAATCTTGTTCAAATCGGGTGAGCTCGGAATGGCGACAGCTGAATATGCTGTTACAACGGTGGCTGCATGTGGATTTGCAGGAATGTTGTACAAGTTACTTTCATCTGAATCTATCGCAAAGTTAATTGGGGATTTGTTGCATAGAGCACTTTCGAGTTTCCTGCTTTAAATGCTTAATGACGAACGTGGAAGTGTTACAGCTGAGTTCGCAGTAACACTTCCTTCTTTACTTTTGCTTTTCTTTTTTGGCTTACAAATCCTTAGTGCAATTACTGCACAACAACATGGAGAAGCTGTTGCACAAGTTATTGCGCGGGCAATTACTCGCGGCGAATCACAACTCAGGATTGACCAAATCATGCGTGATAATTTTCCCCAAGGAAAACTTGCTATTTCAGATCACGATGGCGTTGTTACAGTTGAGATCAACGAGGATGATGTGAAGGCACGCGCTAATGGATACCGCCCACAATGATTTGGTTCCTACTCCCAATTGGATTAACCGGAACAATTTTGTTGACCTTGATTGGTTATTTGCATGGCGTGGACACCTTTAGGGCAAATGAACACCAGGCCGAAGTGATCGCCCTTGCTGCCATTTCGCGAACTGGTGCAATCAGTCAGAACGCTTGCGAGATCGCTATCCGGCTGGGAGCTGTGGAGTGCTATATAGATAGTGAAAGCATTTGGGTGACCGGACAAGAGGGAGGGCACGCCAGAGCCGGATGGCCGAAGCAATAGATGGGATCTGAATCCATTTAGGATCTAATTTAAGGCAGTTTCAGGGGAGATTTGTGCTCAAAATGGCTGAGGATTACCACTAGGCCCCTTTTATCTGCGTACACTCACGCTTCGTAAGGCGCCTTGAGCGCCTGGCCGTACCGCAAAACCACCCTGTCCACCCATCAACAACCGATCGATTCCACTCAGGAGTAGCTATGACCAGTACAAATCCATTAGTGCAAGTGGCCGGATCCAACCTCACCCTTGTCTACGTCATTTTGGGGATTTCACTCCTCGCACTTGGCGTTGCCTATGGCTTGCGCACCCGCGTACTTGCTGCAGGCGAAGGTACCGAGAAGATGAAAGAGATCGCTGGCGCTGTTCAAGAAGGTGCCGCCGCATATTTAGCGCGTCAATTTCGCACCCTTGCAATTTTCGTAGTCATTGTCTTTTTCTTACTTTTTGCACTCCCAGGTGATGCAGATATTCGCATTGGCCGTTCTATCTTCTTCTTAGTTGGAGCTGGCTTTTCTGCATTTGTTGGGTACCAAGGAATGTGGCTTGCAGTTCGTGCAAATGTTCGTGTTGCTGAATCTGCTCGGCAAGGAAGCGCTGAGCGCGCAGTACAAATCGCATTCCGCACTGGTGGTGTTGTTGGAATGATGACCGTTGGGCTTGGCCTTGCCGGAGCAGCGCTAGTTGTGGCTATATATAAGGAGAACGCACCTTCAGTTCTTGAAGGATTTGGATTTGGCGCCGCGATGCTTGCGATGTTTATGCGCGTTGGTGGCGGAATCTTTACCAAAGCCGCAGATGTCGGGGCTGACCTTGTCGGAAAAGTTGAACAAGGTATCCCAGAAGATGATCCTCGTAATCCGGCAACCATTGCTGACAACGTTGGTGACAACGTTGGTGACTGTGCTGGTATGGCCGCAGATCTATTTGAGTCTTACGCTGTAACTCTTGTCGCTGCATTAATTCTTGGTAAAGCCGGATTTGGTGATAGCGGATTAATTTTCCCATTAATCGTTCCAGCAATCGGAATTGTCACTGCAGTACTTGGAATTTTCCTAACACGTTTGCGTCCAACTGATAAAAATGCAATGGCCGCAATTAACCGTTCATTCTTCTTATCTGCAGTAGTTAGTGCAGTTTTGGTTGGCTTCGCAACTTATATTTATTTGCCAAGCAGCTTCTCGCAATTTGCAAATGTAAGTGCTGAAATCTCTGCAGTTGATATTAATCCTCGTACCTTTGCATTGGGTGCAGTATTAATTGGAATTGTTCTTGCAGCTGCAATTCAAATTTTGACTGGCTTCTTTACTGAAGTTGGCCGTCGTCCAGTAAATGATGTTGCTGCTTCATCACAGACAGGTGCCGCCACTGTAATTCTTGCTGGCATCTCAGTCGGATTTGAATCTGCAGTTTATTCAGCATTACTTATTGCATCTGCCGTATTTGGTGCGTATCTTCTTGGCGGTGGCGTAGTAATTCTTTCGTTATTCGCAGTCGCGCTCGCCGGTTGTGGTTTGCTTACAACTGTTGGCGTAATTGTGGCAATGGATACATTTGGTCCGATTTCAGATAACGCACAAGGAATCGCTGAAATGTCAGGCGATGTTCATGGAGAAGGCGCAAAAATCCTTACCTCTCTTGATGCAGTTGGTAACACTACAAAAGCAATCACTAAGGGAATCGCAATTGCAACTGCCGTACTTGCTGCAACTGCGCTATTTGGATCATTTACTGACTCAATCAAAAATGCTGTTCTTGAAAGTGGAAAAAATCTTGCTGATCTTGGAATTGAATTCACTGGAGTACTAAATATTGCTGACCCACGTAACTTGGTTGGTTTAATTATTGGTGCCGCAGTCGTATTCCTCTTCTCAGGCCTTGCAGTGAATGCGGTATCACGTGCTGCCGGTGCGGTAGTAATGGAAGTTCGTAACCAATTTAAATTGCATCCAGGAATTATGAGTGGAACGGAAAAGCCTGAGTACGGTCGCGTAGTTGATATTTGTACACGTGACTCACTCCGCGAATTAGTCACACCAGGATTGCTAGCTGTTCTTGCACCAATCGCAGTTGGATTTGGACTTGGCGTAGGAGCACTTGGTGCATACCTTGCTGGTGCAATTGGAACCGGAACTTTGATGGCGGTATTCCTTTCTAACTCTGGTGGCGCATGGGATAACGCAAAAAAGATGGTTGAAGATGGTGTTTACGGTGGAAAAGGTTCCCCAGCACATGAAGCAACAATCATCGGCGACACAGTTGGCGATCCATTTAAAGATACCGCTGGTCCGGCAATTAACCCGCTGATCAAAGTTATGAACTTGGTTGCCTTATTGGTAACTCCAGCAATCGTAAGTTTGTCACTTGGTGGCCAAACTGGCGCACGAGTGTTGATCGCACTTGTCGCTCTCGGAATCATCATCGTTTCGTTAATTCGCAACCGTCGTAGAGCAACCGCGCTTATCTAAATTGCTATGAGCCGCTACTTCACGAGTTGAAAAACTTATGGGGTAGCGGCTTAGCAAATTAAAGAGCGCTTTAGCAGAAAAGTTAGGAGGATAGATGAGTGCCAAGAAAACTTTGGTAATTGTCGAATCTCCTGCCAAAGCAAAAAAAATTGGAAGTTTTTTAGGTAGTGATTACATCGTTGAAGCAAGTGTTGGCCATATTCGCGATTTGCCGCAGCGCGCAGCTGATATTCCTGCTGAATATAAAAAGATTAAGTGGGCTAAAGAGGGCGTAAATATCGAAAATGATTTTGAGCCACTTTATGTGATTAACCCAGATAAAAAGAAAAAAGTTACTGAACTCAAAGCACGACTTAAAGAGTGTGATCAACTTTTCCTAGCAACAGATGAAGACCGTGAAGGTGAAGCAATCGCATGGCACCTATTGGAAGTTTTGAAACCTAAGGTTCCGGTTCGTCGAATGGTTTTTCATGAGATTACTAAAGATGCAATTCTTAAGGCGGCGCAAGAAACTCGTGATTTAGATCAGCACCTGGTAGATGCCCAAGAAACGCGACGAATTTTAGATCGACTATACGGTTATCGATTATCACCAGTGCTTTGGAAAAAAGTGATGCCGCGTTTGTCGGCCGGTCGGGTGCAATCAGTTGCGACTCGATTAGTTGTAGAACGCGAGCGGGAACGTCAAGCTTTCGTGGCATCTGGTTGGTGGGATATCACCGCTCATTGCGCAAAAGGTTTTGATGCTCGCTTGCTGACAATAGATGGGGCAAAACTTGCTTTAGCAATTGATTTCGATGAAAAAGGAAAATTAAAAGAGAAATCACAAGGTATTTGGTTGCAAGAAGTGCAAGCTCAGGAATTAGTTAAGAGTTTAAGTGGATGCGAACTAGTTGTTAAATCAACTGAAGAATCACCACGAAGTGAAAAACCCAAAGCACCATTTACTACTTCTACTATGCAACAAGATGCCGGAAGTCGTTTGGGTTGGGGTGCACAATTAACAATGCGAGTTGCCCAGCGACTTTATGAAAATGGATTTATTACTTATATGCGTACTGACTCTGTGACGCTCTCACCCGCTTCTATTGAAGCAACGCGCGCTGCGGCCAAATCACTTTACGGCGCAGAGTATGTATCTGATGCAGTTCGGGTTTATTCGGGTAAGAGTAAAAATGCGCAGGAAGCGCACGAAGCCATTCGTCCTGCTGGGGATACCTTTCGTACGCCAGGTGAATTAGCCAAAGAGTTAACACGTGAAGAGTTTTCTCTTTACGATTTGATTTGGAAAAGAACTATTGCTTCGCAAATGGCTGATGCAAAAAAGATGCAGATGCGTGTGGATTTTGAAACAACTACCAAAGACGGAAAAGCAGCAGCATTTAGAGCTACTGGGTCGGTAATTACTTTCCCTGGTTACTTAGCGGCCTACGAGGATGTTGTTGATGATAAAAATGCTGAAGAAGAGGTCGAAACCCGACTTCCTGCAATGTCTGAAGGTGACAAAATTGAAGTGGATTACTTCGAGCCACTTGGCCATGAAACAAAACCACCTGCACGTTATACCGAACCATCACTTGTTAAAAAATTAGAAGAGTTAGGCATCGGACGGCCTTCAACATTTGCCAGCACTATTCAAACAATTCAAGATCGTGGTTATGTAGCAAAACGTGGTCGTGCATTAATTCCATCATTTCTTGCATTTTCAGTAACTGGATTATTAGAGCAACATTTTGGAAAACTTGTTGATTATGATTTCACAGCATCGATGGAAGAAGATCTCGATAAAATTGCACTTGGCGAAGAAGATCGAGTCTCATGGTTGAAGCGTTTCTTCTTTGGACATGATGGAATGCCAGGACTTGCTGCACTTACCGACGACTTAGAAGCTATTGATGCCCGCGAAGTTAATACGATGGCATTGGGCGAAGGAATTGAAATCCGAGTTGGACGCTACGGTGCTTATTTGCAACGTGGTGAAGGCGAAGCGCGTGAGTTAACAAATATTCCTGAAGAGATGGCACCCGATGAGTTAGATCTTGCAAAAGCGTTAGAACTTTTTGCACGTCCATCAGGTGAGCGCGTTGTCGGCACAGATCCAGGTAGTGGATTGTCATTACTTGCTAAGACGGGGCGGTTCGGTCCATATGTGACTGAAGTACTTCCAGAAGATACGCCAAAAGTTAAAGGCAAAGCGCCTAAAGGTAAGACTGCATCTTTATTTTCAACAATGTCCGTTGCTACCGTAACTCTTGAAGAAGCGTTGCAATTACTTTCACTTCCAAGAGTTGTTGGTCTTGACCCAACGACAACTGAAACAATCACTGCGCAAAATGGTCCTTATGGTCCGTACTTACGACGTGGTGAAAAAGATTCGCGTCAGTTGGCAAGTGAAGATGAGATTTTTACCTGTGATATTCCTCGGGCCGTTGAATTATTTGCGCAACCAAAACGACGTGGACGCGGAGCGGCTAAAGGTCCGCTCAAGGAGCTTGGTTTAGATCCAGTTACTGGCCGGCCATTGGTTGTTAAAGATGGAAAATTCGGAATGTACGTCACTGATGGCGAAACAAATGCCGGCTTGCGACGTGGAGATTTAGTCGAACAGTTGACACTTGATCGTGGCATGGAATTATTGGCAGAACGTCGCGCTCGCGCCGACCAAGAGTAGGGTCCCCGATATGAGTACTGCCCTTCAAGGTGATATTCGCGGAGTTCTCGCGATTAAACCCTTTCGTCGCTTATGGCAAGCGATGGCTCTTTCAAGTTTGGGTGATTGGTTGGGCTTACTTGCCACCACAGCTCTTGCGCAACAATTGGCTGGAGATAATTATGCAAAAGCAAACTTTGCAATTGCCGGTGTATTTATTGTTCGGTTGCTTCCAGCGGTAGTGCTCGGTCCCTTCGCAGGAGTAATTGCAGATCGATTTGATAGACGTCGAATGATGGTGCTGTGCGACATTTTACGTTGTGCACTATTTGTTTCAATACCAGTAGTTGGAAATTATCTGTGGTTGTACGTCGCAACAGTTTTAATTGAATCAGTATCCCTTTTTTGGTCACCAGCAAAGGAAGCATCTGTACCAAACTTGGTACCTAGACATCATCTCGAAGGTGCTAATCAAGTTTCTTTGCTGGCTGCATATGGAAGTGCCCCTATCGCGGCGATTCTTTTTTCGGCACTTGCCATTTTTAATAGTGCTCTTGCTTCATCTATTCCATTTTTTAAGGCCAATCCAGTGCATATGGCACTGTATTTAAATGCCGCGACTTTTGCTTTTAGTGCTTTCACAATTTATAAATTAAGAGAACTCCCAAAAGGTCCAGCTGCTAAAGGTGAAGTTCATGCCAGCGTTATGCGATCTTTAATTGACGGATGGAAATTTGTTGGATCAAATAAGTCGATTCGAGGATTAGTTCTTGGAATGCTTGGAGCATTTGTAGCGGCTGGAGCGGTAGTAGGCCTTGCCCGAATTTTTGTCGGAGATCTTGGAGGCGGAGAGGCCGCTTACGGAATTCTTTTTGGAGCGGTTTTCCTTGGTTTAGCTGCCGGTATTGCCGGAGGGCCAAAACTATTTGCCCCATTTTCGCGGAAGCGGATTTTTGGTGCATCACTTGCAGCATCTGGTTTCATGCTTTCAATTTTGGCGTTAGTTTCAAATTTAGTTTTGGCAATATTTATTGTAATTGTGTTGGGTTTTTGGGCCGGAGTGGGTTGGGTATCTGGTTTCACAATGTTGGGGTTGGAAGTTGAAGATGAAAAGCGCGGTAGAACTTTCGCGTTTGTGCAATCGCTGATTCGGATCACATTAGTTCTTGTTCTTGCAATAACTCCAATAGTTGCAGCAGCAATTGGAGAACATTCTTACCAAATTCGCAACTCAGTAATAAATTACAACGGTGCCTCAATTACCTTATTTCTTGCGGGCTTGATTGCGATTGCTGTTGGATTAGTTTCATATCGCCAAATGGATGATCGTCGTGGAATTTCTTTGTGGAGTGATATCGCAAGTGCATTACGTGGGGAGTTAAGTAATACCGGAGTTTTTGCTACTACTGGAACTTTTATCGCTTTCGAAGGTGGTGAGGGTTCTGGTAAATCAACCCAATCTCTACTCTTAAAAGCAGCTTTGGAAGCACATGGTCAGGAAGTTTTACTTACACGTGAACCTGGTGGAACTAATCTAGGGAAAGTACTTCGGGGAATTTTGTTAGATCCAGAGACTGGAGCACTTGCTCCACGGGCTGAGGCTTTACTTTACGCAGCTGATCGCGCGCACCATGTTGAAACTGTGATTAAACCAGCGCTCGCTAAACAGACAGTTGTAATTACTGATCGATACATTGATTCATCAATTGCATATCAAGGTGGCGGAAGAGTTCTTTCTGGACAGGAGATCGCCCGGATTTCACGATGGGCAACTGATGGATTAACTCCGACATTGACCATTTTATTGGACTTGCCTGCGCAAATTGGTTTTGCGCGTTTTGCAGAACGTGATCGCTTGGAAAGTGAGCCATTAGATTTTCATGAGAGAGTCCGAGCAACATTTTTAGAGCGGGCCGCTTTGTACTCCGATAGATATCTGGTTGTGGATGCAACGCAAAGCAAAGAAGATATTTCGGATCAGATTTTAGAACGTGTTTTACGTTTGAACTCCATATCGCCCTCGAAAGATAAATAGGTTTTCTGGTGAGTGTTTTTACTGATTTAGTTGGTCAATCTGACGCTGTGGATATTTTGAAAAGCGCTGTCGTTGGAGACGGCGTTGCAATGACGCAGTCGTGGTTATTTACCGGACCGCCTGGATCTGGACGATCAAACGCTGCTCTGGCATTTGCAACTGCATTAGTTTGTTATGAAGGTGGATGTGGCGAATGTTCATCTTGCAAAACCGCAAGATATGGATCGCACCCTGATGTGGAATTAATTCGAACTGAAGGTTTGTCTATAAAAATTGATGAGGTGCGCGAAATAATTATGCGGGCATCGTGGGAGCCAACGTTAAGTGCATATCGGGTCATAGTTATTGAAGATGCAGATCGACTAACTGAAAGCGCAGCAAATGCATTGTTGAAAGCCATCGAAGAACCGGGGATGCGCACAGTTTGGTTGTTATGTGCTCCGACATTGGCGGATGTTTTGCCGACTATCCGTTCCCGGTGCAGACATATTTCTCTGCAAACTCCAGCTAACTCCGCAGTTGCTCAATTATTAATTTCGCGCGATGGGATTGCGCCAGATTTAGCGCGGCAGGTGGCGCGGTTGAGTCAGGGTCATATTGGTCGGGCGAAGTGGCTGGCTACTAATCCAGAAGCGGTCACTCGTCGATTAGAGGCGGTGCGGCTTGCCCTTGGATTACGTGATGTCGGTGGCGCTATGGCAGGTGCGGCGACCCTCGTTGAATGGGCGACCGAACAAGCACAGGCGCAAGCGTTGGGACGAGATGAGCGAGAGGAGGCCGATCTCTCGGCCGCTCTGGGAGTTGGTGGCACCGGGCGCGGGGCACCTAGTGGTTCTGCGAAGGCGTTAAAAGAGTTGGAGAAGGAACAGAAATCGCGAACAACTCGTGCGACGAGGGATTGTCTTGATATGGCTTTGTTAGATATCGCAACTGCTTATCGCGACATTATTACTCTGCAATTAAACGCGGAGAGTGAATTGATTAACGAAGATTTAAGGAATGAAATATCCACGCTAGCCCAATCAAGTAAGCCAGAAAGTATGGTCAAGCGGTGGGAAGCTGTCATGGCGACTCGACGAACATTAAATTTTAATGTTGCGCCTTTGTTGGCAATCGAAGCGCTCCTGCTAAATGTGAAGTTTTAATGCGCAATCGCGCGGTCGTCCTCGTTGCTCTTGCTGCAATAGTTTCTCTTGGAGCGGCTTCTTTTTACTTTTTGCAACCAGATAGCACTGGTTGGGATGCGGCTAAGTATGAAGCACAAAGTATCACTTGGAGTTCCTGTGGTGAAAATTTTGAGTGCGGCGATATTACAGTTCCAGTTGATTATGAAAATTTAAGTGGCGAACGAATTCAACTATCAGTGGTGAAGCATCCAGCAAATAACAAATCCCGCCGGCTTGGTTCACTTTTTGTAAATCCTGGAGGTCCTGGTGCATCTGGCGTCGAGTATGGGTTTGCTGCGGAATATATTGTCAGCCCAGAAATTTTGGCGCAGTATGACATCGTTGGTTTTGACCCACGCGGCGTTGGTGGAAGTTCTGCCGAGCGTTGCTTAACTAATAAAGAGACTGACCGATTGATTGCATCTAATGGGCCACCTGCTGCGGGCTTACCTGAGAGCGAAATCATTTCAGCATCAAAAATGTTAGCCGAAAAATGTAAATCAAAGTTGGGTGATCGACTCAAACATTTGGGATCTGTTGATGTAGTTCGTGACATGGAGTTAATGAGAAAAGTATTTGGTGAAAAAAAGTTTAATTTCTTAGGAAAAAGTTATGGTACTTACCTTGGTTTAGTTTATGCCGCAATGTATCCAGATTCGGTAGGAAGAGTTGTGCTTGATGGCGTTATAGATCCGCAAGTCACGACAAATGAGGTGAATAAGACTCAAGCTATTGGATTTGAACTTGCATTAGATTCTTTTTTAATTGATTGCATCACAAAGGTAAATTGTTTTTACCAAGGTGATTTACAAGGTGCACGTGATGAAGTTTCGAAGATCATGTCTTTGCTTCGTTCAAACCCACTTAAATTAAATGATTCACGACTTGTTACTGAATCTATTTTGGTACTTGCAATGGTCTCATCACTTTACAACACCGACACTGGCTGGCCCGAGTTAAATCGGGCGTTTAAGGATGCAGTGAAAGGTAAAGGTATTCGCTTGCAACGAATGGCTGATGATTATGTTTTGCGCGATAAAGCTGGCGCATATAACTCAAATGAAAATGAGATTGCCTACATTGTTAATTGCGTGGACCGAGAAGATGATGCTTCAATTGAAAGAACGAAAGCAGACTCCAGCGCAATTTCAAAGATTGCACCGCACTTTGGTCCATATATTGCTTGGTCTTCGTTGCCTTGTGATTACTGGCCATACCCACCGATCCGCCCACCGGTGGATCTGAGCGGCCCGAACCTGCCACCATTCTTGATGGTTGGCACGACGCGGGACCCTGCTACCCCTTATGAGTGGGCTCAAAGTGTGTCCAAACGGTTTCCTTCAGCCTTATTGATCACCGCTGACGGGGATGGCCACACCGGCCATGGTCGGGGCTCGGCATGTGTTGATGATGCGGTGGATGCTTATTTACTCAAGGGCACGTTGCCGGCTGGCGCACTTACCTGCACTCTCTAAGTACCCTTAACCCATGTCCTGGCTCAAATCTTTTATGCGTGATAAGACTGTCGGGCGAGCTTTGGGCCTTTTGGCCCCAAAGGACCGTCGCAAACTCGGATTAGTTGTCGCGATTCAGATTTTCTTGAGCGGGTTGGATCTCATTGGTGTTTCCCTTATTGGCGTTGTTTCGGCCCTGGCGATTACTGGAGTCTCGGGCCAAGTTACCGGAAATCGCGTTGGTGCGGTTTTGGAATTTATGCACTTAGACGGTTATACATTTGAGACTCAGGTTGCAATTTTGGGTGCTACGGCCGGAGTCACTTTGATTGGCCGGACTTTAATGTCGATCTTTTTTATTAGGAAATCACTATTTTTCTTGGCCCATAAGGCGGCAGTAATTTCGGGAGATTTAACATCGCGGGTGTTGGCACAACCTTTATTGCAATTACAAAAGCGAACTTCACAAGAAACACTCTATGCACTTACTGGTGGTGTTTCAAGTTTAGTCCTTAGCATATTAGGGACAGTAGTAATGCTCGCCTCGGATCTATCATTAGTGCTTGTTATGGCAGTTGGTTTGTTGGTGGTGGACCCGGGAACGGCAATCGGCAGTTTCATATTTTTTGCGTTAATAGCAATTTTTTTATATCGCCTTTCAAGTACAAGGGTACGCGTTCTTAATGAAGCAATCGCCGAAACTACAATTCGAGGAAATGAAAAAGTTATCGAAGTTTTGACTAATTATCGCGAATCTATAGTCAGAAATCGAAGGGCATACTATGCACGGGAATTTGGAAAAAATCGCTTAGATTTTTCTAGAGTCTCTGCCGAAAATTCATTTATTCCAAATATCAGCAAGTACGTGCTCGAGTCATCTGTAATTATTGGTGCAATTTTGTTGAGCGCAACTCAATTTGTTTTACAGGACGCTCGACATGCAGTCGCAACCCTTGCAATATTTCTTGCTGCTGGTACGCGTGTTGCCCCAGCTATTTTAAGAATTCAACAAGGTTTGTTGCAAATCAAAGGTGCAAGTGGCTCTGCTGATCTAACATTGAAATTAGCAGACGAAGTAGCAAATTACTCGATTGCAGCTGATACAGATCCAGCCTTAGCCCTCGGTGATCACTCGAATTTTTCTGCAGATATCTCCTTTAACAACGTTTCTTTTTCCTACCCTGAAGGTGAGAATCGAATTCTTGATCAGGTGTCAATTCAAATTCCCCCTGGACAATTTGTCGCTTTTGTAGGTTCGTCAGGGGCGGGTAAATCCACACTTGTTGATTTGTTGCTCGGTGTCTTGCTCCCTGACAGCGGTGAGGTGAGAATTTCTAGCCATGCTCCATCTATTGCTATTGAGAAATCACCTGGGGCAATTGCATATGTGCCACAAGATGTGGCGATCGCAATTGGTACTGTGCGTGAAAATATTGCGCTTGGTTTTCCAAATGAATTTGCGACTGATGAACGAATATACAAAGCCCTTAAAATCGCACACCTGGAAACTTTTGTTGATTCTTTGGAAAATAAAGCCGATACCCAAGTTGGTGAACGTGGTGCAAAATTGAGTGGGGGTCAACGCCAACGCCTTGGAATAGCTAGAGCTATGTTTACAAATCCGAAATTACTTGTGCTAGATGAAGCGACCAGTTCGTTAGATGCCGAAACAGAAGCAAGCGTTTCAGCGGCGATTCAATCACTCAGGGGTGGGACCACTATTTTGATGATTGCTCACCGGCT
>RGZI01000033.1 GCA_010031635.1 Actinomycetota bacterium
ATCTGCAATCACAACGCAAGCACCTTCTGCCTGTAACCGTCTTGCGGTAGCCAAGCCAATCCCTGAGGCAGCGCCGGTAACTAATGCGACTCTGCCTTGTAATGTTTTGCCTTTAGGAGCGCGGCGAAGTTTGGCTTCTTCTAACTCCCAATATTCGATTCGGAATTTCTCAGATTCAGGAATTGGAGCATAAGTAGAGATTCCTTCAGCCCCACGTATAACGTTAATTGCATTAATGTAAAACTCGCTCGCTACCCGTGCGGTCTGTTTGTCTTTTCCAAAAGTAAACATTCCTACGCCCGGAATTAAAATAACTGCAGGATCGGCACCTCGCATTGCTGGTGAAGATTGATCGGCATAACGTTGGTAATAAGCAGTGTAATTTTTACGATACTCCGCATGTAATTCATTTGCACGAGCAAGAAGTATTTCAATCGGAGCATCAGCAGGTAAATCAATAAACATAGGTGAAACTTTGGTACGCAAGAAATGATCAGGGCATGACGTTCCAAGGGAGGCCAATCTTGGCGCTGCTTCAGAAGCTATAAACTCCAGTACAACTTGTGCATCGGAAAAATGTCCAACCATCCGCGCATCATGTGAAGCAATTCCGCGCAACGTTGGTGCTAATTTGCTGGCTTTCTCACGTCGAGCACCTTCTGGAAGTGCAACGCGATCTTTAATTACTTTTCCAAAAGGTTCGGTTTTTGATTTCTTGGCGATGAACTCTTCAGCTTTGTGAATTGCCCACTTCGACCGCTCTTCACACTCGGCGCTGCTTTGGGCCCAAGTAGTTAAACCATGGCCACCAAGGATGCATCCCTTGGCATTTGGAAATTTCTTAGCAATCTCTTCCATATCCAAGCCAAGCTGAAAACCTGGACGACGCCAATCCACCCAAGCAATCTCTTCACCAAAACATTCTTTAGTCAGAGCTGGGCCATCAATAGAAGTCGCTAATGCAATTATCGAATCAGGGTGCAGGTGGTCTACATGTGCATAATCAACTAAACCGTGCATTGCGGTATCAATACTTGGTGCTGCACCGCCACGACCAAATAAGCAGTAATCAAAAAGTGCGACCATCTCATCTTCATGATCAAGGCCTCGATAAACTTTTTTTAACGACTTAACTTTTTCTACATATAACCCAGCTAACCCCGCATGTGTGAGTGTGCCAAGGTCTCCACCGGATCCTTTGACATACATAACCTGTACATCTTCACCAGTTGCCGGATCAGTCACCGAAACTTTTGCAGAGGTATTGCCACCTGCATAATTTGTATAACGCGGATCGCTACCTAATCTATTTGAACGCTCAACTAACTCTTTACTGTCTCCCACTTATGCGCCCCACCCTGCTTGAGCGCCACCAACACGTTCGGCAGCAATTTTGGCTCCATATCCACTAGCAAGGTATGCCTTCATTGGATCAGCCGCTAAGCCCAATTCAGTGCGCATCTCACCTAACAATGGGCGAACATCAGTGTTATAGGCGTCCATCAAAATGTCATTCGCCGCTAATACATTTCCGTCGAGTTGTGCTTTCTTGAGTTCAACACGATCAACAAGCAACGCTTTAGCAACCGCTTCTTGCACATTTGTAATTGATCTGATTTGGCCAGGAATTTTATCTTCAATGTTGTGACATTGATCAAGAACATAAGAAACCGGAGTGCCTACATCGAAACCACCGGCACGATTTACTTCATTCATAATTCGGAATAGTTGGTAAGGATCTGCGGCACCAACAATCAGATCATCATCAGCGTAAAAACGAGAGTTGAAATCAAAGGCTCCGAGCCTGCCTTCGCGCAAAAGTAATGCAACGATAAATTCGATATTAGTTCCTGGTGCATGGTGTCCAGTATCAACGCAAACCATCGCCTTGGGACCTAACTTCATGCAATGTAAGTAGGAAGTACCCCAATCAGGAACATCTGTTGAATAAAAGGATGGTTCAAAAAATTTATATTCAAGGAGCATCCGTTGGTTTGGTCCAAGTCGTTTGTATGTAATTTCTAGCGACTCTTGCAAACGATCTTGACGATCGCGCAGATCATCTTGTCCTGGGTAATTAGTTCCATCAGCCAGCCAAATTTTTAAATCATTTGTGCCAGTGATATCCATAATGTCTATGCACTCAAGGAGATGATTTACTGCCATTTTACGAACTTTTGGATCTGGATTACACACAGAGCCCAACTTGTATTGATCGTCTTGGAAAGTATTTGAGTTTATAGTTCCAAGAGTTACACCAAGATCTTTAGCGTAAGCGGCAAAGTGGGCATAATCTTTAACTTTGTCCCACGGAATATGCAATGCAACGGTGGGAACAGCGCCGGTGAACTTATTAACTTGAGCCGCATCAGCTATTTTCTCGTAAGGGTCACGTGGGACGCCAAGTTGAGAAAAGACTTTAAAGCGTGTGCCTGAATTTCCGTAAGCCCATGATGGCACTTCAATTCCAAGTCGCTTGATGGTCTCTTTAACAGCTGTGGTATTTGCGCTCATGGTTTTCTCCTCTTAATTTTATGCTAGATGAAAAACTTCAACAAAATTTTCAAAACTCTCATCAGCGCGCTTATCTTGTGGAAATAGTGGCTGCATAAACTCTTGCCAACGGGTATTTACATCAAGAGTGGACATTTTGGCCTTTGCTGCGGCGAAATCATCAACTTCGCAGTAACCAATAAGTGTTCCTTCTTTTTCATTTAAGAAAATCGAATAATTCTTCCAACCGCAATCGGTAAGGGCTTGCAACATCTCTGGCCAGACCGCTGCATGACGCTGCTTGTACTCATCGATCATCTCGGTACGTACATAAAATCTAAAACAGACCCGCTCCATAACGCCCTCCAGGTTGGCAATTATTCCACTTCGTTGAACCGATTCAGCCAACGGTAGTGGAGGGTGGCTATTTGGACAAGAGGCAGCAACAAGGAGATCTGATGGAGGCTTAATTGAACCGTTGACACAGTTCAATTAAACCGAAACGATTCAATCATGGCAATCAGCATCAGAGATGTGGCTTCCCGGGCTCAAGTTGCCGTGGGTACCGTCTCTAATTTCCTCAACCGGCCAGATCGGGTTGCTGAGGCAACTCGGAAGAAAATTGAATCTGCAATTGCTGATCTCAACTTTGTTCCTAACGCTTCGGCCAGGCACCTGCGCTCTGGAAGCAGTCGGACAATTGGCTTGCTGGTCCCAGATATTACAAATCCTTTTTTTACCGAAGTAGCCCGCGGGGCTGGCAATACCGCAAGTGAAAGTGATTACACCTTAATTTTGTGTAATAGCGATGAAGATCCTAAAAAAGAAGAGCGCCATCTGAAAGTTCTAATTGAACAGAGAATCTGCGGCTTATTAATTACACCTTCCTTTGAGGGGCTCGCCGGAGTTGCTGAATTAAATCGCCGAAATATTCCAACAACTTTTATTGACCGAAGGGCTGACTCTTCAGATCAATCCTCAGTATCTATGGATGATTTTCATGGTGGCAAAAGTGCGATTGAGTATTTAGCTTCACTCGGCCATAAATCTGTTGCTTGGGTCAATGGCCCTCTATCCATCGCCCAATGTGCACATCGTGAAGATGGAGTAATGGATTTCGCAAAGGCACAAAATATCAAAATTAGTAAGTTCCAGGTCAGCCAAATGCGTTCTCAAAATGGTTATGAAGTTACTCAACATATTTTAGCAAATAATGCCCAAATCACCGCGATTTTTTGCGCCAATGATTTAGTAGCACTAGGAGTGCTTCGCGCACTATTGGAGAGTGGAAAAAATATTCCAAAAGATTACGCCCTGATTGGTTATGACGACATTGGGTTTTCAGCTTCTGCTTCTATTCCGCTCACTTCGATTGCCCAACCTGCCTATAAATTAGGAGCACTTGCTGCACAGATGATTATTAATGAGGTTGAGCATGGCAAAAATTTTAAGCATGAGCAAATTGTTTTTAAGCCCGAGTTAGTGATCCGTGCATCTACCCAAGCCCTTAGGAAATAACTTGTCCCATAACGCCTTTGCATTCATTCATACTTTTAGCCCACCTAATAATCCGGCGGTAAATATAAACAAGCTGCAGGATTCCGGCCTAACGGGAATAAATCTTGCTCTGAATTACCATGCCTCGCGTGATTTTACTCTCGGCAGTACGCCATCACTTAGATACCTGGAAGATGGGGCTCATTATTATCAACCGGATTTAAGTAAGTATCCAATGGGTGCCCTCACGCCCTCCCCTAACGATATATTTCAGGACAACAGTGCATTAGAGAAAATTCAAGAAGCAGGTAGAAGTGCCAACTTTGATATAGATGCGTGGGCGGTTTATTTCCACAACAGTGCTGCTGGCAAAGAAAATCCAGAAGCAGCTCAGATTAATGGGTTAGGTCAAAAATTACTTGCCTCTTTATGTCCCTCAAATCCAAGTGCTCAGGGTTATGCAATAGGGCTAACCAACGATCTAATTTCTCGTGGAATCAAATCAATAGCGGCTGAGTCAGTTAATTTCCACGGTTTAATTCACGGCGAACACCATGAGCGTTACTTCATCGAACTTAGTGAAATCTCGCAATACCTACTTGGATTTTGTCTTTGTATTTACTGCCAAAGTGCAGCCGAATCTGCAGGTGCTGACGCTAAGAAATTAGTATTTGAGATCTCCGCGGCTCTCGATAAAGTTATAAAAGATACAGATATGTGGCTTGGCAGAGAATTAAGCACTGATAATCTCGTTTCAATCTTCGGTGTTGATATCAAAAAATGGATATCAAGCCAAGAACGCACTTTAATCGATTTGAATACTAAGCTGACAAAATCAGCACATAGTGCAGGAGCCACATTGCGTTGGGTAGGCCAATTACCTTTTATTGGTGGCCTAGATCAAGGCTGGAGAATTGGTATAAACCCGATAGAACTTACTCAGGTTGTCGATGTAATCGAAGCACTGTTTTATTGCCAAAGCACAAGTGAGATTATTGAATTAGCACAGAGTTATCTTTCTGTAATTCAATCTCCTGAAAAAATTACCGGAATTTTACGGCCAACTTATCCAGACAATTCTTCGCAAAGTGAACTTGCCGAACGCGTTAATGCACTTAAAAATATCGGAATAAGAAATTTAGATTTTTACCTATTTGATGTTTGGCGTGAACGCGACCTTGAGTGGATAAAGCAATCGCTCATTTAATTTGTAGAGCGAATTGCCCGACCCGGAAGATTTGAAGTGCGCGCTCCTTGATCAAGAGTTGCAACTCCACCGATCCAAACGTATTCAAATCCTGCAGCTGGCAATCTAGGATTTTCATAAGTTGATCTGTCAATTACCGATGCTGCATCAAGCATTACCAAGTCTGCGTGCATTCCTTCTTTAATAATTCCACGATCTTTTAGCCCAAGCCGGCTTGCAGGTCTGCCGGTCATTCGGTTTACTGCGCCTTCAAAAGTTAAGACTTTTTCCTCGCGGGCGTAATGCCCAAGGTAACGGGCAAATGTTCCATAAGATCTAGGATGCGGACGATTGCCAGTCAAAATTCCATCGCTACCAACCATATGTTTTGGATGTTGCATGATCGCTCGAGTATTTCCTTCATGCCCTTTGAAAATTACGCACGAAGCGTGGTAATCCTCTTTTGCTATTAAATCCAAATAAAATTCACTTGGTTCTTTACCTGCTGCTTTAGCAGCCGCTTCGATTGATAATCCTACTAAATCTAAAGATTTTTCGACTCCAGCGACTACAACTGCTTTCCAATCAACAGTTCCACCTTGATTGCCATCGCTACCAGTCACATTTAAAGCGTTAGTAACTTTTGCGCGAACCTCTTTTGACTGGAGCCGTTCACGCATCGGAGACAATCCACCAGCCTGCACCCATGAAGGTAGCAGCGCGTGTAAGTAAGTTGAACCTGCTAAATATGGATAACTATCAAGTGTGACATCTAATCCATCTCTTTCTGCCTTTGACAACTTTTCAAACAAGAGCTCAGTTTTGTCATGGTAAATCTGTGCAGTCATATTGCAATGAGTTAAGTGAAGTGGGGACCCTGAAGCACGCGAGATCTCAATGCAATCGTCAACAGCATCCAAAAATTGTAATCCGTAATTTCGATGATGTGGCGCGTAATATCCACCATGCTTTGCAACTACTTTGCATAGAAAAATTAACTCATCATCGCTCGCATACATTGCTGGCGTATAAGTTAATCCTGCAGATAACCCAACTGCACCCTCTCTCATGCCCGCATCAACCAATTCGGCCATTTTTGATAATTCAGTTTTATCTGCAAAGCCTTCGTCATTGTCTTTGACCATCATCCGTACAGTTCCATGGGGAATTAAATAAGCAACATTTACCGCAGCCCCTTCATCTACTCTTGATAAGTATTGAGCAACAGTATTGAAGTTCCAATTAAATCCATTTGGATCCCCATTCCACCCATAAAGCTGTTCTCGAAGTTGGGCTTGGGTATTTTCATCTGCTGGGACATAACTAAGCCCATCTTGCCCAACTACTTCAAGGGTTACGCCCTGAGTGACTTTTGCCAAGTGTTCCTTATCCGCCAAAACTGCTAAATCAGAGTGGGCGTGCAAATCAATAAATCCAGGTGTGACTGTTAAATCAGAGCCATCAAAAATCTTTCCTTGCTCTTCTCCTTTTAGTATTTTGCCGTTGATGGCAATTTTTCCATTAATAACTAATAAATCTGCTCTGACTCCAATCGCGCCGGTTCCATCAATGATTGTCGCGCCGCGAATCGTAAAAGTGTTTTCTGAATTCACTTATCGGAACCTTCAACTGTTGCAAACATCGGGGCATAGCCGGCTAGCAATCCACCATCGACGAGTAATTCACTTCCAGAGATCCACTGTGAATCATCGGAGATCAAAAATAGCGCTGCATCTGCAATATCTTTAGGAGTTCCCACGCGTCCAACTGGGTACCAAGGTTTTAACTCTTCAAATATATTTGGATTTTGATCAACTCGCTCCTGCCAGGCGTCGGTATTTATAGTTCCTGGCACAATTGTGTTGCACCTAATTCCATCTGGTCCATACCGCACTGCGACAGTACGGGTAAGAGCATGAACGCCCGCCTTTGCTGAGCTATATGAATCGCTGCCAAAATGAGCCTTCGCATTGACCGTTCCAATATTGATGATACCTCCATTTTTACGTTTGATCATCGCTGGCAAAACTTGTCTGATGCACAAAAATGGTGCCGTCAATGTAATTTGAAGGGTTTTGTTCCAAGACTCTAGGGTCGTGTTTAATAAATCTTCAGATGGACAGATCATTGCGTTGTTAATCAGGCAATCTATTTTTCCAAAATCTTTTTCTACTTTTGAAATCGTTTCAATTATCTGCGACTCAGATCCCAAATCAATCTCATAAGCACGCACATCACCACCAGCAGCGGCTATAGTTGACCTAACCTCTTCAAGATTTTCCTTGTTTATCTCTAACAAAGCCACGCTGGCGCCTTCTGCGGCAATACGGATCGCCATTTCGCGACCGATGCTGCGACCGGAGCCCGTGATGACAACAGTTTTGCCTTTTAATGATTTACTCATAATGCCACTACCAAATCTATTTCCACCAGAATATTCATTAACTCTGACCCAACAGTAGTACGGACTGGAAATGGTTCAGTTAAAAATTCTCTACAAACTGCATCATAAGCTGCAAAATCTCGATGCACATCTTGTAGATGTGTTGTAACTTTTAGCACCTGAGAGAAATTTGCATTTTTTTCTGCAAGTATTGCTTGTAAATTCTTGAATACCTGACGAGTTTGCGCCGTAATATCACCCTCAACTGTTTTCTCAGTAGCTGGATCTGCTGGACCCATTCCACAGGTGTATAAAATTCCATTTGCTACTGCTCCATGAGAATAAGCTCCGCGCGGTTTAGGCACATTTTTTGCGATGAAAAATTCAGTTGCCATTTTCTCTCCTAGAAATAGGTTCTTACGTAATCGATTACTTTGTCATTGTCATCAATAACGGGAAAAATACGCCATTTATCGAAGGTTGTACATGGGTGCGAAATTCCGCAAGCAACCCAATCCCCTAGGGAAACAGAAGAGTCAAGTTTTCCAACTAAATAAGCATGCTGATCGTTCAATTTAGGGATGCATGCGCTAATCGCTCCATCATGGCCTACACGCACTGGGTTGGGGTTATCTACATCTATACCAACATCTCTTTTGCCAAAATTCAAAAGTGCAAAATCTCCTTCTGGCTGGGTCAAAATACTGCCCCAAACCTCTATGGCGGGCTTTAGCGAAGGGCTTGAATCACTTTGGGGTGAAACTCGTCCATAGAGTCCATGATCAAATGAAAGGTAACCACCACTTCGTAATATTCTCCGGATTTTGTGAGTAGCAGATTTATATTGAGTGAAAACTTTCACAACGACATCAAAAAATGCGCTCCCTCCGGCTGAAATTATGATTTCAGGTCTTTGCACAAATTCGCTAACCAAATCTGCAGCATTCAAAATTCGCTGACAGAAATCTTCCATCTCAGCGTAGCCTTCTGGCGTTCTACCTCCACTTAAAATTCCTTCAAATCCGGTCACGCCACGAATAATTGCACCGGGTATATTTGCAAGGTGTACAGCTATTTTTTTAACTTCATCGAGGTCGCGAATTCCGCCTCGACCAGATGGATATCCGATCTCTAGCAATAGGTGCAAGCATCCACTCGGATTCTCTAATAAAACTTTCTCAATTATCTCTGCACCACTAATTGAATCCACGTAGCATATAATTTCATTTAATGGATTCTTGTTTAGGGTTGCAATCTCACGAAGGCTAGCAAAATCTACAACTTCATTTGCAATGATAATTGATTTAAATCCGAACTGTAAAAAAACTCGTGCTTGCCAAAGTGTGGCAACTGTTAAATAGGTCGCGCCAGCATCAATCTGCATCTTTGCTAGTTGCGGTGCCATATGAGTCTTTACATGTGGTGCCAATTCGAACCCCGCTTTGGCACAGTATTTAGCCATTTGCTCCACATTATTTTTCAAAGCACTGGCTTTTAAGGTGGCTATGGGAGTGAAGTGATTGCCGTCGAACAACGATTTACCTTGCTCAAGTAAACTCTTCAGACTCTTTCCTTGCGCATTGTCAGAGAAACCTTTGTGGGTGAAATCAATTATTTCGTCATAAATACTCGATAGCTCCATAATTAATTTTCTCTTTCAGCTGGATGTTCACTTTCAATTAATCGAATGGTCTGCGAACGAGATCTCATAACTATTGAGTTACTGGTGATGCCTTTTGGCGAAAACCTGACTCCCTTTAATAATTCTCCATCAGTGATTCCCGTGGCAGCAAAAAAGACATCGTTTCCAGAGACTAAATCATTTGTTGTTAAAATTTGATTTAAATCCAACTTTGCATCTTGAGCGCGTTCGCGCTCTTCTTCTGAACGTGGCTTAAGTCGTCCCTGAATTACTCCACCTAGGCACTTCATTGCACAAGCAGCAATAATTCCTTCTGGAGTTCCCCCAATTCCCATTAATAAATCGATTCCAGTTCCAGTGCGTGCTGCCATCACAGCGCCGGCCACATCTCCATCTGTAATAAATTTTATGCGCGCACCAGCTTCACGAATATCTCTAACTAAATCATCATGACGTGGGCGATCTAAAACGACAACTGTTAACTCACTCACTGACATATGTTTTGCTTTGGCTACTGCTTTCAAATTCGCTTTTGTTGGTGCAGTTATATCAACTACGTCTGCAGATTCAGGTCCAGCGACTAATTTTTCCATGTAAAAAACTGCCGAAGGGTCAAACATCGACCCACGTTCAGAAACTGCAATCACGCTTATTGCGTTATTCATTCCTTTTGCTGTCAAAGTGGTGCCATCAATCGGATCTAGCGCAACATCACATGCAGGGCCTGAGCCATCTCCTACTTTTTCTCCGTTATAAAGCATCGGTGCGTTATCTTTTTCGCCTTCACCAATTACAACAATCCCATTCATTGCAACTGTGCCTATCATTCGGCGCATTGCATCTACTGCTGCTTGATCGGCGAGATTTTTTTCACCGCGACCTATCCACCGTGATGCGGCAATTGCGGCAGTCTCAGTTACGCGAACTAATTCCAGCGCTAAATTTCGCGATGGCGGCTGAATAGGTTCGCTTTTCATAGGTACAGATTAGTGCGAGTGGCGACCCACAGCGCTACCTGTTTTACCTACTAAAAAGTCTAAATCTGCACCAGTATCGGCTTGATTGACATGGTGTAAAACAACTGTTCCGAAGGCTGTTCCACTCATTCGAGCATCAGAAATACGAATCATGTCTGTGATTCCGCGCTCTAGTAATTTACGTGGCATCGAAACGTTTCCAACTTCAGGGAACCCTGGATAGCCACGAGGGCCGGCATGTTGCACGACAATAATTGAATTCTCATCTACATCTAAACTGTCATCATCTGAAACATCTACATAATCTTCAATCTGTGAAAATACCAATGCTTTGCCACGATGCTTTAGTAGGTGTGGTGATGCTGCAGAAACTTTAAGTACTGCTCCGTTTGGAGCAAGTGATCCATAAAGAACTACAGTGCCACCGCCTGCATTTTGGAATGGCTTAGAAACTGGCGTAATTACATCTTCATTCCAGTTTTTAATTCCGGCAATATTTTCGGCAACGCTTTTTCCAGTAACAGTGACATGATCTCGGTGAATCATGGTGCCGAGTTCATTCATTACTGCTGGTAATCCACCGGCATAGTAGAAATCTTCCATTAGATATTTACCAGATGGCATTAAATTAACAAGCACTGGTACATCAGATGCAAGAGTGTCAAAATCTTTAAGTGGAAGATCAACTCCGGCGCGGCCAGCAATTGCTAACAAGTGCACGACGGCATTTGTTGATCCACCGATAGCAGCATTTACGCGAATTGCATTTTCAAATGCCTTACGAGTTAAAATATCGGAAACTTTAAGATCTTCTTCAACCATCTTTACGATGCGACGTCCAGCAATTTGAGCCAGCGCGTAACGACGGGAATCAACAGCAGGGATTGCCGCACTTCCTGGCAATTGCATACCAAGTGCTTCAGTAACAGAAGCCATTGTTGATGCAGTTCCCATCGTCATACAGTGACCAGCACTTCGTGACATACATGCTTCTGCTTCGGCAAACTCTTCAAGACTCATAGTTCCAGCGCGAACATCTTCGGCAAATTTCCAAACATCTGTTCCGGAACCAATATCTTTGCCGCGGAATTTTCCGTTAAGCATTGGCCCACCGGTCATCATCAAAGTTGGGATATCAACACTTGCTGCACCCATCAACATGCCTGGGGTGGTCTTGTCGCATCCAGAAAGAAGTACAACTCCATCCATGGGATTTGCGCGTATTAACTCTTCAACTTCCATTGCCAAAAGATTGCGATACAACATTGTGGTTGGTCGCATAATTGGTTCACCAAGTGACATTGCGGCAAATTCAAGTGGGAATCCACCAGCTTCCCAGACTCCACGTTTTACTGATTCGGCAACGCGTTGTAAATGCGCGTTACATGGGGTGAATTCCGACCAAGTGGTACCAATACCGATTACTGGCCTGCCATCAAAAAGATCAGGAGCAAAGCCTTGGTTACGCATCCATGAGCGATGGATAAAGCCATTTTTTCCGGTAGATGCAAACCATTCACCGCTGCGGCGACCTGTTGGCGTGTGTTTTGAACTCATGGCTCCCCCAAATTGACCAAAATTAATTGGTACGAAGAATAACTTAACAATCCTGATTGAACCCTATACGATGAGCCGATATCTGAACATAAACCTCATAAACCACCTCCTAGGAAGTTGGAAATTCCCATGAAATTTGCCCGATTAGGCGCCTTTGAAGCCGAAAAGCCAGCGGTTATGGTCTCTGAGACCGAAGCGGTCTTTGTTGACCATTTAATTAAAGACTGGAATCGGACCGAGTTTGAAAATGGGGCACTGGCAAAGGTGCAAGCTGCAGATTTAAAGGCACTTCCAAAAGTTAAAGTTGCTGATTACCGAATCGGCTCCCCGGTTGCTCGGCCAACAAAAATTATTTGTATCGGTCTTAACTATGCGAAACATGCCAAAGAATCTGGCATGACGATTGCACCAGAACCTGTGGTTTTCATGAAAGCTCCAGATACTTGCGTCGGTGGATTTGATGATTTAGTAATTCCACCTAACAGTGAGAAGACTGATTACGAAGTTGAACTCGCGATTATTATTGGCAAAACGGCTCTTTACCTAAATTCGCCTGAAGATTCCAAGAATTACATCGCTGCTTACTCAATCAGCCAAGATGTAAGCGAGCGCCACTGGCAGATCGAACGCAGTGGTCAATGGGTAAAAGGAAAATCATTCCCAACATTTAATCCAATTGGACCTGTCGCCGTTACTGCGGATTCTTTCAACCCACATGATGTTCGTTTGTGGTGCACTGTCGATGGTGAGAAACGTCAAGATTCTCGTACCAGTGATTTAGTTTACGGAATTGATCACATCGTTTGGTATTTGAGTCAGTGCATGGAGTTAAAAGCTGGAGATATCATCAACAGTGGAACTCCTGAAGGTGTTGGAATGGGCTTTAATCCTCCGAAATATCTCAAAGCCGGATCAGTTGTAGAAACCGGAATTGAAGGCATCGGAAGTATCACCTCAAAAACTGTCGAAGTTAAGCGCTAGTTAAAAATTATTTAGAAACAATTACATTTGCCAGTGGTTCTCCGCTGGCAAGTTTTTGCAATTGTTGTTGAATTAACTTTCGTGCTCGTGACTCAAATATTGAGGTATTTCCACCAACATGTGGTGCAATAAATACACCTCGCGTTTGCCAAAGTGGGTGATCACTCGGCAATGGTTCTGGATCGGTAACATCAAGGGCCGCAGTAATGCGACCACTCTTTAACTCAGCAATTAGCGCATCTGTGTCGACGATTGCCCCGCGAGCAACATTTACCAGCAAAGCACCATCCTTCATTTTGGCAAGTCGCGCTGCATCAAACATCTTTCGACTTTCATCATTTAGCGGCAAAATTAAGATAACTACATCCAAAGTTGCCAGATTCTGATCTAACTCACTTATCTTTTTTGCTCCATCAGAACCAGAGCGGTTAAATGGAATAACTTCAACATCAAAGCCAGAAAGATTACGTTCAATATTCTTGCCAATAGAACCATATCCAATTAAGCCGATTTTACGATCATTGATCGAACGAAATTTCTGGTGGTTCCATTCATTCTTGGATTGAGAAAGTGCAAAAAATGGGAAACCTCTTAATGAAGCAATTGTTAATCCAACTGCTAATTCAGCAGTTGAGGCATCATGGATTCCGCGCCCATTGCACAATGTAATCCCAGGGCGCACAAACTCCATTGCATCGTCATACCCGGCATTTGGCATCTGCAAAATCTTTAATGAACTCATTTTTTTGCTGAACTCAAGAGCGGTTCTGCCACCCATATATGCGGGAACATAAAAAGTCACATCTGATAAATCTGCAGTATCCAAAGGACAATTAGCTGGAGATAACCGGGTGATGCCTTCTGGTACTTCTAAGTCATCCCATTGAGTCCAAACAACATGTTTACTCATAATTAGATCGCCTCATTTACATCTGCAGAGATAGTTACGACGGGGTTACTTAATACACCAAGACCATTTACCGTAATTGATATTACATCGCCTTCTTTAGTGATGAATTCAAGGGGCGGAATAATTCCCGTACCAGTTGAAAGAATCACTCCATCAGGAAAGGTTTGGCAGCGGAATAAATAATTAACTAAATCTGGCAAAGTACGATTTAGGCCCGAGAGAGCAGTATCTGCTTTCCAAACAATTTCAGCCCCTCTTTTGATCTCTGCGTGAATGGTCATATCAGCGGCACTTGGGGCCAACCACGCCAAAGTGATATCCGGACCGAGAGATGTTGACCCTAAATATGATTTTGCTTGTGGAAGATAAAGTGGGTTTTCTCCCTCAATAGTGCGCGCAGTCATATCATTGCAAATTGAAAAGCCAATAATTTCGCGGAATTTA
>RGZI01000034.1 GCA_010031635.1 Actinomycetota bacterium
ATGTGCTTCCAGTAATTGAAGAAAAAACTTCATATGGATACAAGCGCATGGATCCGTACACAAAATTATTTGAAGAGCGAATCATTTTTATTGGAACCCCAATTGATGACACCGTCGCAAACGATGTTATGGCGCAATTACTTACCCTTGAATCAATGGACCCAGATCGCGACATCATGCTTTACATAAATTCACCTGGTGGTTCATTCACTGCGTTGACTGCAATCTATGACACGATGCAATTTGTACGCCCAGACATCATGACAATCTGTCTTGGTCAAGCCGCATCTGCAGCAGCAATCATTCTTACCGGCGGAACAAAAGGTAAGCGTTATGCCCTAGAAAATTCACGAATCTTGTTACATCAACCTTCAAGTGAAGGTGGCGGACAAGGATCTGATATTGAAATCCAGGCAGCTGAAATCATGAGAATGCGTGGCTTACTGGAAACCATGTTGGCAAAACACTCCTCTCGCTCAGTAGACCAAATTGCAAAAGATATTGATCGCGACAAGATTCTCACCGCAGCTGAAGCGGTTGAGTGGGGCTTAATTGATCAAGTGCTTGCAACTCGCAAAGCTGGCGCTCCGAAATAAAGATGAGTATTGAAAAGGGCGATGCAACTTCTGCACAACTTTCGCTCTTCTCGTACCCTGATTTTCGAACTCTCTGGATCTCTGGTTTATTTGTAAATCTTGCTGCTGCTGCTTTCCCGGTCGCACTTGCAATTGCGGTTTTAGATGCAGGTGGTGATGCTGCTGCTCTTGGGTTAATTCTTGCGGCAAGGCTTACCTCTTCAGTTTTGTTTGCCTTACTTGCTGGAGTTTTAACTGATCGACTATCCCGCAAAAAAGTAATGTTCACAGCAGATTTTCTGCGCGGAATTCTTTCAGTCGTAATCGTTTTTGCAACTGGTGCCCCACTTTGGTTTTTTGCGGTAATTCTTTTTGTCATGGGCGCAGGAGAGGCGTTTATTTTTCCGGCATCTGGCGCGATACTGCCAAGTATCTTGCCCGAAGATAAATTGCCAAGTGGAAATGCATTTCGAAGTATTTCAATTCGCTTAACTGCAATTATTGGACCAGGTATTGGTGGCGCATTGATTGCACTGGCTGGAAGCAAAGTAACATTTTTAGCATTAGGAATTCTCTTCTTTGTGGGATCAATTTTGATTTTGCCGATCAAGGAAAATCGCGAAGGCGAAACTCCGCACGATAGCGGCTCTATGTTTCACGAAATTAGTGAAGGAATTAGATTAGTAAAATCAATTCCTTGGATTGCTGCATGTTTGCTCGGGGTTTCGATTCCATTGATGTTAATTATTGGGGTTGAAAGCGTTTTCTTGCCAATTATCAGCCGTCGCGAGTTTGGCAGTGACAGAGTATTTGCAACAGCACTAATTGCTTTCAGTATTGGTGCGACTATTACAGCAATTATTGGCTCTAAATTTAAAACTAATCGGCCAGGATTGATTTCGAATCTATCTTGGATGTTTTTTATCGCAATACCAATTGCACTTGCCTTCCCATTTGCCCCATGGTTTGTAATTTTTTGTTACTTCATAGCTGGTGCTGCAACTGAACCATATGGAATTCATTGGCCTAGTGCGATTCAACGTGAGGTGCCGCGCGAATTTCAAGGGCGGGTATTTTCTCTTGATTACTTAGTCTCTCTTGGTTTAATTCCGATTGGAATGGCGTTGGCTGCACCAATGACATCAGCCGTCGGAGAAACCAGGTATTTTCTAATTGCTGCTGTAGTTCATTTGATCTGTATAGGTGCAACTCTTTCGGTTCCAGGCGTCTGGGAGTTGAAAAATCCAATTAAGTCCGCTCAGAGCGAACGGGATTTGCCCTAAAAGCAGCGCTTAAAAGTTGTGATTGATTTACTATTTATCTATGACTCGCATCGGTGAAAGTAGCGAACTGCTCAAATGTTCTTTCTGTGGCAAATCACAGAAACAAGTTAAGAAGTTAATCGCTGGCCCTGGTGTTTATATCTGCGATGAGTGCATTGAACTTTGCAATGAAATTATTATTGAAGAGTTGAGTGAGAGTTCAAATTTCACTCTAACAGAGTTACCTAAACCTCATGAGATTTTTGAATTTCTAAATCAATATGTAATCGGACAAGACCGGGCCAAGAAATCTCTCTCTGTTGCTGTTTACAATCATTACAAGAGAATTCAAGCCGGAGATGGCAAAAAAGATGATTCAATTGAGATCGCAAAAAGTAATATTTTATTATTGGGACCAACTGGCTGTGGAAAAACTTTATTAGCGCAAACTTTAGCGCGCATGCTCAACGTACCATTTGCCATTGCTGACGCAACTGCCTTGACTGAAGCAGGCTATGTTGGTGAAGATGTCGAAAATATTTTGCTTAAATTAATTCAAGCCGCAGATTTTGATGTCAAACGCGCTGAGCGCGGAATTATTTATATAGATGAGATTGATAAAGTTGCCCGCAAAAGTGAGAACCCTTCAATTACCCGAGATGTTTCAGGTGAAGGTGTCCAACAAGCGCTGCTAAAGATTATTGAGGGAACAACCGCTTCAGTCCCTCCACAAGGTGGACGAAAGCATCCACATCAAGAGTTTATTCAAATCGATACAACAAATGTTTTATTTATTGTTGGTGGGGCATTTTCGGGATTAGAAAAGATTATTGAATCTCGAATGGGTGCAAAAGGGCTTGGCTTTAACGCAACCTTGCAGAGTGCTGAAGAACGCAAAGCGATAGATATTTTTAGCAATGTAATGCCTGAAGATTTATTGAAATTTGGCATGATTCCAGAGTTCATTGGTCGCTTACCGGTAATCACAAATGTGGACAGTCTTGATCATGAGGCTCTGATGCAGATTTTGACGGAACCAAAAAATGCCCTCATTAAACAATATGCCCGGCTTTTCGAACTTGATGACATTGATCTTGCTTTTGAACCTAAGGCTTTGACATCAATTGCAGATTTGGCGATCAAGCGGGGAACAGGTGCCCGAGGATTACGTGCAATTCTTGAAGAGGTTTTATTACCAGTGATGTTTGATGCGCCAAGTGCAAAAAATATTGCAAAAGTAATTGTGACCCAAGAGGTTGTGATTGATCACGCTGCCCCAACCTTGATTCCACGTACCGGCGATGCACAGGAGAAAAGCGCTTAAGCCCTAAGATTGCCCCATGAGCGCACAGGGCAATGAACTAGCAGCACATTTTGACCCTGCTGAGATCGAAGCCCCTTTATATGCATCTTGGGTAGAACGTGGTTATTTCAAAGTGGATGCAAACTCCGAGAAGCCACCATTTTGCATTGTTATTCCACCGCCCAATGTGACTGGCAGTTTGCATATTGGTCACGCTCTCGATCACACCTTGCAGGACATCTTAATTAGACGCCGACGAATGCAAGGTTATGAAGCACTGTGGTTGCCAGGAATGGATCACGCTGGAATTGCAACTCAAAATGTTGTTGAAAAACAATTAGCAGCAGATGGTTTATCACGCCATGATCTCGGACGCGAAAAATTTCTTGAGAAAGTTTGGAATTGGAAAGCAGAGTCTGGCGGAGCAATCTTGGATCAAATGCGCCGGTTAGGTGACAGCGTTGATTGGAGTCGCGAACGGTTCACGATGGATCCCGGTCTATCAGAAGCCGTTCTCACAATATTTAAAAAGTTATATGACCAAGAGTTAATTTATCGTGCAGAAAGAATTATTAACTGGTGTCCTCGTTGTTTGACTGCGCTGTCAGATATTGAAGTAGAACATCAAGATGATGCAGGTGAATTTGTCTCCATTAAATATGGAGAAGGCGACGGAACAATTACCGTCGCGACAACAAGACCGGAAACAATGCTGGGAGATGGCGCAGTCGCTGTGCACCCGGATGATCCACGTTATAAGTCAATGATCGGTACGCAAATTTTATTGCCACTTGTTAACCGAATGATTCCGATAATTGCAGATGAGTTAGTGGATCCAGATTTTGGAACTGGAGCAGTAAAAGTTACAGCTGCCCATGACCCAAATGACTTTGAAATGGCGATTCGTCACCATGTTCCATTTGTAGTAATCATGAATGAACATGGGATTATGGATGGCACTGGAACTGAGTTTGATGGAATGGATCGTTTTGTTGCTCGCGTTGCTGTAGTCGCAAAGTTAAAAGAGTTAGGTCGCGTTGTTTCTGAAATACGTCCGTATATCCATGCGGTTGGGCATTGCTCGCGTTGCGATACAACAGTTGAGCCAAGACTTTCAAAACAGTGGTTTGTGAAAGTAGCACCACTTGCAAAGGCAGCCGGAGATGCGGTTCGAAGTGGTCAAGTAAAAATCGAACCACCTGAATTAGCACCGCGATACTTTGATTGGGTCGACAATATGCATGACTGGTGTATCTCACGCCAACTTTGGTGGGGCCATCGAATTCCAGTTTGGTATGGGCCAAATGGTGAAGTCGCAGTTGTGGGACCAGGCGAAAAAGCACCTGCCGGATGGGAACAAGATCCAGATGTTTTGGATACCTGGTTTTCATCAGCCCTTTGGCCATTTTCAACATTAGGTTGGCCACAGGAAAGCGCTGACCTGAAAAAGTTTTATCCAACAAGTGTTTTAGTAACTGGATATGACATTTTATTTTTCTGGGTAGCCAGAATGATGATTTTTGGACTCTTTGCGATGGATGGCGAACAACCATTTGATGTAATTGCACTTCATGGATTAGTTCGTGACAAAAATGGCAAGAAAATGAGTAAGAGTCGCGGAAATACCATAGATCCGATTGAGTTTATGGATCGTTACGGCGCAGATGCTTTGAGATTTACTCTTGCGAGAGGTGCAAATCCAGGAACCGACCAAGCACTTGCAGAAGAGTGGGTTGGTGGTTCGCGAAACTTTGCCACAAAACTATGGAATGCAACCAGATTTGCACTTATGAATGGTGCAACTGTAGATCGTCCACTACCAAAGCCAAGCGAATTGAGTGCAATTGATTCTTGGATATTGAGTCGTTGCAACGAGACAGTCGCTGAAGTCGATCAACTATTAGAAAAGTTTGAATTTAGTAGGGCTTGTGAAACTTTGTATCACTTTGCTTGGGATGATTTTTGCGACTGGTATTTGGAATTAGCTAAATCTGCGGTAGCAGAGGGTGGCGAAGGGGCCAGCAATGCACAAGCGGTAATTGGACATGTCTTGGATACTTTGCTGCGTTTATTGCACCCAGTTATGCCATTTATTACCGAAACTTTGTGGGTTCGCTTAACTGGTGGCGAATCACTTGTTATTGCGAAATGGCCAGCAGCAGATAATTCATATATTGACTCAACTTCAACCATTGCCATGGATAAAGTAAAAGCAGTCATTACAGAGGTGCGCCGTTTTAGAAGTGACCAAGGGTTAAAGCCAACCCAATTTATTCCAGGAAGTATTGCAAATCTTTCGAGTGATGGGATAGGTAAATTTGAAGCAGCACTTAGAAGTGTTTTGAAATTATCAGTTCCTGAGAGTTCTTTTGCGCCATCTACTTCTCTTGCGGTTGGAGCCGTAAAAATAGATCTTGATTTGTCTGGAACTGTAGATGTGGATGCTGAGCGGGCGAGATTAACTAAAGATCTAGCAACTGCAAGTAAAGATCGTGAAACGGCTATTTCAAAATTGGAAAATTCTGATTTCATGGATAAGGCGCCAGAGAAAGTTGTAGCCACAATTAAAGAGCGGCTCGCAACCTGTGATGCTGAAATTTCACGAATCAACGAGCGGCTTAGCGCTTTAGCAGGTTCATAAAAAAATGGCTAAAAGTTTGGATGCACGAGAAGAAGAAAAATTTATTCAGATTATGAAAGTTTTAGATGCCAAATGGCCTGAAAGTAAAATAGAGCCGTCGCTAGATCGCATTAAAGCGCTCGTTGATATTCTCGGATCTCCACAAGATACTTTTCGATCAATTCATATTGCAGGTACAAATGGTAAAACTAGCACTTCACGGATGATCGACTCGCTCTTACAAGCATTTGAACTTCGGACTGGCAGATTCACCAGCCCACATCTTGAAAGCCCTCTCGAGCGAATCTCTTTAAATGGCACTCCTATAACACCGACATTTTTCAATTACACATACAACGATATTGCTTCATATATTGATCTGATCGATCAACGCAGCGATAGCAATGGAATACCACTTTCATATTTTGAAGTTATGACTGCTATCGCTTTTGCAGCATTTGCTGACGCACCAATTGATGTAGCAGTTTTAGAAGCAGGTATGGGTGGGGAGTGGGATGCCACCAATGTTGTCTCATCTGATGTGGCTGTCATGATGCCAATTGGCTTAGACCACCAAGAATATTTAGGTGAAACTATTGCGGAGATTGCCGAAACAAAGGCTGGAATATTTGAAAGTGGAAAGCCAGTTGTTATGGCACATCAAGAAATGGAGGCCGCCCAAGTTTTGATGCGAAAAGCTGCCGAAATGGAAGCGATTCCACTCCGTGAAGGACTTGATTTCGGAATCGAAAAACGATCTCTAGCGGTTGGGGGTCAATTGCTGACCATCCAAGGGATTGGTGGAACATACGAAGAGATATTTTTACCATTACATGGCAGACATCAAGGTTCAAATGCAGCAGTTGCATTAGTTACTCTTGAAGCATTTCTTGGCGGCGGCTCAAATGCATTAGATAGCGATGTAATTCGTGAGGGTTTTGCAAATGCATCATCTCCTGGCCGACTCGAAATTATGCGCCGGAATCCAACAGTTATGATTGATGCAGCGCACAATGCTCACGGTGCAATTGCGTTATCTCAAGCGTTAGCTGAAGAGTTTACTTTTGATCGGGTCATCGCTGTTGTGGCAATTCTCGGTGATAAAGATGTAGTTAAATTTTTAAATGAACTCTCTAAAGTTGCTGATGAAATTATTGTTACGCGCAACTCATCACCCCGTGCGATGCCAATTGAAGATTTAAAGCGAATTGCAGTTGATATTTTTGAAGAAGGAGCGGTATCTGCGGCGCCATCTATTGCTGCTGCGATACAAGAGGCAGTTGAAAAAGCTAGCCAACCAAATGTTTCTATCGGAGTACTTGTAACTGGGTCAGTTGTGACCGCAGGTGCTGCGCGCGCATTACTTAAAAGAGATAGATAAGGAGTTACTTTGCGAATTTTGGGCGCAACAGTTTTAGTAATGGAGGGGCTGACTCTTTCATTTGGATTGTTACTTGCCATGTCTTCAACTAGTTCGGTGGGCGCCATCTGGCTATGGGCTGGAGGGGCACTAGCGTTACTTTTAATTTTGACCGCTGGCCTTTTGAAGCGCAAAAGTGGCTGGATTATTGGCTCAATACTGCAGGTTGGCGTGCTCGCATACGGCTTTGTGGTCATGGCGATGTTTGCAATGGGAGCGCTTTATAGCGGCCTCTGGATCGCTGCGATTGTGGTCGGGCGAAAGGGTGAGGCAGCCCGGGCTCGTCTGAGTGGAAGGTGAGCCGATACGATTGCGCCCATGACCAGCACCAAGGTGGAGCGCACCTTAATTCTCGTTAAGCCAGATGGAGTACGTCGAGGCTTAGTCGGCGAAGTGATTTCCCGGATTGAATCCAAGGGATATCAGATCACCGATTTGAAGTTGATCAATGCAACTCGTGCTTTGCTGGAAGATCATTATGCAGAACATAAAGGCAAACCTTTTTTTGAGCCTTTAGTTGAATTTATGCTTTCCGGTCCAATTGTCGCGATGGTCGCAGAAGGAGAACGGGTGATTGAAGGTTTCCGTTCACTTGCTGGAGTTACTGATCCAACTGTTGCAGCTCCGGGAAGTATTCGTGGAGATTTAGCACGCGACCAAGGAACAAAGGTTGTTCAAAATTTAGTGCACGGCTCTGATTCGCCAGAATCAGCAAATCGAGAAATAGCAATTTTCTTTGGAGGAAACTAATAATGGCGGCTAACTTATCTTTCATGGGTCGCGACATGGCGATTGATTTAGGAACTGCAAACACATTGGTTTACGTACGTGGACGTGGAATTGTTTTAAATGAGCCAAGTGTTGTGGCAATTAACCAAACCACTGGTGGAATTCTTGCTGTTGGAATTGAAGCTAAGAAAATGATTGGACGTACTCCAGGAAATATTGTGGCAATTCGCCCGCTAAAAGATGGCGTGATCTCTGATTTTGATACAACTGAGCGGATGTTGCGTTACTTCATTCAAAAAGTGCATAAACGTCGCCACTTTGCCAAACCTCGGCTAGTTGTTTGTGTGCCATCTGGAATTACCGGAGTCGAACAAAGAGCGGTTAAGGATGCTGGCTATGCTGCTGGCGCTCGCAAGGTTTACATAATTGAGGAGCCGATGGCTGCTGCAATTGGAGCCGGACTTCCGATCCATGAGCCAACTGGAAATATGGTTGTTGATATCGGTGGAGGAACTACTGAAATCGCAGTTATCTCACTCGGTGGAATTGTTGCCGTCCAATCAATTCGAGTTGGTGGCGATGAGTTAGATCAAGCGATTATTGCTTGGGTAAAACGTGAATACTCATTATTGCTAGGTGAGAGCACTGCAGAACAAATAAAGATATCTATTGGATCAGCTTTCCCAAGTTCTGGTGAACCGGATGCTGAAATTCGCGGTCGAGATTTAGTATCAGGCCTTCCAAAAACAATTTTGGTTACTGCAGAAGAGATTCGTAAAGCAATTGAAGAACCAGTTTCTCGAATTATCGAAGCAGTAAAAAGCACACTTGATACCTGTCCTCCGGAATTATCTGGCGACATCATGGATCGCGGAATTGTGCTTACCGGCGGTGGAGCGTTGCTTCATGGATTAGATGAACGTCTGCGCCACGAGACTGGTATCGCCGTCAATATTGCCGAAAATCCATTGCATGCAGTTGTAATGGGCACCGGAAGATGTATCGAAGAGTTTGAAGCTCTCGAGAAAGTCCTGATCTCCGAACCGCGCCGATGAAAAGTTCGCAAAATTTAGTGAGGTGAGGACATGGGCAATGATAAGGCTCGTTCGCGCTTTTTCTTAATTGCACTTCTCATTACCTCGCTTTTATTAATTACTTTAGATTTACGCGGAAATTTACCGAGTGAGGGATTGCGAAAAGTTTCGGCAAAAGTTGGCTCACCTTTCCAAACTCTTTTTAATTCGATTTATCGCCCCATTAGTACATTTACTGGAGATGTATTTAGCTTGGGGCGCACGCGCAGCAAAATCTCAAACCTTCAAAAAGAGAACGCGGCACTTAGAGAAGAGTTAAGTCGAAAGAATGCAATCTCAAATGAAGTTAAAGATTTAAAGTCTGTCATTGATTTGGCTGGTGCAGGTAGGTACAAAATTGTTTCCGCTCGAATTATTGCAGTTGGTTCTGCCGCAAGTTTTTCACGTACTATCCAATTAGATGTTGGCAAAGCAGATGGAATTAAGAAAGATATGTCCATTATCGCCGGGGGCGGTTTAGTTGCGCGGATTCTTTCAGTATCGGGAAACTCATCAATTGCATTGCTAATGGATGACGAGACTTTTAAAGTGGGTGTAAGGCTAGAAAGTTCTGGCACCTTGGGCGTTGTAAGTGGTACCGGAGGAAGTGACCTCGAATTAATTTTGCTGGATTCAACCTCGGATTTACGTGTGGGGCAAAGAGTCGTTTCACGTGGAAGTTCAAATAGCCAACCTTTTTTACCTGGAGTACCAGTTGGAGTAATTACTCAGGTGAATCAAATTGCAGGTGCGCTTACCAAAAGCGCTGTGGTCAAGCCTTTTGTTGATTTAAATCGGATTTCTGTTGTTGCGGTGATTGTGAGCAAAAGTAAAGCCGATCCAAGAGATGCGCTTCTTCCACCACCGCCGAAACCAATTCCAACTCCGACTGTGACCGTATTTGTTACTCTAACTCCAACCCCGACTCCAAGTAGTTCAAATGCGACTCAGTAGATGATAAAGAGTTTATTTTTTGTAATTACCGCAAGTTTAATTTTAACTTTTCAAGAAGTGGTTATCTCTCGTATTGCTTTTCCATTTACGAATCCTTCGATCTACTTAATATTTGTCATCTCTTGGGCATTTCTTGAAGACCAATGGCTTGCGGCGTTACAGGGGTTTATTGCCGGCTTTATTTTAGATATTTCTCCACTTTCAATCGGAATAATTGGACATTGGGCTTTTGTGCTTGCTGTTATTTCTTACGGTGTTTCCGAATTGGGAGTGCAATTACGCGGAAGTAGAAGATCCCCATTGACGCTGACAGTTGTGGTAACTGCTGGAGTCTTTTTCACATTAATCTTTTTCGTAATTTCGGGGGCATTAATTAATTCAAATCAAGGATATGGCTTTATGCAAACTGTTCCAGGGGTTGTGTTTTGGTCTCTAGTCTTTACCCCTTTAATTTCACCATTGATAATTAAATTAAAAAGAGTTACTGATGGCGCAGGTACATCCGTTGAGTGATCGCTCTCGTCTTTCGTTGATAGTTATTCAGATATTTTTATTCTCATTAATGATCGCACTTGCTGGACGACTTTTTTACTTGCAAGTTACGGCTGCACCAAAGTACAAAATAGCTGCTCTTGAAATTCAGAGTCGAAATATAGTAACTCCTGCAATTCGAGGAATGATTTTAGATAGTAGTGGGAAGCCACTTGCGGTAAATCAAGTGGGTCTGGTTATTACAGTGGATCGTTCAAAGATTGACAATTTAAAAGATAAAGGAGAAGCAGTTCTTCGAAAACTTGCCAAGACGTTAAAAGTTGGTTACCCGACTATTTATGGAAAAACTCGACTTTGCGGGGAAAAGATTGCCCCTGAACTAACCGGGAAAGCCAGATGTTGGAATGGTTCTAGATACCAACCAATTCCAGTGACGTTAACTGCTACTGAAGATATTGCATTGCAAATTGCCGAACATGGCGAGATCTATTTTGGCGTAGAAGCTAGCCCACAAGGATTTCGTTTTTATCCTTCGCCTGAAGGTTCAAACTCAGCTCACGTCCTTGGATACGTTGGTCCTGTCAGCGAAAAAGATTTACTAAAAGAGCGGGATCGCCCGTTATATGTAAATGAAGTTTTGGGTAAAGCCGGACTTGAAAATCAATATGATGATTTACTTCGCGGAACTCCTGGGGTAAAGACAATTGTGGTGGACAGACGCGAAGCGGCAACAAGTGTGCTGAAAGAAACTCCACCGATTTCTGGAGATCACTTAGTCACCAGTATCGATGCAAAACTGCAATCAGTTGTCGAAGAGCAGTTGCTTGCTGCTATCGCACGCGCTCGTGGCGGTAGTGTTGATAAAAAAGGATCACGTAAAGCTGACTCTGGCGCTGCGATAGTGATGGATGTTAAAACCGGGCGAATATTAGCGATGGCTTCTTACCCAACTTATGATCCAAATATTTGGGAGAATGGAATCTCACAACAGCAAGCAACTGATCTATACAGTGATGCAAAATCTGTTCCTGCGCTTTCACGAGCTTTGCAAGGGACATTTGCCCCTGCTTCGACATTCAAAGTCGTCTCTGTCGTGGCTGCAGATCGCGCGGGTTACGACTTAAATGGTACTTATGATTGCCCGGCACAGTTCAAAGTAGGAAATCGCATCTTTAAAAATTACGAAAGCAAAGGTGTTGGTTTTGTAAAATTACAACAAGGAATTGCAATCTCTTGTGACACGCTTTGGTACAAAATTGCTTTTGATGAATGGCTAAAAGATGGAGGTTTGAAACCGAACAGTGGAGCAAAAAATTATTTCTATACCGCGGCAAAAGATTTTGGAATTGGGAAAAAAACTGGGATTGATTTACCTTCTGAATCTAGTGGTCGTTTAGCAGATCGCCAATGGCGAGCAGCCTGGTATCAACGTAATAAAAATTATTTCTGCGATTATCAAAAACGTGCCACTAAAGATCAATTAACCCCATACTTGATTGCAATAGCTAAAGAAAATTGCGTAGATGGAGATAAAGTTCGCGCGGGAGATGCTGTTAACTTTGCTATTGGCCAAGGAGATACAACCATGACGCCGCTGCAAATGGTGCAAATGTATGCAGCGATTAGTAATGGGGGAACTATTTGGAGGCCAACAGTAGCTTGGGGAGTCATCACACCAACTGGTGAGAAAGTAAGAGAGATAAACCCAGAAAAAATGGGGAAGTTGCCTATCTCTAAAAAAGAAATGAATTTTTTACATAAGGCGTTGCGTTCAGTAGTTACAGATGGAACTGCAAAGTGGCGCTTTGATGGAATGCCAGTTGCAATTAGCGCGAAAACCGGAACAGGTGAGGTCTACGGTAAAAATTTAGATGGTTCACCAAAAGATACGACCTCATGGTTTACTTCTTACGGCCCAACTGAAAATCCACAATACGCTGTTGTGATGATGGTTAGCCAAGGTGGGACTGGCTCTGGTACTTCTGGGCCTTCTGTGCGAAAAATCTATGAAGCAATTTTCGGGATTCAAGGATCGAAAATTGATAGCACGACTGCGATTTTCCCCTCAGGGCCACCAAAAGTTCTGCCGCTACGCGTTAAAGCGAGTGTTTCTGCAAAATGAAAAATTTGAGACTGTTGCGAGATAGATTTGATTTACCACTCTTAATAGCAACATCACTCTTGTTAGGAATTGGTGTCTTGCTAGTTTATGCAGCAACGCGAGATTGGTACGCCTCAGCTGGAGAAGACCCGCAATTTTATTTAAAGCGGCAGATTTTAAACATAATAATTGGGTTACTGCTTGCAGCTGGTGCAATGTCAATTGATTATCGATTACTTCGCGCCTATACCCCTATCTTGTGGGGATTATCAGTGATCGGATTAATTGCAGTTTTGATTCCAGCTTTTGGCGACACAGTTAATGGCGCACGTGCCTGGATTGCACTTCCCGGAGGGTTGCAAATTCAACCAGCAGAGTTTGCAAAGATTGCGATCATTGTAGGTATGTCCATGATATTGGCTGAAAAGCGCGAAGGTTCACAAGACCCAACATCGTTAGATGTATTGCAAGCTCTAGCTGTTGCTGCAATTCCCTTGCTGTTGATTGTTGCGCAGCCCGATTTAGGTACAACCTTAATCATCAGTGCTGCGGTTGTCACAATAATTGCAGCATCTGGTGCGCAATCTCGTTGGCCTGTCGGACTCTTATCTGCAAGCGCAATTGGTGCTTATGTTGTAATAAAAATTGGTGTGCTAGATGAGTATCAATTGAAGAGGTTGCAATCATTTGTTGACCCAAGTGCAGATCCGCAAAGTTCTGGATATCAATTGCGCCAAGCTCGCATCACAATTGGTTCAGGTGGATTTTTTGGAAAAGGGTTATTTAATGGACCGCAAACAAATGGACGATTTGTTCCTGAACAACATACTGATTTTATTTTCACTGTTGCTGGCGAAGAGTTAGGTTTTCTCGGTTGTATTTTCATTCTTGGGCTCTACTCAATCATCTTGTGGAGAGCGCTCGTCATTGCCAGGAGAACTAATGAGATCTTTGGTCGATTGGTCTGTATCGGGGTAATGGCATGGTTTGGTTTCCAGATCTTTGAAAATATCGGCATGGCGGTAGGTCTAGCTCCGATGACTGGAGTCCCGCTGCCCTTCCTCTCATATGGGGGATCGAGCATGTTTGCCACCCTCATAGCGGTTGGATTATTACTAAACGTTCACTCAAGACGGTAAACCTCTGCCATACTGGTACCTGCGCGGCCGGGATTGGCCCTAAATCAATCTGCTGGCGCGCGACCCCCGGAAA
>RGZI01000035.1 GCA_010031635.1 Actinomycetota bacterium
TTAAAGCCTTGTGCGTTAAAGCCTTGTGCGTTAAAGCCTTGTGCGTTAAAGCCTTGTGCGTTAAAGCCTTGTGCGTTAAAACCGTCTGCGTTGAAACCCTGTGCGTTAAAACCCTGTGCGTTAAAACCCTGTGCGTTAAATCCTTGTGCGTTAAATCCTTGTGCGTTAAATCCTTGTGCGTTGAAACCGTCTGCATTGAAACCCTGTGCGTTGAAACCCTGTGCGTTGAAACCGAGATTATTGAATCCGTCTTTGTCGAAACCATCTTTGTCGAAACCATCTTTGTCGAATCCGTCTGCAATGCGTTTAGCTTCTTCTGCATCAGCTATTGCTTTTAATCTTGCCTCTTCGGCAAGACGCGCAACTTCGGCAAGCCTTGCTGTTTCTTGAGCTCTGTTTAAGCCACCTACAGTTAAACCATTTTTATCAAAACCTTGTGGATCAAAACGCGTGTTTGTAAAACGGTTAATTCCTTCTGCGTTCCAACCAAACTCATCAAAGCCATCACCTGGTGGATCAACTGGTGGATTGTTTGGTGGATTATTTAGTCGTTCTCTCTCTATCCGGGCAGCTTCTTCGGCTGCCAAACGTGCTGCTTCTGCTTGCGCTGCTTCTGCTTGTTGTCTTGCAATCTCAGCAGCTCTGGAAGCTTCTTCCTGCTGTGCTATTGCGGCCAATCGATTAATTTCGGCTTGTCTGGCGCTTCTTCGGCAACGCGTGCGATTTCTGCGAGTCGTGCAACCTCTGCAAGACGAGCTTCTTCAGCAACGCGTGCGATTTCTGCAAGTCGGGCAACTTCAGCTAATCGTGCCTCTTCGGCCACGCGTGCGATTTCTGCAAGCCGTGCTTCTTCGGCAATCCGTGCAGCTTCGATTCGGGATGCAGCCGCTTGTTCTGGTGTTACAGATTCTTCTTGATTTGCCGATTCTTCTCCCGCTTGGGCGAGTCCTGTAATCGCTTGCTGAAATCTTTCAGAGATAACTTCAATTTTGTTATCTCGTCCAATTTCAACAGTGGTGTGGTCTTCACTTGCTTTTGTTAGATTTAAAGTTGGATGAGTTTTCTGAAATTCTTCAGCCGCAATCTCTTCTCCAGTTACTAATCTGACTTTTAAACTTTGATCTTTGTTGCTGAAAATTAAAGTTGATCCGTCATCTAATTGAGATACAAACCGATCATTAGCTGCGGATGAATGGTCGTTGTTACCTGAATCGAAAGAGACTTGATGTGGTTCAACAACGGTATCTACGTCAGCTACATGTAAAACCGTTCGGTCATTTACAGTAAACGCACGCGTTGCCTGAATTCCCGATGAAGAATGAATTTGTACTTCTCCACTTTTTTCAATAACAGCACGTGATTGATCTTCATGCGTTACTTCAACTGAACCATCTATTCCGGGAGTAACAGTGAGTGGAATATTTTGGGCACGTAAGCGCAAATTAAATTCATCCAGCGAAATTTTAGGTTCGGTGCCACTGTCACCTTTTACGGCGACACTTGGTGTTCCTGATGCATCGTTATAAACAAAAAAACTTGTTGGGAAAATTCCAGTAACCAATATCTCTTTACTCGGTCTGCCAAAACCGAATCTTTTCTTTACGTCGACTTCTTCAACTTCCATTGCCAATTTGTCTGGAAAATTAACTACTTTTTTCTTTGGGGTGTTACTAACTGACAGCCCTGTTTCAAGTGTTACTAATGTCGGTTCTTTAGCCCCACTCTTCTCACTCGTCTTTACTGTTGCTGAACCCCAGCTTGGATGAGAGATCTGAACATGAACCCCATCTTCTCCGTCAGGTTGGGAATCGATTTGGGCGCCATGGGGTGAATTGCGACGAATAATAGGCACGCGATCGACTCCCCCCGACAGGCAAATGGCGCTCCAGCGGAGCCTTAGATTTGCCTAATTATCGGCCATCACGGACCCAAAGAGGTAGGCCGGACTAGGGAATACCCCACGAGCGATGGGCTCAAATCGGTAACTATCTGTTGAGCGGGATCCAAACCTCGAGGTTGGTGCCGCCCAGGGCAAATTCACGCCGCCAGAGATTTGGGGCGATTTCATCAAGCAAAATCGTGCCCAAGCCAGATCCACCTTGATTCTTACTGGTGCCGTTATCGGTAACTTTGAAGTAATAGTGATCTGGGCTTGTGCTTCCATTAATCGAAATTACATTAGCGTTTCCAAACCTAACTGAATCTGAAACCGCCTCTTCGATAATATGTGAAATATCTGTTACCACTTGCGTCTCGCAAAGTTCTATTCCGCGCAAATTAATTTTAATCTCTGCAATTCCTCGCCAAGCATCTAATAGTGCATTGATTCTCTCTAGTGGAGAGTGCTCGCCAGCGTGAAAATTAACTGTTAAGTCACGTTCAATCACAATTTGAGCATATTGAATGATGCTCTTTACTTCATCTCTATTACCAGATCTAGCAGCTTGATCTAATTTCAAAGCAACTGCAGTTAATTCAGATTGCAAAGAACTGTGAAGGTATGATGCAATTTCAGAATCTTCTGTCATCCGCGCGATAGCTTGTAAGTGCTCTTCCACATAACCAGAGGTGATTTGCGCAGTCAAAATATCAATTATTTTTGCTTTATCAACTAGTGATTGAGCAAGCATCGTAATCAAAATAGCAAATAGCGGAATAACCCCAATAAATCCAAAAAGGGTGTAGGGCAACCATTTAGGGCTTCCGATATATTCTAAATATATTTGTACAAAATAGATTGGCACAACAGGAAGTAGTACCAAAACTATCGGATGCAATAAAATTAACTTTATTCTAAATTTTTCGGCAATAAGTTTCTCGGCAAATAATATAAGTACGATTGACATTCCAAAGATTCCACCGATGATTAGTCCAGTCTCATAGCCGTAAGATACGGTGACACCAAAAAAAATACTAAAAGTTATAACTGAACTAAAGAATATGATAGGTGTATCTTTTGATTTAAGTGCATCAAAAAATAAGTTGGCAAATCTAAAACGTAACAAGTGCGAAGTTCTATCAAACCAAAGTCGATGGCTTAATGGTCTAATTTGTTCCTTAATTACTTTTTGCAACTCAGCAACTGCATCTCTAATTTGCTCGTCTGTAAATTCACCATCCTTCATCAAGGCTAATTTGCTTCTAACTGGAGATGTCATTTCGGAGACCTGCTCAGCGATCTCACTCAACCGCCCCGAGTTCAATTCCCGCCCATCTGGCAGACGGCCAGATTTAAGCATTAAAAACCGTTGGTATAGGTCTTGGTACTCACGAATATAGCTAGATTGAGCTTCAATCAACAATCCAATTAGGCCAAGCCAAATCAAAGTAGTGAGCCCAGAATTTATCGAGCGGATCACAATATTTATTGGATCATCAAGATTAAAAAAGATACTCACTCGCCCGATACAAAATCCTCTAAAAGCGCCTGAGGCAGCAAGTGCAAAAATTATAAATGATTTAGATCCACCTTTATTTTGAAAAACTTTGCGATAAATATAATTAAAAACAAAAATCGAAATAGCCATTAAAGATTGTGCAATTAGACCAACATAAAACCAATCAATTCTTTGGGTTGTGGTCGTGTTAACTGCTGGAATAGTTGTTATGACGCCCATAACGCCAAATGGGAAAAAGACCATGAAAGCAGTAAGCGAGAGAGTCCGATCACCAGAAACTCTCAAGATGAGATTTTTTAACACCTTAAGTTGATTTCCCAGCTAAGCGCATATAGGCGCGAGTTAATTGAACTCGTTGATTTTGTGTTGAATCTTTAACAATTCCTAGTTGTACAGAGATTCGCGAAATCGTATTTTCGATTGCTTTTTCACTGACATCTCTTTGTCGTGCTATCTCAGAGGTTGTTAAACCTTTTGCAACTAATGCCAAAATATCCATTTGCATTTCAGTTAATGGAATCGTTTCACGCTTTGGAAAAATTTTACGAACAACTCGTCCAAATCTTCTTTCATTGACCATCAACAGCTGATCAACAATTTTACGGACATCATCAATATCTTGTTTACATAAATATAAGGATCCACTAGGAAGTGGCGGCAGCTTTGTTGAGAGCAATCTTGGATCTCTAAATGTTGAAAGAATTAAAATTCCGATATTTGGTTGGCGCGACCTAAGTGCATGTGCCACATCGATTCCAGTTGGCCCAGGACCCAGATCAAAATCCAGCATCGCAATATCTGGCGCATAGCGGGCTTGAATCGCAAGTGCATCACGGGCGTTGCTCGCTGATCCGACTACTTCGATCCCTTGAGTACGAATCGCAGCGACCAAAGTCGATCGGGTAAAATTGTCATCTTCGACAACTAATACCTTCGCCCGATTCATGGGGTTATCTTCTCAGGTTTATCCCAGAGTTTTAAGGGGCGCTAGTCAACTCTTTGCACATTTTCCGAAAGGCGGCGGTGTGCGCAACGACATCAGCCACGGTGGTCTCGGGGCAGATCAAAGCCATATTGTGAAAAGGGGTCAATAAAAACCCCTCATTTAATAGGTATAGATGAATTAGCTGTTCTAATTCGAAATCTCCAGCATCGGCCGCTTCACGTCCAGTTCGTGGCGCCCGAGTATTAAAAATGTACTCAGCTCTAATCCCCAACCTGTTTACTGACCATGGCAGATTGCATTCGCGAATGACCTCCTCCACCCCATCAGCCCAAAGGTCTGCAAGTGGTTGCATCTTCGCATAAGCCGCATCAGTTAATACCTCACTTAAAGTCGCACGCATCGCCGCAAGGGATAACGCATTACCCGCCAAAGTTCCGCCGACACCGCCCGTATCAACTTCTGCTAATTTCACAAACTCCGCAATTTGATCTGCCACTGCTTGGGTCATTCCAAAAGTTCCAGTCGGAACTCCACTGCCAATAGCTTTTCCAATAGTCAAGAAATCTGGTTTCAATCCCAAGCCCGCTGTCATTCCACCGGGCCCAAAAGAGATCGTATGTGTCTCATCAATAATTAAAAGCGTCCCATATTTTTTTGCCAACTTTTCTACCGCAATTAAATAACCTTGCTCTGGCAAAACAATTCCAACATTTGTCATCGCCGGTTCCATCAAAATTGCTGCAACATCACCCATCTTCAATGCAAGTTCCATGGCAGTTAGATCATTAAATTCAACGACCCGTGTTGTCACTGCTAATTCAACTGGTGCGCCAATATTTCCCTCTCGCGAAACAGTTGCGCCATTAAGATCAAGAGTCGCAAAAGTTTCATCCACGCTTCCGTGATAACACCGATCAATCACAACTACTTTGTCGCGACCCGTAAGCATTCGCGCATAACGGATCACATGTCGATTTGCATCGGTAGCTGAAACTGTGAATTGCCAAAGTGGTAAACCAAATCTGCGTGCTAATTCGCGCGAAACAATTACTGCATCCTCCGTCGGAAGCATCATCGTTATTCCGCGATCAATCTGGGCTTTGATCGCCGCAACTGTTGCATCCGGTGAATGACCTGTCATTGATCCGGTATCGCCAAGGCAGAGGTCTATATATTTATTTCCATCAACATCAACAAAGTGCGCACCTTTTGCACTTTCAACCACAACCGGAAATCCCCCCGGCCACTTCGCCATCCATGACATCGGGACACCGCCTGGCATTACCGACTTACTTTCTTTAAATATCGCCGCACTTTTTGGATGATGCACTACAAAACGTGCTTGCTCTCGCTCCAACATATTACTTAGGTGTTCGCGGTCAATCATCTTTACCTGCGTGCCAAAAACTCTCTCAAACCAGCGACTGCAAGTCGGTGATCTTCCGCCTGCGGGATTCCGCTGACTACAACAGTCCCGACATGGACTCCATCTACCCGCAATGGAAATGCCCCTCCATGTATTGCGTGATCACTTTCTGCTAAATTATTTTGCACATACCAATCTTTTTCAGCAATCCCTGCCTCTTCAGCCAAGATCCGTAAACACATTGATGAATGTCCTTTAGCCGCAACTGTGCGCACTTTGCGCCCCATCCACCGATCATTTTCAGCATCAGATCCTGGCAGTGAAACATGGAATACCACCCAATCACCTATATAAACCCGGGTTGCGATTGGAAGATTTTTTTCGTGTGCGATTTTCACAACGCACTCACCTATTTCGACCGCTTCTTTATTTGTAAAAACAGCAAGAACTAACTCATCTTCAAGTGCCAAAAGTTCTTTGCTATTAAAGCCACCTGTAGTCATCTAAAGCTAAGCTTTCTCAAATGTAAAACGCGAAAATAATTTGTGAGCCTCAGATAAATCAGCACCGAAGTTTTGTGAATCAGGTGGCGCAGTCTGTGGCTCAACACAAACACCAATTGGATCTTCGGTGTAAACAACCCACCAATCAGCCGGACTTGAAATACTTAACTTCGCTTCGCCACGCCAAATAACTGCGGGGTCGCCTTTGACTCCAGTAAAAACATCATCCCAAGGAAAAGGTTTATTTGGTTCTTTGTATTTTCCAGTCGGAATAAGAGTTGGTGTTACATCAAGCATCTTCTCTGGATGAAAATCAATCTCGGCTTCTGGTGATCCATTTATGGTTCGTGGAAACCAAGTATGTAATCCCACCCACGCCGGAAGATCTACTCCATTTGCGATGTATGAAAGCTCATATGTAAATGAATCCCCATCTACAACTACGTTTTGTTCTACCCGTGCACCCACATATGGTGCAACTAAATCAATCGATGCGACTCCTGGTGCAATCTCGCGCCACGGCTTATCAAAAGCTAATCCATGAATTGCATGTGGTCCCAAAACATCAGTTGCTAATTGCAAAGTACTTCCATCACTTGCGCGCAGCTTTCCAATTATGCTCATGCGGCAATCCTATGCTCAAAAGCCTGCAATTCTCTGATTTTCTTAAAGTTAGCCCCAGTATCATTGGCGTATGAAGCCCGCGATTTTGATCACCGGAGCAGCTGGATTTATCGGCGCCCATACCGCCCGTGCTCTTAAATTAGCAGGCGAAGAGATTGTTGCTATTGACTCCTTTTCCAATTATTACTCGACAGAGTTGAAGGATCTCCGAGTTGCAAATCTACTCACCCCACTTGGCATCACAGTAGCAAGATGTGATATTTCAGATTCTGATGCCCTTGAAAAAACTCTTGCTGGTAAAAATATTTCTTCAATTATCCATTTAGCTGCACAGCCAGGAATCCGACTCCCTGTGGAGCGCTACGGGCAATATGTAACAGCTAATATTGATGCTTTTTTAAATGTTTTCACTTGGGGATTAAAAAATGGAATCGATCGGATTACCTATGCATCATCATCCAGTGTTTATGGAAATTATCCAAAAGCCCCATTTTCAGAAAGTTTTACAGATATAAAACCAATTAGTTTTTATGGTTCAACAAAATTAGCAAACGAAAGTATGGCGCCAGCAATTATTCGTAAATCAAATATGAAAGCAAGAGGTTTACGCTTCTTTACCGTGTATGGACCTTGGGGCCGTCCTGATATGGCGTATTTTAGAATTGCTGCCAATTTAATTTCTGGCAAACCCTTCAACTTGTTTGGTGATGGAGATGCCCTGCGTGACTTCTCATATGTAGATGACACTGTAAAAGCAATTATTGCTTTACACCGTGAGCTTGCTTCGCGTCCAGCCGAATATCACGATGTGGTAAATACAGGTGGTGGAATTCCACGCACGCTTGCCGAGATGATAAATATCGCTGAAAGCCAACTAGGGCTTGAATTGCAATCAAATGTAAGCGCAAAACATCCAAGTGATGTGGAACGTACTTTTGCAGATGCCACATATCTGCATTCCCTTATCGGGAAAGTTGCGCCAACTCCCCTCGAAGTGGGTATGAGCGAAGTAATTAAATGGGCTCAAGATCCGAAAGTTAGTTCCCTGATATCTAATTGGACAGAGACGACTGTCTAGTGAAAATTCTGCTTATCTCGGGGATTTATCCTCCTGACGATGGTGGGCCTGCAAAGTTTGTTCCTCAGTTTGCAAATCATTTAATATCTCAGGGGCATAAAGTAAAGGTAATTACATTAACTGATAGTAAAAGAAGTAAAAATGAATTTCCCTACCCGGTGCGATTTATAAATAGATCATTAGCAAAACCATTACGAATGATTTTGACAACCAAATATATTTTTCTATCTTCGATCCGAAGTGATCTTATATTTGCAAATGGTTTATATGAAGAAACCGGTGTTGCAGTTCGATTTAGCCGTACCCCAACATTAGGAAAGATAGTGGGAGACCCAGTTTGGGAAAGAGCACGCAATTCTGGTAGCACAAAATTGACAATTGAATCTTTTAACACGGAGGCACCTGTTGGGATTCAACGTAGATTGCTTAAATTTGGGCTAAATGGTTTTAAAGAGATTATTACCCCTAGCCAACAGTTGGCCGACTTTGTAAAAAAATGGGGAATTTCTAAGCCTGTATCTATGATTCCAAACGGTGTTCATGTTCTAGGAATGAGCAACCAACCTAAGGAGTTTGATTTAGTTACTGTATCGAGATTGGTTTCTTGGAAAAATGTAGATTTATTAATCCGCATTGCCGCAAAAAAGAATTTAAAATTATGTGTCATAGGGGATGGCCCTGAAAATCTTAAATTGCGCACTTTGGCAACAGAACTAAATGCTCAAGTTACTTTTACTGGTGCTTTGGCCCAAGAAAAAGTCAGCCAGCAGGTTGCGAAAGCAAAATATTTTGCACTCCTATCCACTTATGAGGGTATGTCATTTGCATTATTGGAGGCACTTGGAGCTGGAATCCCAGCCATAGTCTCTAATGCGGCAGGTAATGTTGCGGTGATTAAAAATTGTGTCAATGGCTATGTGGTGGATATTTCAAATGAAATTTCTTGTGGCAATTCGATAGCAGAAATTCTGACTTTATCTAATAATTATCAGAAAGTTTCCGAGGGCGCGCTGCAATCTGTCATAGAGAATTACTCAATTGAAAGCACTCTCAAACGTACTGAAAATAAATTGTTATCTTTAAAGTAACTCCGCTTTACTTGGCGGGTTTGCTCCAGCACGTGAACAAGTAATCGATGCGGCGAGCGCCGCTCTATGCAAAGTATGTGAAAGGAATTCGCTAGTTAACTTATCTAATCCCGATTCAACTATAGTCTCAACTAGCACCGCTCCTACTGTGTCACCAGCGCCAACTGTATCGACGACGTCAACCTTCACTCCTGGAATAGAAATTTCTTGATTTTCAGTAATCCCAATAATTCCATTTTCACCTTTAGTTATTACAACAAGTTTTACACCTTGCGCCACCCACGTTCGTGCAATTTCCAGCGGCTCAATTTCAGGATATAACCAAGTGAGGTCATCTTCACTTGCTTTTACTACCTTTGAAAGAGTTACCCAATCTTTAACTACTTCCTGATATTTACTTCGATCTGAAATCACTACTGATCTAATATTCGGATCATAGATAATTGGTGCGCAATCTTTGCTTTTCGCGATCCACTCTTTTAAGATTTTTGCCCCAGGTTCAATAATCGTTGCAAGAGTGCCGATATAAATTGCCTCCGGTTTAAATTCACTTGGATCTGGCAGAGTTTCTGCTTTAAAAGCAAAAGTTGCCGTTCCATCAATCTTAAATTCATAGGTTGCGCTACCACCTATCGCGATTGAAACAATGGCTAGACAGGTAGGAAGTTTGTGTTCTGGGGTGAAAGTGAGCCCAACTCCATCTGCAATAAATTCTGCGCGCATTCTGCGTCCATATTGATCGTCAGATAAACCACCGATAAATTCAGTGGCAATATCCAATCTTGCGAGGGCATGTGCGGTATTTGCCGGCCCGCCCCCTGGAATCGCATTGCGCTGCTCTGACCCCGGCACAGTTGGGATCAGATCGATTAACGCTTCACCGCAGACCCAAACCGCCATAAGCCAAACTTACCCGTTGAATCGGTAGGCTCTGCCCTAGTAAATATCCTGAGGTTTTGATCGAAGGCGAGTGAAATTGCACCATTTAGTTACAGGTGGGGCCGGCTTTGTTGGTTCTCACCTCACCGACGCCCTGATCGCTCGCGGCGACACAGTCACAGTTCTCGACGACCTGTCCACCGGCCGCTCGGCTAATCTCCATCAACACAAATCAAGCCACTCGCTAACCTTTGTTGAAGGTTCAATTTTAGATGTGCCGCTAGTCAACTCTTTGGTAGCTAAAGTCGATCACGTTTTCCACTTAGCGGCCGCTGTTGGTGTCTTTAATATTGTTCAAAATCCCCTTAAATCACTTTCAACAAATATACGCGGATCTGAAAATGTGCTTGAAGCGTGTGCTAAAAATAAAACCCCAGTATTAGTCACCAGTACTAGTGAAATTTATGGAAAAAATACTTCAGATGCCCTGGGTGAAGAGGATGACCGAATTCTTGGTTCACCACTAAAAGTACGTTGGTCTTACAGCGAAGCAAAAGCGATTGAAGAGGTTCTCGCTTACTCTTATTGGCATTCTGAAGGTTTGCCCGCACGTATCGTGCGATTATTCAACACAGTTGGTCCGCGCCAAGTTGGCTTTTATGGAATGGTGGTTCCACGATTTGTTGGAGCAGCATTAAAAAATGAACCAATCACTGTTTATGGTGATGGCACACAGACTCGATGTTTTGCACATGTGAGTGATGTAATCGATGCTCTCCTCAAAGTTGCTGGTACTGATAAAACTGTCGGAACTGTTGTAAACATCGGAAATAATTTTGAAATCTCTATTTTAGATTTAGCTAAAAAGATTGTTGCCGCAGATTTAGCAAAGTAAAGTTAGCGAAAAAAGCAAAGTGGCAGCGAAAATCCGAGTAATGCGGATAATCGCACGGATGAATGTTGGTGGACCCGCAGTCCAAGTTTCTGGATTAATGCGCGGATTTGATCAAAATAACTTTGACCAAAGACTCTTTACCGGTTATTGCGCTGGTGATGAAGCAGATTACCTCGAATTAGTTACGCCTGATATTCCAGTAACTCGGATAGAGGGGCTTGGCCGAAGCATAAAGGCCAAAGACGATTTGTTAGTTTTATTCCGCCTCATGGGCGAGATCAGGAAGTTCAAACCTAATTACATCCACACCCACACCGCAAAAGCCGGATTGCTAGGCCGACTTGCAGCTATCTTGAGTTTTAGTAATGCAAAATTAATCCATACTTATCATGGACATTTATTACATGGGTATTTCTCACCAGCAAAAACTAAATTGCTAATTTACATAGAGCGAATGCTGGCAAAAAGAAGTTTCAAAATTATCAGTGTTGGAGCACAGGTGCGAGATGACCTATTGGCTGCACATATCGGCAAGCCAGCGCAATATGTAGTGATTCCCCCCGGAATATCTTTGGGAACATTACCTAACTCACTTTCGGCACGTGAATCTTTGGGAATACCGCAAGATGCCACGACAATAACTTTTTTGGGGAGAATCACAGGTATTAAACGACCAGATAGATTTGCTGAAGTTGCCCTAAAAATCGCAACTTACAACCCAAAGGTAATGTTTTTAATAGTTGGGTCAGGCGATTTAGTCGATTCCCTAAAACTCCAACTTTCTAAGATAGATTCCCAGGTTAGATTCTTAGGATGGCGCAGTGATGTTGAGAATATTTTAAGTGCCACCGATATTCTTTTGCTAACCAGTGACAATGAAGGTACACCGGTCAGTGCAATTCAAGCAGGTATGGCTGGCGTTCCGACAATCTCGACAAATGTTGGTTCCGTTGCTGAAGTAATTAAAAATGGAAGCACTGGAGTGCTAACTTCGCTAGATCCCGGGGAACTTGCAACCGCAGTCAATTCTTTAATAAGTAATCCTGATTTACGGATCCAACTTGGCAAAAATGCTAAGACCGATATGAATGCTCGGTATGGAGTTGCACGTTTAGTAAATGATTACCAAAATCTTTACTTGGCTTGATCAACCCAATTACGGGCCCAAAGTTCAAGCATCAAAACTGGCCAAAGAATTCGATCGTAATCTCTACCTGATTGATGCATAAGCCAATATTTTTCAACTGTTTTTAAATCTACCCATCCGCGATCCATGGTGGTCTTCCCCAATAACAATTCATGTGCCATCTCTTTTATAGGGCCCCGAAGCCAAAGCGCTCGTGGGATAGCAAAGCCCATCTTTGGTCGGTCAATTAAAGATGCTGAAACTAGGCCACGTGCAATCTCGCGCAATAGGTGTTTACCTTCGCCGTTGTGGATTTTATATTTGGTGGGAATTAAATGAGCAATCTCTAAATACTTGTAATCCAGGAATGGAGCGCGCAATTCCAAACTATTTGCCATAGATGAGATATCTGTTTTAAAGAGCAGATCTCCAGGAAGATAACTCTGCAGATCCAAAACTCGCGCCCGTTCGCTTTCATCACCAATATTTAATAAATCCCAGCTGCGCTGTAACGGGTTTTGGCCGATATTTTCAGTACTGATGCGTGGATGTAAGAGCGCATTTACCTCACTGGAGTGGACTAGCGACACAAGATCTAGGTATCTATCGCGAGTAGAACCGTATGGTTTTGCCACTTCCAGCAATCGCTTGCCACGGCGATTTAATTTCGTATATCCAAACCGATCAACCAACTTAGTCAAAGGCTTAGCCGCACCAAGCAGTGGATTTAATCTTTGCAACGCGGGTGCAGCGCGGTAGCGGTCATAACCGGCCATTGATTCATCTCCGCCATCCCCGCCTAGGGCAACAATTACCTCTTTGCTAGCAAATTCATTTAGTAAAAAGGTTGGGATGATTGATGAGTCCCCAAATGGTTGATCTAAAACTTGGCCAATTTTACGTAAAATCAATTCTGGATTAGGTTTTACTACTATTTCATGATGATCTGTTCCCAAATAATTGGCAACAGCACGTGCATGGCTTGACTCATCATAAGCAGAATCTTCAAAACCAATTGAAAAAGTATTTATTTTCGAAGTTGAGTTACGAGCAGCAAAAGCCGTTACCAATGTTGAATCTATTCCCCCACTTAAATATGTTCCTAAAGGGCGTTCTGAAGATAGTTGACTGACCACAGCATTTTCTAGCGCACCACTTAGTAATTCTGTGGCTGCTGTTTTAGATATCTGTTTTTCGGTAAATTCGGGAAGTTGCCAATATCGAGAGATCACCAACTTCCCATCTTTAAATTTAAGTAAGTGCGCAGGTGGCAATGTTTTAACCCCAGAAATGATCCCAATTTGGCTCTCGTCTACCTTGGGCTTGACTCCAAAAGCAAAAATCGCCCGCATCTCGGATGCAAAAACCAAATTACCTGCTGTTGTTTCACAGTAGAGCAATGGCTTTTCACCGATTCGGTCCCGTGCCAATAAGAGGGAGTTGTCTCTGCTATCCCAAATTGCAATTGCAAACATTCCGCGCAAATCATTTACAAAATGTTCGCCCTTAATTTTATAAAGTTCAGCGACAGCTTCTGCTTCGCTATCTCCAGCCAATTTTCCGCTATTTTTGCGAACAATCTCTTGAACTTCCCGATGGTTATAGATCTCACCATTAAAAACTATTTCAATTTTTCTGGTCGAATCTTGCTTTGGTTGTTGGCCATGTGCCACATCTATAATCGCAAGTCTTGCCATCCCAAGTTCGACCCCAGGGGCGGTG
>RGZI01000036.1 GCA_010031635.1 Actinomycetota bacterium
GCTTTCTTGGTAGCGATCGCAGCGGCACCACTTGCAATTGAAAATCCAAATTTCACATCTTCATGTGCAGTCGCAATAAATTCGTGAGTATGAGCTTCTATGCCCGGTGTTAACCTCAAAAGAATTGCTTGTTTTTTCCCAAGTTGCTTTGCAATATCTTCAATTCTTTCTATTTCATGCAATGAGTCAGCAACAATGAGGTATACGCCAATTTCAATTGCGCTTCTTATCTCTGCTGCGGACTTGTTATTTCCGTGAACTTCAATTCGATTTGCCGGAAATTTTGCAGCAATAGCCACAGCCAATTCGCCGCCGGAACAAACATCCAATCCCACGCCTTCTTCCGCTAGCCATTTAGCAATTTGCACAGAAAGAAAAGCTTTTCCGGCATAAAATATGTCAGAGTTTTCTCTTCCGAAAGTTAAGTCAAGGGCACTTCTAAATTCCTGAACCCGCGATCTAAAATCATCTTCGTCAATAATGAATGCTGGTGTACCAAACTCTTTTGCCAAATCTTGTGCGCGAATTCCGGCTAAATAAATTTCACCATCTTCAAATGATGTATTTTTTGGCCAGATATTCACGGGATTCAATTTACTCACATCTTTTCTGGCGCGCTTACGCCAAGCATGGCCAACCCATTTGCCAAAACTTGGCGGGTGGCTTCGCACAAAAGCGCCCGGGATTGATGCAACGCAGTGATTGGCTCTTCCCCCATTGGGAGCACTCGGGAGTGAGCGTAAAAATGATGGTAATGGCCAGCCAACTCCTCTAAATAGCGGGCAACGCGATGCGGTTCGCGAAGTTCAGCAGCGCTAGCAACAACTTTTGGAAAGAGTGCAATAGAAGCAGATAGAGCTTCTTCTGCCTCACTATCAAGTAATTCTTGCCTGAAATCTATTATTTCCACCTTCATACCGAGTTCTTTAGCATTTCGCAATAAAGCGCTAATTCGGGCATGTGCATATTGCACATAGAAAACTGGATTTTCATTTGTGCGCTTTTTCAACAAATCAACATCAAGAGTAAGCGGGGTATCGGTTGGATAGCGAGTTAATGAATATCTTGCGGCATCGACTCCAACTTTTTCAACTAACTCTTCAAGAGTAATAATGGTTCCAGCTCTTTTGGAAAGTTTTAACTCTTCACCATTCTCAATAATTTTTACCATTTGACCTATTAGTACTTGCAAATTCTTGGCTGGGTCATCTCCAGTGCAGGAAACTAAAGCTTTCAAACGCCCAACATATCCGTGATGATCTGCACCTAATAAGTAAATACATAAATCAAAACCGCGAGATCTTTTATCTAAATAGTAGGCAGTGTCCGAGGTGAAGTAAGTTTGTTCACCATCTGCTTTTACTAAAACTCGGTCTTTATCATCGCCGAAATCAGTTGTGCGCAACCAAGTTGCACCACCATCTTCGTAGACATGACCATTTTTCTTCAGCTTCTCAGCCACATTAGCGACTGCGCCACTGTCATGTAATTTTCGTTCTGAGTACCAAACATCAAAAATACTTCCGAAATGACGGAGCACGCTTTGTTGTTGTGCAAGTTGCAATTTATATCCAGCTTCACGAAAAGCGACTAAGGAATCATCACCGCTTAACTTATTTATTCCTGGGTTTTGTCCAACTATCTCTTTTGCCAAATCTTTAATGTATTGACCGTGATACCCATTTTCTGGAATTGGCAATCCATTTGCAGCAGCAGCAAGTGATGCTCCGAACAAATCCATTTGATTTCCACGATCATTGATATAAAACTCACGTGTTACTTGTGCACCCGCTGCGGTTAGGACTCTTGCCATGGCATCACCAACGGCAGCCCATCTGGTATGCCCCAAGTGCAACGGACCAGTTGGATTTGCACTAATAAATTCAAGATTAATTTTTACACCGGATAAAAGATTTCCTTCACCATATTTTTTGCCTTGCTCTAAAACCGTTTTTACAATTGCGCTTTGAGCACCAGAAACTAAAGTTAGATTTATAAATCCCGGGCCAGCAATTTCAGCTTTTTCAACTCCGTCGATTTGCGCGAATGCTGTAACCAACAGTTGTGCAATCTCACGCGGTGGAATTCCAGCACTTTTGGCGAGTTGTAAGGCAATTGAAGTTGCGAAATCTCCATGATCGCGATTTTTGGGCCGCTCTACCGAGATCCGGTCAGGGATCGATCCAACAACTGCTCCTGAGTCGAAAAGTGAGCGTACTTTGGCCAATAAAGCCGCTTCAAGATCCCCCGGATTCACACTCTAAGGCTATCGGGCTTACCCTTATCCCCGTCGCTCTTGCGGGAGTGGTGAAATGGCAGACACGCAGGTCTTAGGAACCTGTGTCTACGGACGTGCGGGTTCAAGTCCCGCCTCCCGCACCAATTTAATTATCTTGAAGATTGTTTTAAAGATTTTTACCAGCATCATCCATCACTCGGATTTGAAGAGGGGGTGCAATTGAAAAATTCAATTCCTCCATCACCGGGGCTCCCCAACATTCCCGTCCCACCAAAATTACGCGGCTGGTCACATTTAATTGCAGCACCGCTAGTTTTTATTGCCTCTTTGGTGCTCTTTATTTTGAGTAAGGAAAGTTTTAAGTTTGCAGTTGCACTTTATGCTTTAACAGCAGTTGCACTATTTAGTGTTTCCGCAATTTATCATCGCGTTCCCTGGTCGCCAAAGAAGAAAAAAATCTGGCGCCGTCTTGATCATGCAAATATAAATTTAATTATTGCTGGCTCTTACACCCCATTTGCGATGACACTTTTAACTGGCAAAGACCGGGCAGTATTACTTTGGGTAATTTGGTTAGGAGCCCTCGCAGGAGTTGCGATTAGAGTTTTTTGGCTTTCAGCTCCACGTTGGCTTTATGTTGGAATCTACTTAGCTCTTGGATGGGTAGCGATAATTTATACACCACAGTTGTATCAAGAGGGTGGATTAAAGATTCTGATTCCCCTGCTCTTAGGTGGATTATTTTATTCAGTCGGGGCACTCGCTTATGCATTTAAATTCCCGGGCAAAAATGCCCGCTACTTTGGCTTTCATGAATATTTCCATCTCTTTGTTATCGCTGCCTGGGTTTCCCAATACGTTGCAATCTCAATCGCCATTTACACTTCTTGACGCGTTTTTAGATTGCTGCCCGCCTAACCATTTTTTCATCAAAGGGGCGGTAAGTTTTGCGCCATGCGATTGGGAGTTCTTGATGTTGGCTCCAACACGATCCACTTACAGGTAGTTGATGCCCACCGCGGTGCGCAACCAATTCCAGCGACTAGCCATAAAACAGAACTTCACCTAACTGATTATTTGGATGCCGGTGGCGCAATAACGATAGAAGGAATTCAAGCGTTAACTTTAATTATAAAAGCCGCTATGGCTGAAGCGTCAAAATTTCAAACTGAAGAAATTTTAACTTTTGCAACTTCTGCTATTCGCGATGCTACAAATGGTGAACGCGTAATCAACCATATTAATGAAAATTGTGGAATTGAGTTAAGTGTTTTATCTGGCGAAGAGGAGGCGCGTTTTACTTTTTTGGCAGCACGGCGCTGGTTTGGATGGTCAAGCGGTGATTTGTTGGTTATTGATATCGGTGGTGGTTCACTTGAACTTGCTACCGGTCGCGATGAAGAACCGGAACTTGCGTTATCACTTCCACTTGGTGCCGGTCGGCTAACGCATTCTTTTCTCAAAGAGGATCCATTTACCAACAAATCCGCACGTGATCTTGAAGATTACATTGATGAGTACTTAGAAACACCAGCTGCCGCTTTTGCTGAGCATAAGGTCGATAAAGTGGCTGGAACTAGCAAGACGCTACGCACCTTGGCCAAAATGTCACAGGATTGGCTTGGTGATTCAGATAAACATTTAACGCGTGACTGCCTCGATGAAATGGTTCCTAAACTTCTGAAGATGAAAGCAGCAGAACGCAATGAACTTCCAGGTGTTTCTAAAACTCGGGCGCATCAAATAGTTGCTGGAGCAATGGTCGCGCGCCAAACTTTGCACGCTATCGGAGTCGATCAGATTCAAATCTGTCCATGGGCACTTCGGGAGGGCGTAATCCTAAGAAGGTTGGATTGGTTAGAGAGTTAAGGTCTTTGAATAAAATTAATTGCGCGTACTTTCCCATCCTGATGGAATAAAACCCAACCATCACCTGGCTCTAGCCCTCGATCAATCTCATCAAAAGCCATCGCGCCAGCCAACTCTTTTAAAATCTTGGGAATTACTGGATTGTGACTGCATAGCAAAACGGTTTTACTACTTTCACTATCCTTGGAGGCTTTCAAAAACTTTTTAGCAAATTTAAGCGGTTTATCTTTATCACGCGAATATTGATACTCGCTGATATCACTAGCAATCCCTACATTAATTCCAAGGTCACGGCCCAGTGGTCTTACAGTTTCAAGACATCGGTAGGCATCAGAACTGAAAATTTCATCTATTCCATATGCTTCGTAAATCGATCGAAATTTCTCCGCTTGAATTTGACCACGATTATCTAGTGGCCGATCTCCATCATCACCGATCCATTCGACTCGCTTTAATGCCTTGGCATGTCGCAATAAAATCAAAGTGGAATATTTATCTATTCCTGCAGAGATATCTTTAAATAACTTCAGCACTTTTCGATCTTCTTCATGAGTTAACTTGGCTTTTGCACTTTTAAAGCTGTGCCACTCAAATTGGTCTACCTCTTCGGTATCGGCAATTGGCTTTGCTTCAGAAATCGCTTGCGCTGCCCAATACTTAACTCGTTTCGGAACCCCTTCAGCTAAATATTGAATTTCCGCTATCAGTGGACCAAATTTGGCTGCATACCCACTCTCTTCCAATACTTCCCTGCGGGCAGTTGCCAAAAAAGATTCACCAAACTCAATCTTTCCTTTCGGGAAAGACCAATCGTCATATCGAGGACGGTGAATCAGGCCGATCTCAATTTCGTCGTCAACCAATCTATATAGGACCGCACCAGAGGCCATAATCTCAGTCGTCTCAGAATCAAAATTTGCTTTACTCATAAATGCAATCGCCTCTTTCTCTCCATCATTACTTCTTGAGGAGTTTGTAATTTATTCCCGGCAGCATCAGATACCCTGCGTTGCCATTTGTCGCCTTCAATTAAATGCCACGTTGATAAATCATCTGATAAATCTTCCGCAATCGCTTGATCCAATTCAAGTTTATGATCACTTCTTTCAACACGAATTAAACTTTCAATTCTTCGATCTAGATTTCTGTGCATCAAATCAGCGCTACCAATCCAATATTCATTTTCTCCAGCAGCAACAAAATTATAAATGCGAGTGTGTTCCAAAAATCTACCTAAAACTGAGCGAACAACAATATTTTCTGAAAGACCAGGAACACCAGCTTTAAGAGCGCAGATTCCTCTAACTACCAACTTCACTGGAACGCCGACATTGGATGCTCTGTAAAGCGCTTCAATAATCTCTTCATCTAACAGAGAGTTCAATTTAAAGCGGATGCCACTTGGTTTACCAGCATTGTGATTATTAATTTCATTTTCAATCCGCGCCAAAATTCCACTTCGTAGGGTTTTAGGTGCTACCAACAAGCGCGCAAATGTTGTAGATGGTGCGAACCCCGATAATTGATTAAAAAGTTTGGTTAAATCATCACACAAAGAGAAGTCAGCACTTAACAATCCAAAATCATCATAAAACCGCGCAGTCTTTGGATTGTAATTTCCAGTTCCCACATGGCAGTAACGTCTAATTCCACTTGGTTCTTCGCGAACCACTAAAGATAATTTGGCATGAGTCTTCAAACCTAGTAATCCATAAACAACATGTACTCCAGCATCTTCTAGCTTGCGCGCCCACTTCATGTTGGCCATCTCATCAAAACGGGCTCTAATTTCCACAACTGCAAGGACTTGTTTCCCAGCTTCTGCTGCTTCTATTAATGCATTCATAATGGGTGAGTCGCCCGATGTGCGATACAAGGTTTGCTTAATAGCCAAAACATTAGGGTCGGCTGTGGCAGATTCTAAAAATTTAACTACGGTACTTGTAAATGAGTCATAGGGATGATGTAAAAGAATTTCACCGTGTCTTAGGGCAGCAAAGAACTCTTCTGGTGAATCCTCTTCAATCTCGGTGAATTGCGGTGGGGTTGAACTTGAAAAAGGCGAAAATTTTAAATTTGGTATCTCAAGATCTGCAATTTGATTTAGACCAGTTAAATCCAAAGGCTCTTCGTACTTGATGATTTCGCTTTCATCGATTTCTAATTCATAGGCTAAGTCGGCGAGAATTTTGGTGGGAATATCCAGTGGTACTTCAAGACGAACTGGAGTTCCAAAACGCCGCTTTTGCAACTCTTTTTCCAGAGTGAGCAAAATATCATCTGTCTCTTCTTCATCCAGTTCCATATCTTGATTCCGTGTTAATCTAAAAGTGTAATGAGTCAATATCTCCATTCCTGGAAATAATTGATTTAGATTTTTTCTAATTAATAATTCAAGTGGAATGTATCTATTTTTTGCACCATCTGAAGTTGCGATAAATCTTGGCAAATTTAACGGAATCTTAACTCTGGCAAAAAATTCCTCAAGCGATTCTGGATTACGAAGTTGAATTCCGATATTTAGGGATAAACCAGAAATATGTGGGAATGGGTGCGCTGGATCTACTCCAAGCGGAGTTAATACTGGATAAATTTTGGAGGTAAATAATTCTTGCAGGTAAACAATTTCACTTTCAGATAAATCATCCCACGATAAAAAATTAATTCTTATTTTTGACAACTCTGGGAGTAGCTCGTTGTGGAAAAACTTTGATTGTCTCTCTACCAATTCATGGGTGCGTTTTAAGACTACTTCCATCTGTTCTCTTGGGGCATAACCCGCTGAATTTACATTCACAACACCCGCTTCGATTTTTCGCTTCAAAGAAGCAACTCGCACCATAAAAAACTCATCTAAGTTCGAATTGAAAATCGCCAAAAACCTAATTCGCTCGAGAAGTGGAATCTCTTTATCTTCAGCCAATTCAAGAACTCGTTGATTGAAATCTAACCAACTTAATTCGCGATCAGTAAATCTGCTCGCACTTTTGGTGGACACCCTCCAATCTTGCCTGAATTGGGTGAACAGTAGGTAAAAAGTTACTGTGATAAGCCTGAACAGGTTGTCGTAAAACCCCTGAAAAACCGTTTAAAGTGCGTTTACTACCTTTGGGATTAAAGCCCTAAATGCCATTCCACGATGACTGATCTGATCTTTTTGCGAGGGGCTCATTTGGGCTGTAGTGATCTCGAAGCCGTCAGGTATAAAAATCGGATCGTACCCAAACCCATCATCCCCAATTGGGGCAGTCGTTAATCTTCCAAGCAATTTCGCTTCAACTACTATTTCAAATCCATCTGGTTTAGCAAATGCAGCGGCGCAATGAAATGCGGCAGAGCGATCCAGCACCTGATCCATATTGCTGAGCACTTTGTTTAAGTTTGCTAAGTCATCTCCGTGAACTCCGGCATAACGTGCCGAAAATATTCCCGGGGCACCATTTAATGCGTTAACACTTAAACCGCTGTCATCTGCAATCGCCGGCAAGCCAGTGGCATTAGCGACTGCATGCGCTTTCAATAAGGCATTACCAATAAAAGAATCTTCCGTTTCCTCAACATCAGCAAGATCAGGGAATGAATCAGTGCCAACTAATTCAACATCGGGCAAGGCATCTGCGATTATTCTTTGTAGCTCGACGATTTTTCCATGATTACGAGTAGCAAGGACCAATTTCATTTATTGCTCTTTACTTAGCAAGTGCTGCTTTTTGAAATTTAGTTAAATCAGAGCAGCCTTTTAATGCTAAATCTAAAAGTTGATCAAGAAGTGCACGATCAAATGGTTCACGTTCTGCGGTGCCTTGTACTTCTACAAATTTTCCTGATCCAGTACAAACCACATTCATATCAGTGTCGGCACGAACATCTTCTTCATAGCAAAGATCCAAATTTGGTTTCCCATCAATGATTCCAACACTAACTGCTGAGATCGAATCTGTAAGTGGTGATCCTTTTACTAAACCTTGACCTTGTGCCCAAGTAATTGCATCAACTAATGCGACATAAGCACCAGTGATCGCTGCAGTACGAGTTCCACCATCTGCTTGCAGCACATCACAATCAAGCACAATTGTGTTTTCGCCAAGTGCTGACATATCAATAATCGAACGCAGCGATCGGCCGATTAAACGTGAAATCTCTTGCGTGCGTCCGCCTAATTTTCCTTTAACGCTCTCTCGGTCTGATCGGGTATTAGTGGCACGCGGCAACATTGAATACTCTGATGTAACCCAACCTTTTCCTTGCCCAGCCATCCAACGTGGAACACCAGCGGTGAAAGATGCAGCGCACAAAACCCGGGTCTGTCCAAACTCAACAATTACTGAACCTTCAGCGTGATTTAACCAACCCCGGGTAAATTTAATCTCGCGTAATGCATCGTTACTTCTTCCATCACTTCTTGTATCACTTCTTTTATGAAGTTCGGTCATTTGTGCTCTCCTCTATATCTTTTTGCTATCTTTATTAAAGGGTTAAATTTTCTACAGCAGTAACTTCTGGACCTAGAAAACGACGAGCAAGAGCGGAAAATGTTCGAGTATCTCCGGTTGCATAAAACTTGTGTTCGGGGGCTCCTGCATCTGCTGCTCTTTCAACTCCACTTTCTGCCAGCTTTCGATACAGATCTTTAGCAGTCTCTTCGGCACTGGAAACTAAAGTCACCTTCTCCCCAACCACATACGAGATTACGCCAGTTAATAATGGATAGTGAGTACATCCAAGAACCAAAGTATCTGCATCTGCATCAATTATTGGTTGTAAGTAATCTGTGGCAATTTTTAAAATCTCTTGTCCAATAGTTTCACCACGTTCGACGTAAGAAACAAATAATGGACAGGCGACTGAAGTGATCTCAAGTTGTGGTGCTGCGGCAAATGCGTCTGAATAAGCGCTCGAATCAATTGTCGTCTGAGTTCCAATTACACCGATTCGACCATTGCGCGTTGCGGCTACGGCACGACGAACAGCAGGTTGGATTACTTCAATTACTGGAATTGAATATCGTTCACGTGCATCGCGCAACATCGCTGCACTTGCAGTATTACAAGCAATGACAATTGCTTTCACACCTTGTTCAACTAAATTATCCATAATCTCAAGTGCAAATGCGCGAACTTCAGCAAGCGGTCTTGGGCCATAAGGTCCGCGGGCAGTATCACCGATGTAAAGAATTGGTTCATTTGGAAGTTGATCCAAAATAGTTCGCACCACAGTCAATCCGCCTACGCCTGAGTCAAAGACTCCAATGGGGGCTGCAGTTGCTGTCAGGTTAGTCAGGTTAGTCAGGTTTTCCACGGCTCTGAGCCTACGCCCAGAGTTGTCCATCTAGGCGCTCTTGCGCAGTATCAATGTCGTCGTGGTAAACGCCAGTTGATAAATACTTCCATCCAGCATCACAAAGTATGAAGGCGATATCAGCATCAACTCCCGCCGCGACGCACTCTTTTCCTATCGCAATAGCCGCATGCAAAATCGCTCCTGTAGAGATTCCGGCGAAAATTCCTTCTACATCTAGTAATTCGCGAACTCTTTTTACCGAATCTTCTGCGCCGACAGAGAAACGACGGGTTATTACCGATGCGTCGTAGAGCTCAGGAACAAATCCTTCATCAATATTTCGCAATCCATAAACTAATTCACCGTAACGAGGCTCTGCAGCGATAATTGAAATTCCAGGTTTATGTTCACGCAAGTAGCGTCCAGCACCCATCAAAGTACCGGTAGTTCCAAGTCCGGCAATAAAATGCGTAACAGTTGGCAAATCTTCTAAAATTTCCGGACCGGTTGATTCGTAATGCGCATCAGCATTTGCTTGGTTTCCATATTGATACAAGAAAACCCAATCAGGATTTTTCTCGATTAACTCTTTGGCAACGCGAACTGCTTCATTTGATCCACCAGCGGCAGGGGATGAGATTATCTTTGCGCCCCACATCTCAAGAAGTTGGCGGCGCTCAGCTGAAGTATTTTCTGGCATTACACAAATTAATTTATAGCCGCGAACTTTTGAAATCATTGCTAAAGAAATTCCAGTGTTGCCAGATGTAGGTTCCAAAATAGTTGCACCTGGTTTTAGTGAGCCATCTCGTTCAGCAGCTTCAATCATTGAGAGTGCGGCACGATCTTTAACAGAACCTGTTGGATTGCGATCTTCCATCTTGGCCCACAACCGAACACTTGGTGATGGAGATAATTTCGGTAAACCTATTAACGGTGTGTGGCCAACTGAATCAGCTAGCGAATCAAAGCGCGCCATTAGAAGTTAGCAACCGCCAGCAACTGCAGGAAGAATCGTGATGCTATCTCCATCTTTAACCACTAAATCGAGACCACCAATAAATCGAACATCTTCGTCATTTGCATACAAATTTATAAACCGGCGCAAGGCACCGCCATCGAGTAATCTCTCAGCTAAACCTGGGTGACTAACATCTAAATCTGCGATCACATCGCGTAAGGTCGAACCTTGAGCGCTCACCAATTTTGCCCCGCCGGTATATGGGCGCAAAATAGTTGGGATCCGGACTTCTACTTTTGAATTATCTGAATTACTCACTCGCTAAGTATCCCCTATCTGCTTAATCTTTGCTAAATCTGAATTTAACTCCGTTAAGTAAGTACTACTTCTTCCTCTGTTACAACGCCATCAATGATCCGAAATGAGCGAAATTCGCTCCTACTTGCAATCTCTTCGCGAGTAGAGACAAGGACGTAATGTGCGCCTGGCTCGGAAGCGTAAGCAATATCGGTACGTGATGGGTGAGCCTCCGTCGAGGTATGTGAGTGGTAAATAACAACTGGTTCCTCATCACGATCATCAAATTCACGGTAAAGCCGCAGCAGATCAGCTGATTCAAACTCATAGAAAGTCGTCGAATGGGCCGCGTTAACCATCGGAATATGACGGGTTGGTAAATCACTTCCAATTGTTCCCGCTATTACTCCACACGCCTCATCGGGATGAACTGCTTCTGCTTCAGCCCAAATCTGCGCAACTAGTTGGGCGCTTATATGCAAAACCATGGGTAAAGGATACGGCGTAAATCTAATAATTTAACTCTGCTTCATGCCTCTTCATCTCTATTTATGTCTGCGCCTTCCCGGAGAGTGTGGTTAATAGCATTTCCTGCAGCCAGCCCAACCACGCAAATAAATTGTAAAGGGCCCGCTCCGGTTTATCTTCGGTCATTTTACTGTAGACCTCATGTGAGTTTTCGGTAATTTTCAATCGCACACCAAGTGATAAACGTAAATCATTAATTCCCATTAGCCATGCTTGTATTAACTCACCTCGTAAAATTATTTGTACTTCTTGCCGTTTATCTAATCCAGGTGAATGTAAATCAAGTGCATGGTCATCAAGTACTTCAATTAATCCATCGCGGATTGCATGCGCATGTGCTTTTTTCTTTTCTCGTGCACCATCTTCGGTATAGCGGCGAAACTCCGCGGCATCTTTTGCATCTTCATATGCATTTGGCAACAACCTTGCTAAAACCGGATCATCAGGAAGTTCATCATTTGTTGATATACCTACCATTGCTAATAGTGGATCACTACTTTTTCCTTCTTCTTCACCAAGCAACTCAAGCAATTGCTCGGCCAGACTTTTTAATATCGCACCTTCGTAATGTGTGAATGATGCAACAAGTGAACCATCTGGATTTCTAGAAAATCCACTCATGTTCCACTCCGCTGCAAAGTCGCCCAAAGTCCGTACTCGTGCAATCTGGCTACATCATGTTCGCACTCTTCGCGGGTTCCGGAATTCACAACAGCTTTTCCTTCATTGTGAATTTTCAGCATCAACTCATTTGCTTTTTCTTGACTGTATCCAAATAGAACTATTAAAACATGTGTCACGTATGTCATTAAATTAACTGGATCATCCCAAACAATAGTGATCCATGGACTATCGGTGCTAAACGCGGCGAGCGCACTGCTCTCTTCAACCTCTGCTGGTGAAATCGCCATAGCTAACTATCTACCCCCATCTATATTTATCTACACTTATCTGCACCTATCGAATCAAAACTGTGAACTCTTCACTTACCTTACCCAGTAAGCGAGGTGAAGGGGCAGTGGTGATTCGATATCTATGAAATCCTCGCGAGGTGCTGGTGGTGTTAAAGAGCACGCTCTCAGTCGATGCCCCCAGAGTTACCTGGTTAATTTGAACCCATTTGCCTTTTACAAACTCCTCTAAATTAAAACTTCCTTCATTTGGTACCGCTCGAACTGAGATTGCGAATTCAGCCCCAACTTTTGCAACGGTTGGAGCATTGATTTCCAAGAGTGGTTTTACTGAAATCGCCATTTCATTGCTGGTGGCCGATAGGCGCTCCCAACTACCGGGTGAGCTTGCTCGCAATCTCATGTTGCGACCCAAAATTAAATCCCACTCTGCGATTCCAGTTACCGAAGTTGTTGCTTCTCCAATTTTTTTCCATTCAATCTCATCCTCACCACGTGCTTCAATCGAGATCGGCAATCCAGCCGCGGGACGTTTATCTGAAAGCGTAAAGAGCGCTGAGATATGTGATTTGTCTGCGTAAGAACTTTCACTCTTGTCACTTGCCAGCGAAGCAATGATCACATCAGGAGAGATGCTTTTTGCATATTCACGAAGTGCTGGGATTGTCTCTGCATCCTCTTGCCCAAGTGTCCATTGAGTCAATCCCCCTAATTTATATTTAGCAACTAACTCCATCCGCGCTAAGTAGGCCCTGCTATTTTGATACCAAACCACTCTGGTTGCGGTACATGATGCACTTCCCTCGTTATAAGTTTTTTGATAAGTAAAAGTTATCTCACCCTCTTTTTCTGAGTAAGTCGGAGTTGCGCCATATGTATTAGCTAATTCGACACCTTTATTTGCAGGCACTACAGCAGCTTTCGCGGTCGTCTTAATTAATGTTGCATAAGAGGCTGGGCATTTTCCGCTAACAGTAGTAATCCAATCACGTCCATACCCGGGAACTCCTAACCAAATTTTTGATGGAGGCATCAAAGTTGCTGCATAGGCAACTGTTGCTTCAGTCCATTCAAGTGGACCGATTGGGCCGGGTTTTGCAATCGAGTAGTCGTAACTCATTATCCGTAAGCGATCAATGTATGGTGCTGTCTCTGGCCAGTTATAAACCCAATAAGAACCTTTGCGTTTCGTAACAGGGTCAAAAACAACCGGCGTAGTCATTGAGAGAATTTTTCCATTTGCGTGTAGTAACTCTGAAAGCTCTTTGATAAACAAAACCCAATTTGGTGAAGTCTTTGCCCAAGAAGATGTTCCATCGGAAAACGCAAAACCTTCTAGATCTAAATCAATTCCATCGTAATTATTAGTCAAAACTAATTTTGTAATTGTGTTAACAACCTGGGAGCGAGTTGATGGTTTTGCAAGTAATCCTGCTAAAACTAATTTTTTGCTTCCGTCAGTAATCGCAGGAATA